>JAZUKN010000027.1:0-1884 GCA_045643285.1 Eubacteriales bacterium
CATCGAGCGGCAAAAAGACACGGTGCTATCGGATAAGAAAAGACGATCTTCTCGACTTTGTCGGCGCATACGAAGCAGAGCCCGAGAAGTTCATCATACCGCAGGAGTGGCGCGATCACGGTAAAATATCGACGGCGCGGAGACGCCCGGTCATCAGTCTTCCGCCGCCCGAAATGCGCTCGCAGGTCGTGCGAGAGTATTATGAGCACAAGGTCGACGGACTGCCGGACTTGCTCCTTGTTTCACAGGTCGTGATGCTCACGGGCTACAACCGCCATACCGTCGCGCGTTGGGTGAGGCAGGGCAAAGTAAAGGCATACTGCACCGAGCCGAAAATTTGGTTCTTCAAAGAAAGCGTAGTCGGTTTTCTTTCGTCGGAGGAGTACAACGCCATTCCGAACAAATCAAAAACACACGCAGACGACATAAGGGCGATCTATAAGAAAATCCATTCATAAAGCGGTTTCCGCGGTTTTATCGGAGAATAAAACAAACGGAGATTATTATGAAATACGATATATCATTGCTCGACGGACTTCCCGACGTTATGAGTCTCGAAGACGTCAGAGTGTTCTGTCACATCAGCAAACGCACCGCACGGTATTATCTGCAAAACGGACTGATCCCGTGCCGCATTAACGGCAAAAAGACGCACTGCTACTCAGTCACACGCGAACAGCTTGCCGATGCGCTCGGGCGGTTTGAGGCGTGTCCCGAAAAATTCGCAGTCCCGAAGACCGTCACGGCAGGCGACAGGATCAAGGCAGGCAGGATAGCCGCACTTGTGATGCTGAACGATCGTGACGTGAGATCGGACGCGACGAAAAAATACTATCGCCGTCTGCTCGCCGACCGACCGGACGTCCTCGGCACATCGGATGTATCATCCGTAACCGGCTACTGTACGACTGCGGTAAACGAGTGGTGCAACAAAGGGCTCTTGCCGTATGTCGATATACACGGTAAGCGGATGATCGCAAAGACGAATCTCTTCAAATTCGTTCTCTCAAAGGACTACAACAACATCACGCGGAAATCAAAGAAGCATCTTTCCGCCATTCGCACTATACACGAAAGCATCGGAGGCGGTACGGAATGAAGCGTAAAAAAATACGGCTGACCGCATTTGATTTGCGGCTCGTCATCAGGGCGGTGTCCGAGTTCAGAAACGCGATACTTTCGCAGAACTGCCCGACTGACGACGTTGACAGAATACTGTTGATGCTCATCGACAAATACGAAAAATAACGGAGGAAGAAAAATGGAACAGTATATAAGAGAAAACGGAATTACATACGAGCGTCGCGGTGAACAGTATTATCCGCTCGTTGACATAACGGAAGAGACGCACTACCCGATAGGCAAATACGGCAACTTGCACCTCGCGTTCCTCAGAGAGCACCGCAGGGGCACATACACGACGCTTCTGACGGAATACAGGCTGAACGAACACCTGCACGATATCGACGTTCTCGCAAAAGAAGAAGTGCGTCGGCTCACGTCGGAGCTGGCGCGTGTGCGTGGGATAACGGAGACGCTGAAAGAGTCTGACCCTATGGAATGGGTGGCACAGATGAACGCCGCACGTCACGACGCGGAAGAGATCGTTCTTTCGGAGGTGGTATACAGGTGACGGTACTTGATGAGATGTGGTACGGGAACATTGATCCTGTCGAAACGGTCGTTGACGGCAACCGATATTATAAGGAACTGCTTTCGCTTATGGGCAGAAACCGAGACGAGCTGAGTCGGGAGCTGAGTGAGGCGCAAAAGGAAACGCTTGAAAAATACGACGACAATGTCCGCGAGATGAACAGCATCTCCGAAAAAGAGGCGTTCAAGTACGGCTTCCGCCTCGGCGTGAAGATCATGACGGAGTGCATG
>JAZUKN010000028.1:0-91705 GCA_045643285.1 Eubacteriales bacterium
AGAACATTCAGGGGCGGCAGGATTTCCAGCGAATGCTGAACGATATTCAGGAAAACAAAGACGGCGTAGAATTTGTGCTGGTCTTCAAGCTCTCCCGCTTCGGAAGAAACGCGGCAGATGTTCTGAACTCCCTGCAGCTCATGCAGGATTTCGGCGTCAATCTGATCTGCGTGGAGGATGGGATCGACAGCTCCAAGGACAGCGGCAAGCTGATGATTTCCGTGCTGTCCGCCGTCGCGGAGATCGAACGCGAAAACATCCGTACACAGACCATGGCAGGCCGCGAGCAGAAAGCCAGAGAAGGTAAATGGAACGGTGGTTTTGCTCCGTATGGATATAAGCTGGAAAACGGCGAGTTGGTCATTGCCGAAGATGAGGTGGAGATCATCAAACTTATCTATGACCGGTACATCCATACCAACGATGGATTGACCGCAGTCGCCAACTATCTCAACAATCACGGCTATGAAAAGAAGCTGCGTCAAAATAACACGATTCCCGGCTTTTCTTCCAACTTTGTCAAGGATGTTCTGGATAATCCCGTTTACATGGGGAAGATCGCATACGGTCGCCGCAGGACGGAAAAGAAGCTCGGCACAAGAAACGAAATGCACGTCGTGGAACAGGACGAATTTCCTGTGTATGCCGGGAAGCATGAAGCGATCATCTCCGAAGAAGATTGGAATCTGGCGCAGGTGAAGCGGAAAAAGAATGCGTTCCGGCGCGAAAAGGTCAATGATCCCGATCACGTTCACATTCTCTCCGGCCTGCTGAAATGCCCCTGTTGCGGGAAGTCCCTGTACGGGAACATCGCCAAGGCGCACAGCAAGGACAATAAGACGAGGTATTATTACTACTGCAAGAATACGACCACCGCGACGGGACACAAATGCACGTTCCGTGTCAATATCGAGCAGACTGAGCTTGACCGCATGGTGTCGTCCATTATCTCCGCCATGGTCAATGACCCAAAATTTGCGGAAGCGATTCAGGTGAAGATCGGGACGGCAGTCAATACGGATGATATGGAAAAAGAGCGCGACGCACTGCGCGCACAGCTCCGGCAGGCTGTCGGAACCAAGACCCGGCTGGAACAGCAGATGGATGCACTGGATGTGACCGACGCGCATTACAGCAAAAAGATTCTGGACTTGCAGCGCCGCTATGATGCGCAGTATGACGTCATCGCCGAGGTAGAAAACCAGATCGAAGATGTGGAAACACAGATTCAGAGCATCCGTCAGGAGAAGATTTCCGCCGACAACATCTACAAGCTCCTGCTTGCGTTCGATGAGTTATATCGGTCTGCGACGGAAATGGAACGCAAGGAATTCATGCGGGCGTTTATCGAGAAGATCGAGATATATCCCGAAAAGCGCAAGGACGGCTGCTGGGTGAGGAAGATCGTCTTCAACTTCCCGGTTCCTGTGAACGGTGAAGATATGATCGAATATTCCTTGGAATCCTTAACAACTGTCGAGACGGTGGTATTGATGTCTAAAGAGAACGCTCAAAGTATTTGATTTTATAATAACTATGAGGGAAAAGATATGGGATACAAGTATAACGGAATAGAACTAACACCAGCAATATTTAGCGAGCTATTAATACAGATTTTTGATGGAAAACAATTTTCCAGGCAGGATGCATTGGACGCTGTTGTTAAATATCATCAAGAAAACGGTGGTGCGCTAAACAAATCCTCATATGTTTCTGTTTTTAAGAAGGCTGCTCAGTCTTTAAAAGACACCGGCATAGAGAATGTTGGTTATGGTATTTGGAAACTTAATTATCAAATCAAATCTACAGAAGTTGTAATTTCACAAAAACAATTACCAGAAATATCATCTCATGCAGATTTGGAAATTGGTTTGGGAAAAGCATCTGTATATGTATACTACTATGATAGCTACAGAGAGCTAGCAACCCTTAAAGGAAATGAAAGTTGGGAATGTAAAATAGGAAGGACAGACGTTGACCCAATAAGCCGAATTATTGGGCAAGCTGGTACTTGTTATCCGGAACTTCCGCACATTGCATTGATTATTTATTGCGATGATTCTTCTTTGCTTGAGAAAGCTCTTCATAATATCTTAAAATTGAGAAAACGTTGGCTTGAAAATTCACCAGGGAAAGAATGGTATATTACTTCTCCACATGAGATTGAAGAAATCTACAGGTCAATAGTTGATTAAGTGGATATGTTCCCACAAACAGACAAATTTTGGATATGTTTCCGCAAACAGAGAAAAATGTCAAAATCGGTAGATATGTTTACTGATACCGATGACGTCAATCTCATTGCTACAAGGCACGTGGAGACGGTTGTCCTTCTGCAAAAATAAACTGTAAATCGAGGTTTCTCTTGTGAACAGAGCGTCAAAAAACAAATGCCGGACATACTTCAGAATAACCGGAAATTTTGATCCGGATGCCGTTTCCGATATTTTAGAGCTGAAACCCGATGAAAAATGGAAAATCGGCGACTTCAGAAAAAACGGTACACAGTATGATTTCGCATCATGGTTATTCGGTACCTGTTCGGATTACGATAATGAAACCGAAAATCAAATGCGTAAGACCGTTGCGCCTCTTCTCAGCAAAGTCGAATTATTACGAAAAATCCATTCTGAGTTCGATGTGACGTTCACTCTTGGGGTTGTGCCGGAGCTGTATACGGGCGAGACTACCCCTTGCCTTGCACCATCTATGGACATTATTGATTTTTGTCACGAAACAAGAACGGAAATTGATATCGATATGTATCTGTATGACAAGGATGAAGACTGATTTGACGGTATTATGAAGAAATTTGCAAAAAAGTTAATTAAAATAACAATTGTAATTATACTTTCTCCGTTAATTGTTTTAGGTTTGATTTTTGCAGGATTTGATATTCTTCTCGATCGACTCAAAGAGCCTCGGAGAAAAAAAGAGTATGAAAACTCTGACTATTATAAGGATTTCAGTGCTCCATATCGCAAAAATATACTTAATGAAGACAGTTATAATTTCTATAACGAAGCAAAGAAACGTAATTTATTGGTAAAAATGATTCACTCATCAAAAGACGACTCAGATTATCTTATTGTCAGTGATTCCATTTTTCTGTTTCCAATGAACCGGGATGTGTTTGAAGGTATATCCTATAATACACGGGACTGCAAATGGGAAGTAAGTTTTGACGGAGAAGATTTTCTTTTGGATGATGAATGGGAAAAATATAAAAACACATTTACCGATATAGAACAGGATTTACCGTGCTATTTGTTGATTAAGAAAAGTTTCGTCAATCCCTGCCACAACGATAACGGGGAATTCAGAGACAATTATGCACTTGATTTTTTGCCTAAGTATGTGCGTCTTGTAGATAATTATACAGATATAATATCAGAGTGATGAAACTATTTGAGATGCCATACCTTATCTTATCAAAAAGGAGAAAAATATGCCCTACATGATCAGAAAAACCACGCCTGACGACGCGGAAGAATTTATCAGATACTTAAAACAGATCGGCAGCGAGTCCGACAATCTCACGTTCGGTGAAGAAGGAATGCCTTTTACAGTCGAACAGGAGAGAAAATTTCTCGCATCACTTGAAAAATCAGACACTTGCGTCATATTCTGTGCTGTCGACGGAGACAGAATAATCGGAGACATAAGCTGCGACAGAAATTCGCGTGAGAGGCTCCGTCACCGCGGAAACATCGGAATTACGGTGCTGAAAGACTATTGGCACAAAGGAATCGGATCAGAGCTGCTTAAAACAACTATTGAATACGCGAAAAATGAAATGAAACTTGAAGTTCTGACGCTTGACGTTCGCTGTGACAACGTTAATGCAATACATCTTTACGAAAAATTCGGCTTCAGAATCACGGGGACACTTCCTGCGATGATGAAAATAAACGGCGAATACATTGACTGCTATACAATGACTTTATATCTGTGAGGTGAAAAATAATGACAGGCACAAGAAACATCCATCCCGTTCCCTATTCGGTTGAATACTCCGAGGGATTCATCGAGCTGAACGGACAATTCGATCTCCGCGTCGGATGCGGCATTTCGTCTGAGCTTCTCGCACTGTGGGACGAGCTTCTCTCGAATTTCACGGCAGGAACAATCAGACTTAACTCGACCGTTGACGCATCTCTGCCCGAATACTGCGCCGTATGGGGCAAAAACGGCGCAAAAGTTGACGAAGAATACTCCTACACTATCCACGCAAACTGTGACGGTATCGCACTTGAGGCAAAGGATTTACAAGGTATCCGCTATGCGTGGTACACATTTTTGCAGCTGCTCCAAAGACGCGGCGACGACAGAATAACCGCGCACGCTCTTCCCTACTGCGTAATTCTTGATAAGCCGTGCATGGAGTTCAGGGGACTGCACATCTGTATTTTCCCCGATACAACGCTCGACACGATAAAAAAAGAGCTTTATATGGCGGCATTCGCAAAGCTCAATTATGTAGTGGTAGAATCATGGGGCGGGATAAAGCTCGACACATTCCCGTGCTGGAAAGACAAAGGATACACGAAAGACGAGCTTCGTCCGATATTTGAAAAAGCTCGTCTCATGGGGCTTGAGCTGATACCGCTCTTCAACAGCGTCGGTCACGCTCCCGCAAGCCGCGACGCACAGGGCAAAAACGTCATTCTTGAAATTGAGCCGCAGTGGGCAATGTACTTTGAGCCATACGAATACGACTGGTGCATATCGAATCCCGCAGTTCCCGTACTGCTTCGCAAGATCAGACATGAGCTGTACGATCTCTTCGGAGAGAGCAAATATTTCCATATCGGCGGAGACGAGGCTTTCTTCCTTGCAACGTGCGACAGATGTCGCTCGCTCCCCGTGAAAGACCTTGTGCGCGAATACCTCAACAATCTTTGCGCCGAGATCGAATCCGAAGGCAGAAGAATGATGATGTGGTCGGATATGTATCTTGATCCCGAAGATTGGAAAGATCATGACTATGTTTTTGCAAATTCAAAGCCCGAAAGACCGCTCAAAGAAATTCTTCCTGAGCTTGATAAGAGAATAATCATCACCGACTGGCAGTACGGCGTTCTGCACGAAGATCATACCGCAACGCATTTTATGGAACATGGATTTGACACGATCCTGTCGTCCTTCCGTCATCCCGGAAATGCTGAAGCACTTGCGCGTAGCGCAAAATCCGAGAAAACAATGGGACTCCTTCTCACGACATGGAGCTGGGCGGAGAGAGAATTTCCGTTCCTCATCACACGCTCTTCACTCCTGTGGCACGAAGAAGAGCTTTCATTCATTCAGCCGACTATCATATCGACGTCAATCATAAGAAAACTCTGTCCCTCCGGCGGAATACACGATCTCTCCGGCTGGGTACACGATCATTTCGAGGTCGACGGTTAAACATTCACGCGCTGTTCTTTTAAGACATATACTGTCATTGAAAGGACAGCACAAAATGGATCTTATAATCAAAACATTAATAGGAATACTGATACCGCTGTTCGGAACTTCTCTCGGTTCTGCGGCAGTATTTTTCTTGAAAAACAACATCGGAGAAAAAGCGAACAAGGCATTTCTCGGCTTTGCGTCCGGTGTGATGACTGCGGCATCGGTGTGGTCGCTTATTATTCCGTCAGTTGAATGTGCAAGAGAAAACGGCGCAGTTCCGTGGATACCGCCGCTCGTCGGAGTGCTTTCGGGTTTCGGGTTTCTGATTTTGCTCGACCTAATCATTCCGCAGACCGATGATACTGCCAAAACATCGAAACTGATACTTGCGGTGACTATCCACAACTTTCCTGAGGGAATGGCTGTCGGCGTAGTTTTCGCAGGACTTCTGAGCGGTACTGTCGGAATAACATTTGCGTCCGCGCTTGCTTTGTCAGTCGGGATCGCGGTGCAGAATTTGCCGGAAGGTGCGATAATCTCACTGCCCCTCGTGTCTGACGGCTTAACAAAAGGAAAATCCTTTCTCGTCGGTGTCATGTCGGGTGTCGTCGAGCCTGTAGGAGCTATCTTGATGCTTCTTCTCACATCATTTCTTACACCGGTTCTGCCGTATGTACTGTCATTTGCAGCCGGTGCGATGCTTTACGTAGTTGTCGAAGAGCTTATCCCCGAAGCACAAAGCGGAAAACGGTCATATATTTGTTCAGTCAGTTATGCGCTCGGTTTTTCACTGATGATGCTTCTTGATATTGCGCTCGGTTGATTTTTTTCCAAAAATTACCTCTAATATTTTTTCCGACGGAGACAATAATATTAGCGTGAGACAAAAAACGTCTCACTGAACGAAATGCACAAGTGTCCGAAAAATCGGATGCAGGTACATTACGATTCAGAAAAAATATTGAATGGAGAAAAAATCATGGCAAACAAGACATCAAACAAGCTCAACGTTCCCGGCGCAAAGGATGCAATGGAACAGTTCAAGATGGAAGCAGCTAACGAAGTAGGCGTAGACCTCACAAAGGGTTACAACGGCGACCTCACTTCCCGTGAAGCAGGCTCTATCGGCGGTCAGATGGTCAAGAAGATGATCGAAAAGTACGAAAGCGACATCTCCGCAAAATAAGTAAACCAGAGCAAAAAGAAAAGACAGACAATAAATGTTGTCTGTCTTTTTGATTTATTCACCGCGGAATCTTGAAAGAAAATCTTTTGTTTCGTTTTTTTGAGGATTTATGAATAACTCTTCCGGAGTTCCCTGCTCCCAGATCACTCCGTCTTTCATATAGACGACCCTGTCGCTGACGTCGCGTGCGAACGCCATTTCGTGAGTTACAACAAGCATTGTCATTCCGTCTTCGGCGAGCTTTTTCATGACCGCGAGAACTTCGCCGACCATCTCGGGATCAAGCGCGGACGTCGGCTCGTCGAACAAAAGTATTTCCGGCTCCATTGCAAGGGCACGTGCGATAGCAACACGCTGTTTCTGACCGCCGGAGAGCTGACGCGGCTTTGCGTTGATATACGGCGTCATGCCGACCTGTTCGAGATATTTCAGCGCGTTTGCTTTTGCTTCGTTTTTCGTCTTTTTCAGAACTTTAGTCTGACCGATGATACAGTTTTCCAGCACCGTCATATTGCTGAACAGATTGAAAGACTGGAAAACCATACCGACTTTACTGCGATATGCGGAAATCTTTGAGCCGGAGAGAATGTTGTTCCCGTGGAATAATATTTCTCCCGATGACGGTGTTTCAAGAACGTTGATACATCTGAGCAGTGTGGATTTTCCCGAACCGGACGCACCGATGATGCTCGTAACGTCTCCCGGACGGACTTCAAAGTCTATATCCTTGAGAACTTCGTGCGTTCCGAACGACTTTGAGAGGTGTTTGATTTCAAGAATGGCTTCACTCATGCTTATCTCTCTCCTCTCGTGCTTTTGTTTCGTGTATCTGCAAGCTCAGCTTCACGTTTCATTTCGTCAAGCTCGCGGCTTCTTTCGTCGAACGGTGTGCCCTTACCGGGATAATTGTATGTGCCTGCCGTGGCAGTCAGAGCATCGGTCTGTACAAGTTCGTAGCTGTCCTTGCCGTCGAGTTTCTTCTCAACAAAACGGAGCAAGAACGATGCGATCAGCGTCATTGTGAGGTATCCGACCATTTCTATTGCCGCAGACGGGAAATAGAGGTATGTTGCACCGACGGCAGCGCGGTGAATGGCAAAGAAATCCGTGAAGCTGATGATGAACATTACGGAAGTATCTTTGATATTGATGATAAGGTTGTTGCCGATCTGCGGCAGGATATTTCTGAGAGCCTGCGGTATGATGACGTACAGCATCGTCTGAAAATGATTCATACCGATAGCTTTTGCGCCCTCTGTCTGGCCGGGATCGATCGAAATAATACCGCCTCTGACGGATTCAGCCATATATGCGCCCGTGTTGACGGAAACGACAACGATAGCCGCTACCCATACATTCGTGAAACGGACGGCGTTCTGCGTGAAGTACGGCAGTCCGTAGTAAACGAAAACAGCCTGCAGCACCATCGGTGTACCGCGGAATACTTCAACGTAGATCCTTATGATAACTCTGATGAGCGCGAGGAAAAATCTTTTTACGACATTGTCGTTCTTGCCGTGCGGGATCGTCTGAAGAATGCCGCAGGCAAAGCCTATGATACAGCCGATCACAGTTGCGACAACGGCAAGAATGATAGTATTCTTGACACCGTTTAAGTAAGAGGAAGAATATCTTCCCCAAAGATCGACTATATCGTGCGCGAGCTGTCCGAAAACAGTCATTGTGTTACTCCTTTTTCGCCAAAATCGCGGAGGGAATGTTATCCCACCGCAATTATGGAATCAGATTATATTATTTGTATTGATTATCTCAGTTGTTGAGCGGCTGTACTTCGATAGCTTCGTCCATGAGAGCGTTGAAGTCTGCAACTGTCATCTTTGAAAGAACATTGTCGATAGCTTCCTTGAGAACGGTGTTGCCCTTCATGACGGAAACGCCTATATTGATTTCGCCTTCGTCAACGTCGAAATCGTCGTCAGAGTTCGTGAAGTCAAGGAGCTTCATGTCAGGATATACAGCGCACGCGCCCATAGCGGTCGGCATATCTGTGCAGATGAAGTCAACTGTATCTGTTTCAAGAGCCATGAGCATTGCAGGAGCAGTTTCGGAAGCAGTCTGGATCTTTGCGCCGTTTATCTGAGGCAGGCAGGAGTCGTACCATATCGTCTCGATCTGAGCCGTGCAGGTACCGCCTGCGAGATCGGATATTCCCTTTGCGTCAGCAAACTTGCCGTCAGCCTTTGTAAGGCAAACAATGGACGCATAGTAGTAAGGACCTGCAAAGTCGACCTGCTTGCTACGTTCTTCGGTCATGGACTGACCTGCGATTACTGCGTCATATATACCTGTCTGAACACCGGGAACGAGACTGTCCCAGTCAGCACGGATAACTTCGAGCTTCCAGCCGTTTTCTTCGCAGATCTTCTTTGCGATCATAACATCGTATCCGTTTGCATATTCGCCGGGAGCGTTGGAAATCTCAACAGCGCCGTTTGAGTCATCTGCCTGTGTCCAGTTGTACGGAGCGTAAGCACATTCGAGAGCGATCGTAAGTACGCCGTCTTCAACGCCTGTTGCCGGTCCTTTTGAGCAGGACGTGAAGCAAAGTGCGAGCATTACTGCGGAGAGTACGAGTGCAAGGATCGAAACAATAGTCTTTTTCATGGTGATTCTTCCTTTCGGATAATAAATTATCATAATTTCAAAAGAAAAGATGTCCGTCGGGAGAACGACGAACATCTGAAAATACAGACATAAACCGCAGCTCTCCACATTCGTGACAGTCCGTACGGTATTCCCGCACAGCCCAGTCGAGATCCGGAAAATCTCGCTTCGGCGGTAAAGCCTCCCTGTCCGTCAACATCCTATCCGACGGGATTTTAACGACGGACGCTTCTTCTTGTGCCGCGCCTCTGCTCTTTTGTTGTTGATATTGTATCACGTATTTTGCGAAAATGCAATAGTATTTAGAAAATTTTTCGCCGAAATATACGTATTTTTTTATAAAATATTAGCAAAAGTGAATAAAAATGCGTTATTTTGCAGAGATCTTCTCAATCAGCTCGTCGGGTGAAAGTAAATTTGCGTCTATTCTCCTCATGGCAAGAAGCGACTGGTCAAGCCCTTTGATGAGCTTGTGGACTCCCGTTCTCGTCGAAAGTGTAACGCGGATCCCTTCTTCCTTGACGATTCGCTGAACGTTGTCGTTGTAATACCCTTCGGGATATGCAAGGACGAATATTTCTTCTCCGGTTATTTTTGAAAGCTGTTCTCTGCTTTTTTGTATATCTTTACGAATAGCGGAAATATATTCGTCTTCGCTCTCTCCGTCGAGCTGCTTCATTGTTGTCCGAGCGTCGTCCCCCTCGAAAACGGGACTCATGTGCATATCATAAGTATGGCTCTGAATGTCGATTATGCCGGAATCTGTCATTTCGCGTATTTGTTCTGCACCGAAATGAGGATTGATCGGCTTTCCGGTGTCCTTGTACGTGTCTTTGCCGACCGAACAACCGATCGTGAAGATCGTGGCTTTCATTCCGTATTTCGATAAAACGGGATAAGCGTATTCATAATTGGAATAATATCCGTCGTCGAATGTAATAATAATCGGATTTTCGGGAAGCTCTACACCGTATTTTACATAATTCTCGGCGTCGGTAAACGAAATAGCAGTGAAACCATATTCGGCGAGCACTTTGATCTGTGCTTCAAAATCTGACGGCGTGATTATCATTTCGTTTCCGTTAGTCTCGGGCGCAAGATGATGATACATCAGAATCGGAACATCGGCGGTGTAATCATTTAAGTCAAGTGACGTGGCTGAGAAGTAGTTTTCAAAGTATTCGTCAGCTTCTTCGGGAGAAACATAATGCCCGAAGTCGTCGGGAATATAGAACGAATCATCCTCGAACATCCGCGCCGCCATCATGTAGCCTACATTGTTGCGGAAGTGCGTGCCGTCGTAGTAATAGCGCGGCTCAAAGCTGACGGAAGTATAGGAAAAGTCCCACAGTCCCGTTATTTTCGCACATTCGGAATAGAATTTTATAACGTCTTCTTCTCTGAAAACGTCCATATATTCGGAGTATACCGGACCTGCGACGACGTAGAGTGTAACGCCGTTTTCATCGCACTTTTCGTTGATTCGCTTAAGTGTTTCGACCGTTTCCGTGATATACGGCATTGTGTAGTTTCCGTCGGGATAATCGGTGAAAACGGGATAAGCTTCGTAAAATGTTTCAATATCAGAGATCGGCTCAATATCGCGGCGGCGTTTGTCATACGAGCCTGTTTCTTCGTCAAAAATACAGTACGAATGAGACAGATACGTCCGCTGTTTCATATATTTGAGCTTTTTCTGACCGTACTCGGGATTAGCGAATAGAAAACGTGTATAATACTCTATCTCGGACGATCCGTCGAGCTTTGCCGGCATACAGTGTGTGTACTCGTTCGCTTCGTCATTGTAATATATGGCGTTGTCGATGTAGAGATTGAAGATAATATTCTTCGCGCCGTAGTTGTCGATGATGTAGTTTATCATCTGTTCTGAGTCGAGCATATCGGCACCGTAGACGATAGTGTTGTAGAACTTCGCGTCGAGGTATTCGTTGAACGCATCGACAGGAAAAGACGAAGTCGAAGAACATCCGACGATATACGAGTCGAATCTGTCGTGGTACTTGTCAAGATAAGAAAACTTTGCAGTTCGCGGATTATTCGTAATGTCGTACGACCACCATTCAAGCACGGGATCACCGAACACGCCGAACGGGTCTGTTATCACGTTGAACGCGCATATTCCGAGTGCTATAACAAGAGCGGTCACAAAAAAGAGGATCAGCCATTTTTTTGAATTCATCAGTGCCGCCCTCCTTAGAACGCTTTATAAATGAACTCGGAGGAAATATATCCGCCGCGCATTATACCGAAAAATACGATAAGAAGCATCAGAACCGTCATAGCACCCCACTGTACAAAACCGTTCTTATTTGAGAGAGCTTCGATTACAGAGCCGCGTTTTTCTTCGTAAAATTCCACTGCGTGCATGAATACCGTGCAGGCAAAAACGATGATCAAATCCGTGAGCGTCAAACCGAAAGTAAGCAGAGTTCCGTCAAAGAGATTACCGGGGGCAAAAGTCGACGGCATGAACGTGTTGATAATGAGCCAGATTGCAGTCAGAAGACGCGGCGACTTTGTTATGTAACGCCCGATAAAGACGATAAAGCAGGTGCGGATCGTCTGGAAGAAGTGCCACAGGCGGCAGTCTTCGTTGATTTTCAGCTTTGTTTTCAGCGTATTATACGGACCTGCGAGCAACAGCGACGACGTGATGATGATTCCGTTATAAAAACCGAACGCGATATAGCGGAAGTTCGCGCCGTGCCAGATCCCGATGATAAGATAAACGATGAACGTTGCGGCTGAGGTCGCAAAAATCTTCCCTGCCTTTCCGCCGAGCTTTTCGCGCGCCCATTTACCGAGCCGTCCGAACGGTTTTGAGAGAGAGAGCGGATAGAAAACGTAGTCCCTCATCCAGCCGCCGAGAGTAATATGCCAGCGTCTCCAATAATCTGTGAGAGAACGGGAGAACAGCGGACGGCGGAAGTTTTCCTCAAGCTCGATCCCGAGCAGTCTTGCCGCTCCGACTGTTATATCAATACCGCCGGAGAAATCGCAGTAGAGGTTGATACAATACATCAGAATGGAAAATGCGATAACAGAGCCGCTGTGAGTCCAGTATTCTGCGAAGAACGACGATACAACAACCGCGGCACGGTCCGCGATGACCATTTTCTTGAAGTAACCCCACATAATAATGAGGATGCCGTCGCGGATGTTGTCAGTGTTAAAAGGATGATATTCGGTAAGCTGAGTACCGAGTCTGTCGTATCGGCTGATAGGACCTTCGACCATTTGCGGAAAGAAAGACGTGAACAGCGAGAATTTTGCTATATTGTGCTGTGCCGGATACTTTCCGCGGTACATATCAATGACGTATCCCGTCGACTGGAAAATATAGAACGACACACCAAGTGGAAGAACGAAATCGGGTACGGTTATGTTCGCCCGAACGCCGAAAAGACCGACGAGGTTAAATACTGTCTCGACGGTAAATCCGAGATATTTGAGCATGAAAAGCATACCGAAATTCAGCACAAGCGTTACGGCAACAACAGCTTTTCTCTCTTTTTTGTTCTTCTCAAGTGCCGCTTTGTCGGTTTTATCTATTGTCTTCTTTTGAGCGTTCATTCGCTCTAAAAGAAGCCCTGCTCCCCAAGTCGTCAGCGTTGTGAAAACAAGATAACCGACTGTTCTGAAGCCGCCGAAGCAGTAAAAAGCGATGTTTGCGAGCAGGAGAAGGATCCACTGTGTTTTTTTCGGCACGAGATAGTATAATACTACCGTGACGATAAGAAACGCGACAAACTCAAATGAAATAAAGTTCATTTATTATTCCTGTTTAGCTTTGATAAGTCCGAGAATTGCCTCGGCGGAATTGAAGTTTTCGGGAAGCAGATCGTCGACGGATATTTCAACGTCGAACTGAACCATTATTTCATTGACAATTGAAACTATGTCGAGCGATTCGAGAATACCGTCGTCGATGAGAGCCTGTTCAGCTTCAAAATCAACTCCAGGAACGATGTCTTCAAGTATTGCGATTAGTTTTTTCATGTCTTCGTTCATTTTATTTTACCTCACTTTGTTTTATTAAAACCGTTGATTTCATTCCGTCGGGCAAGTACCCGTTTTTTTCATATACACGCCGTGCGTCTGTGTAATCTTCGCGCACCCACACACGGGCGCGTCCTTTTTTGTCTGAAAGGTACGATTTCACGAGAGACGACGCTATTCCCTGTCCTCTATAGCTTTCGTCGACTGCAAGATGACGTATCTCAGTAGTTGCTTTGTCATTTTTCAGGTGAAGCAGACCGACGAACTTTCCGCCGTCACGGTAAACGAGAAAATATCCGTTATGAATATCATCATCAAGAACACCCCTTGACGGCAGGCAACCGGTCCGTCGGTCAAAGGATTTATAAAGCAAGTCCGCTATTTCGTCCGAATCTGTTTCAATCGCAACGGAAATATGTTCGTCGGAATACTCCGTCGGCTCTGCGAGTTTCATGAGTCTTACACGGGAGAACAGTTTTGTCATTCCGTTGTTTTCAAACCGTTCGGCGACTTTTTTCAGCCCTTCGTCTCGGTCTCTGAACGGAATTTCGATCACTGTGTTTTCGAGAATCGAATCAATCACAGAATCGGGTGAGTCAAGATAGAAATACAAGATCGCGTAACCGTCGCGCTGTTTTATGATATACAGACCACCGTCGTAATCATGAATATAAAGCGTCCCTGCATTGATCTCGGCATCGTATGACTGCCTGTCGATAAAGCAATTCGTTACGGTAGTTCTTCCGAAATGACGCGAAATTGCTTCCGATAATACGGCATAATCAGTTATTTTTTTCATCTTCGTATTCTTGTTTTAGCTTCACTCTGTCGATTTTTCCGTTCGCGTTCGACGGCATACGCTTGTACACGCGCCAAACGTTCGGAAGCATATATTTCGGCAGGCGGTTCTTTACGGCTGTGGTGAGATATGCCGCATCAGTATCATTTGAGCCGATCTCGACACAGCAGACGATGAAGTCGTTTTCTTTATCAAAGAAGCATACAGCCGAATCAACGTTTTCAACCGCACCGACTGCAGTTTCGATCTCGCCAAGCTCTATCCTGTAGCCCATGTGCTTGATCTGACCGTCGCGTCTGCAAAGATAGACGATATTTCCGTCTCCGTCAAGACGTCCGATGTCACCGGTTCTGTAAATTCTGTCGGGATAGTACGGATTCATGGGATTCTGCACAAACGCCGCGTCGGTCTTTTCTTTATCGGCAAAGTATCCGAGCGCAAGTCCTGCGCCGCGAACACATATCTCACCGGGTTCACCGTCGGGAACGGGCTTCATATCGTCATCAAGAAGCATGATTTCCATATTTCTACACGCCTTGCCGATCGGGATAGTTTCACCGTCGGCGTAATCGCGTGTGAGCGGAAAAGCGGTACAGTCTACCGTTACTTCGGTCGGGCCGTAGAGATTTATGATCTGTACATCGGGAATTGCTTTTTTCCAGATATTAACGTGACGCGCCTGCAGAGCCTCTCCGCCGAGGATGATTTTTGACACGGTTTCGGGGATTTTCTTCTCAAATACGCCCGAATCAGCCGCGAGACGGAATGCCGACGTTGCCCAGATTAGAGTGTTCACGCCGTGAGATAGAATATCGTCAACGAGAAGCATCGGGAACATAAAATCTTTTTTTGGGAGAATGTATGTTGTGCAACCGTTACGAAGAGTCTGATAAATGTCCTTTACTGACAAGTCGAAATAGAACGGAGCTTGATTTCCCATAGCGTTCTCGGATGTAATCTTGCAATAATCCGCCATCCATTCGGTAAAGTCGATCAGAGAACGATGTGAGATGAGTATCCCTTTCGGCTTTCCTGTCGAGCCTGACGTAAAGATCATATATGCAGGATCAATATCGAGAACTTTTTCTCGTCTTTCGGTGAGAAGTGCGGCGTTTTCTTCGGTCTTTTCAGACTTTTCGGTACAGACCGTCGGAGCAAATGACGAGAGTTTTTCAGCGAGCTTCGTGTCTTTTTCGGAATACAGTATAGCTGCCGGTTTTATCTCCGAAAGGATATCTTCCATTCGATCCGCAGGCATACGGTTATCAATCGGAACGTATGCGCATCCGGCTCCAAGTGCGCCGAAAAATCCGGCAAGAGTAACGGCAGTTCGGTCAACAAGAACAGCGATTCTCTCACGTACACCTACACCCATTTCTATAAGCTCAGTACCGATACTGCGTGATGAAGAATGAAGCTCGGAAAAAGAATAGCTTTTCGTGCTGTCGGCAAATGCTGTTTTATCGGGATACAGTGACGCCGAATGTTCAAGATATTCAAGCGCGTTTATGATCTGCATTATTTCGCTCCGTAATATTTACTTTATGACAAATTATTATATCATAATCCGTCAGAATTGTCAATGTTCGGAATGTGCCTAAAAGAAAAATGCCGCCATATTTCAGGCAGCATTTATTGGTTTTACGTTTTTTTCTTCTTCCCTATTGCAAACAGGGCGGTAACAAGCAGCATATACGGAAGAACGATAAGTCCTATAGGCAGTACATAAACGCCCGGGATCGGGATGTATTTATACAGCAGTTCAAGGATCGGATTTCCGGCAGGATTCATTGTGTAGAAATAGTTTGCGGAATCAGACACTCCGATGAAGCGGAAGAGATAGTTTATTCCCGTAGTAAAAGCGGTCAGGATAAAGAAGAAACCGAACGTCGGAAGAACGTCCTTGAACTTCGGGCGGAAAAGATTCAGTCCGGCAAGTATCGGCGTTTCACAGAGGATAACCAGGTGAGTTATGTAGTAACCGAGCATTCTCGGCAAGAAGAAGCTGTAACCGTGGAAACCGACTATCGGCATAAGGATCGGGAAAAGTGCGCCGAGTGAGCCGATGAAGAAATTCAGTCCGAGGATAAGACGTGAATTTGTCAGAACTCCTATGAATATCAGTATCATATTGATGTTACAGAGATTGAGAGGAAGCTCGTCCCAGAAGTTGAATGCAGCGAGTCCGCCTTCCACCCGTAAATCCGAATATTCGGGATCGATACCAAGCCAGATTTTGTAAACAAAGAAGAAAATGATCGTCAGTCCGTACAGAACGGCAACGGCGTTGCGGCGAGTACGTTCGCTCTTTTTGCGAAAAATGAGGATAAACAGGACACAAAACAGAGCTGTCACGCCGAGCATAATGAAGAAATTCGCGTTAAACGGTTCTATAATGAATTTGCCGTTCAGCATAATTGAGTCCACCTTTTATAAAAAAATTAAAGTATCAGCTCATACCGCGAGCCTTGTTCGGTTTTCTCATAAGGTCGGAAGCCTACGCTCTCAAACAGACGGCGAGACGGCTCATTGAAGTCGTAAATCTCGTTGACGTACAGCTTATTATATCCGAGATTTTTCGCTCTGTCAACAAGCGAAAGAATAACACTCTTCCCGATCCCTTTATGGCGCATTGATATGTCACCTATGACGATAGGCATATCTTTTGCGGAAAAAGTCACGTCCCCTATCGGAGAAAAGTTTCCTGTCGTTCTGTATTCGATAAAATATAGCTCTCCTGCTTTGTCGAGATATTCGTACATCTGTGAAAGATGTTTTTTGTCATACGCTTTTCTTACGCCGTCGACCATATAGACGGTATTGAGATTCGTATACCACGGGAGTGCAAAATCAAACGATGCGTAGAATTTTCTGAGACGGACGTGTTCGCTGATTTCTATTGTTTCGGGCTGTTTTATTCCGTTGATCGGCATATTATCTCCCTATTTTGTAATCCTTTTCGATTATTGCGGCGATACCCTCGTGTACTGCGGCTTCAAAGCCCATTTTCTTGAGTGTATGAACTCCCTCGATCGTTGTTCCTCCGGGGGAGCAAATCTGATCTACAAGCGCACACGGATGTTCTGCGGACTCTGACGCGAGCTTTCCTGAACCGATTACTACTTGTTTAGCAATATCTTCGGATAGCTTACGGCTTAGTCCGGCTTTCACTCCTGCCGATGCAATCGCGTCGATCAGCATAAGCACAAACGCGCCGGATGCACCGCCAAGCGCAGAGAACGCAGGAAACTGTGCTTCCGATATTTCGCATACTGTTCCTACAGTTGAGAATATCGCTTTTGCGGTAGAAATATCCTCTTCGATTGCGTTTTCACTTCCGCATACTGCACTTACTGCGGCGTTAACTTTTGCGTTGATGTTCGGCATTAGTCTCACAAGTCTAACTTGTCCGAGAATGTTTTCGTAGAAAGAAATCGGTTTTCCTGCGGCAATAGTGAGAATGAGTTTGTTATTTACAGATGATTTTATCTTCTCAAGCACACCGGTCATCATCTGCGGCTTTACTGCAAGCACGAGAACGTCGGAGCATTGTGCTACTTCTGTTTCAGAAGAACAAACTTTCAGTCCGATCTCGCCGGACAGTAGATTGCATCTTTCTGCCGAAATGTCGTAACCGGCAAGAATATCACCGTCAAACGAGCCGCTCTTCTTCATTCCGCGAAGAATTGCGGTAGCCATATTGCCGAGTCCTATAAATCCGTATGTCATGGTTTTCTCCTATCTAATCTGTCCGTTTCCGTAGATTTTATATTTCATCGAAGTCAGCTCGTTCAGTCCGAGAGGTCCGCGCGCGTGGAGCTTTTGCGTCGAAATTCCGATCTCTGCGCCAAGTCCGAATTCACCGCCGTCCGTGAATCTTGTAGATGCGTTGTGATATACTGCGGCGGAGTCGATCGAGTTCATAAACACCTCAGCAGTTGCGCCGTTTTCGGTGACGATCGTTTCCGAATGTCCCGTTGAATAGAGGCGGATATGGTCTATAGCTTCGTCGAGAGAGTCAACTACGCGGCAGGCGATGATATAATCGCCGTATTCGTGACCGTAGTCGTCTTCATTTGCAGGTTTTACAGAATCGCCGAGAATTTTGCAGGTCATTTCGTCGCCGCGTATCTCAACGTTCTTCCCTTTCAGGCGTTCGGCGATTTTCGGAAGTGCCGCTTCTGCAATATCCTTGTGGATAAGCATACATTCAGCCGCGTTGCAGACTGACGGACGCGAAGTTTTGGCATTGAAGATTATCTCAGCTGCCATGTCGGTGTCAGCTTCCCGGTCAACGTAAACGTGGCACACGCCTGCACCTGTTTCGATGACGGGGACTGTCGAATTTGCAACAACTGTTTTGATAAGATTTCTGCCTCCGCGAGGAATTAAAACGTCAACATATCCGTTCGCACGCATAAGCTCGTTTGCGCTTTCGTGCGTCGTATCGGTGACAAGTGAGATCGCGTCTTCGGGGATTGCCGTTCCTCTGAGTGCTTCGCGCATAGTCTCTGCGACGGCAATATTTGAGCTTATGGCTTCTTTTCCTCCGCGCAGGATAACGGCATTTCCGGATTTGAGACAAAGTGCCGCAGAGTCAGCCGTAACATTCGGACGGGCTTCATATATGACTGCTATTACCCCGAGCGGAACGGAAACCTTGACGATATGGAGACCGTTCGGGCGAGTCGTGTCATCGAGGATACGTCCGACGGGATCGTCAAGTTTTGCAACAGCACGCAGACCGTCAGCCATGCCTATAATGCGGCTTTCGTTAAGCATAAGTCTGTCGAGAAGCGCGTCAGACAGACCGTTTATTCTGCCGTTCTCAAGATCAACTGCATTTGCCGAAAGAATAATTGAGGCCTTTTCTTCAAGTGCATCTGCCATTTTGAAGAGTGCAATGTTCTTTTCTTCCGTTGAACAAAGAGCAAGAACACGTGACGCTTCTTTAGCGGAATTGCAAAGCTTATAAATATATTCGTTCACGGTCATTCTCCCCGTTTCTGTGCGAGAAAATGCGTTCCCGCGCTTTTTCCGTCGATAAGATCGTATATCACTCTCGCGTCCGAGCCTTTGACGATATATGTCTCAATTCCTGCGTTTGTTGCTATTTCCGCGGCGTGGAGCTTTGTAGTCATTCCGCCTGTTCCGAGCGTCGTTCCGCTTCCTGATGCGTATGAGCGGATCTCGTCGGTGATTTTCTCGACTGATTCGATCCTCTGTGCGGTTTTGTCGGTCAACGGATTAGCTGTATACAGTCCGTCCGTTTCTGTTAGAATTACAAGCGCGTCAGCTCCGATGAGTGTTGCAACAACAGCAGACAGTGAATCGTTGTCGCCGTACACAATCTCGTCAACAGCAACAGCGTCATTTTCGTTGATAATCGGGATAGCGTCGTAATCGAACAACTTTGAAAACGATCTGATGAGGTTTTCACGCCGTTTTTCGTCGTCAACGTCTTCTTTGGTTATAAGAAGTTGACCGACGGTATGACCGAGCTGTGAGAACATTTTGTCATACATGAACATCAGTTCACACTGCCCCACAGTTGCCGCCGCCTGTTTTCCTGCTGTATCGGTAGGACGAGACTTAAGTCCGAGTTTTCCGACTCCCATTCCGATAGCTCCCGACGTTACGAGCGCAACTTTTTTCCCAGAATTTGCAAGGTCGCAGAGAACTTCGACAAGTGATTCCATCGCACGTAGGTTTGTCTTCCCCGTTTCGTGCGTGAGTGTCGATGTTCCGACCTTAAATACTATTTTTTTAGCTTCGCTGAGCATATTTTTCTCCGAATAATTAGTTTACGGCATTATTTTACCACGTAATATGCGAAATGTAAAGAAAAACTTTGAATAAAAAACCGAACGGTATACGTTCGGCTTATTTGTTAATGATTATTGATATCCCCGACTGTTCTCGTATGTTCGATACACTTCCATTCGGGTTTAACAAAAATCGACTGAATGGCTATCGGACAGAATGAGAGCATGAAAATCGGGAACGTGAAAAGATACATGATCTTTTTTATGGCTGACATTCGAATGTGCTTCCATTCATAAACCGTAAGTACTGCGCCGACAAGAAACGCGGTAAAATACAGCGAAAACAGGAATGATCCGATCGAAAACAGTGCAATATAAAGCGGTACTTTCGTTAAAAGTGCCGATACTATCAGTCCTATATTGGAAACTACAGATAAAGAAGTAAGAATAAACGCCGGCATGATCGCCATTGTCATATCGTAGCAGGCGAAATTTCCGTGAAAGATACCGGATAGCAAGTCTTTACCGTACTGTGCGAATACCTGCCAGTACCCCTTGCACCAGCGAAGTCTTTGAATCCACGCCTGTGAAAATTTTGTCGGCTGTTCATCATAGAATACTGCACTGCGGCAGTAGTGGATCTTGCGATTATTATTGATAGAATCAATAGAAAACTGTGCGTCTTCTGTAAGCAAGTGGAAAGGCCAGTCTCCGATTTCATCTGCGACCTTACGGCTGAAACAGTAGCCTGTTCCTGAAACAAAGCAACTGAGTCCGAGTACCTCACGAGGATAGTTAAGCAGCTCGCTTTCTCGGAGAAACAACAGACCGTACGCCGCGGAAACCCAGTTGTCACCGAAGTTTTTCGTATTTCTGAAACCGGTCACAACTTCATTTCCTGCATTAAACTCGTTGTTCATTTCCTCAATGAATCTTTCATCGAGAATATTGTCAGCGTCAAAAACGAAATATCCGTCGAAACCGTCGGGATAGTCTTTGTTAATGTGTTTTCTCAGTTCACAAAGTGCATACCCTTTTCCGATATGTTCGGTGTCTTCCCTTTTATAAACATGGGCGCCGCACTTTTCAGAAATTTCTGCCGTTCTGTCTGTGCAGTTGTCTGCAAGAACGAAAATGTCAACAAGCTCTGCGGGATAAGTCTGCTTTTTTATGCTGTTTATAAGGTCGGATATAACTCTTTCTTCGTTTCTTGCACAGATAAGCACGGCGTATTTGTTTTTCATCGGTGTAGACAGAGACTTTTTCTTTTTCACCAAAAGAGTGATGAACAAATACACTGCCTGGTATGCGTAACATACCATAAACAAAACTGTTATTATTATATTTATAATCTGAAAAACTTTCATTATAAAACTCCGATTAACCTGTTGTCTATAACTGTATTAGCTGAATTAGTACAGTTGTATTATATATCTGTTTTAATTGAATGTCAAGAGATTAGGGAAAATATTTTTCTCGCAAAAATTATATCATATTGTCCTGTTTCCGTCAACAAATATCGTTCTCCATAAATCCAGCAAGAACGACAAAAAAACAGCTCAATTTACAATGAGCTGTTTTGAGGTGTGATATTCTTATTTTGCCACGATGTTGACGATCTTTCCGGGAATATAGATTTCTTTTACAACGGTCTTTCCGTCGAGTGCAGCGGCGATCCGCTCGTCTGCTTTTGCGAGTGCGACGGCTTCTGCCTGAGTCGTTTCGGGAGTTACCATTATCGTTCCCTTGAGCTTGCCGCAGATCTGCACTGCGATCTCAATCTCGGTGTCCTTTGTCTTCGATTCATCGAATTCGGGCCACTTTGCAAGAGAGAGGAAGCCTTTTCCGCCGACCGACTCCCACATTTCTTCGGTAAGATGCGGAGCAAACGGGCAAAGGAGTTTGATAAACGTTGTCAGCTCGTCTTTTGTAAGCGATCCGCAATCGTAGATCTCGTTGAGAAGTCCCATCATCGCGGCGATAGCGGTGTTGAACTTCATGTCTTCAATGTCTTCGGTAACTTTCTTTACCGTCTTGTGGAACGACGTTTCGAGCTTCGGCGTTACGCCGCTTCCCTGCACCATTTCGGTAAGAGATGCCACTCTGTCAAGGAATCTCTTGCAGCCCTTGACGGAGCTTTCGTTCCACGGAGCGGCTGAACCGTAGTCACCCATAAAGAGAACGTATACGCGAAGAACGTCTGCGCCGTACTCTTTTACAACATCAAGAGGATCGACGACGTTGCCCTTTGATTTTGACATTTTTTCGCCGTCCGGACCGAGGATAAGTCCCTGTGCGCTTCTCTTTGCGTAGGGCTCATCTACGGGTACTTCGCCGAGATCATAGAGGAAGTGATGCCAGAAACGCGAGTAGATCATGTGGCGTGTTACGTGTTCCATACCGCCGTTATACCAGTCGACGGGAAGCCAGTATTTCAGTGCATCCTTTGACGCGAACGCTTCGTCATTCTTCGGATCGCAGAAACGGAGATAATACCACGATGAGCCTGCCCACTGAGGCATTGTGTCTGTCTCACGCTTTGCTTTTCCGCCGCATTTCGGGCAAGTGCAGTTTACAAATGATTCGATCTTTGCGAGAGGACTCTCTCCGCCTTCACCCGGTTCGAAGTTCTTTACTTCGGGAAGCTTGAGCGGCAGTTCTTCATAAGGAACGCCGACCATACCGCACGTCGGGCAGTGAATGATCGGAATAGGCTCGCCCCAGTATCTCTGACGGTTGAACGCCCAGTCTTTCATTTTGTACTGTACGCCGCCTTCTCCGATTCCCTTTTCAGTGAGGAAAGCGACCATTTTTTCGATTGCTTCCCTTTTCGTCTTGATACCGTTGAGGAATCCGGAGTTGATCATCTCTCCGTCGCCGGTGTATGCAGCTTCTTCGATTTTGCCGCCTTTGATGACTTCGATTATGTCGATCCCGAACTTCTTTGCGAAGTCATAGTCTCTCTCGTCGTGAGCCGGAACAGCCATGATTGCGCCTGTGCCGTAGCCGATCATAACGTAGTCTGAAATGTATATCGGAATTTGTTTTCCGTTTGCGGGATTGACGGCACTGAGGCCTTCTATCCTTACGCCTGTCTTATCCTTGACGAGCTGTGTTCTCTCAAACTCGGTCTTCTTCGCGCATTCTGCCTTATATGCGTCGAGTGCGTCAATATTGGAGATTTTTTCGCGGTATTTCTCGATAATCGGGTGTTCGGGAGCGATAACCATAAACGTTGCACCAAACATCGTATCGGGACGAGTGGTATAAATACGAATGCTATCCCCAACCTCTGCAAGTGAGAAGTTCACGAATGCGCCTGTTGATCTGCCTATCCAGTTTTCCTGCTGAACTCTGACGTTTGCAGGATAATTGACCTTATCAAGACCGAAGAGGAGTTTGTCGGCGTATTCCGTGATGCGGAGATACCAAACGTCTTTTGATTTTTGTATAATGTCGCTATGGCAGATGTCGCATTTGCCTCCCTGTGAGTCCTCGTTAGAAAGAACGACTTTGCACTGAGGGCAGTAGTTTACGAGAGTTTTTGCACGGAATGCGAGTCCGTTATCGAACATCTTGCGGAATATCCACTGCGTCCACTTGTAGTAGTTTTCGTCTGTTGTGTCAATGACTCTCGACCAGTCGAACGAAAAGCCTACCTTTTTGAGCTGATTCGTGAACTTCGCTATGTTATTGTCAGTCGAGATTCTCGGGTGCTGACCTGTTTTTATTGCATAGTTTTCGGCAGGAAGACCGAATGCGTCAAATCCCATAGGAAAAAGAACGTTATAGCCCTCCATACGGCGTTTACGGGAAACTATTTCAAGTCCCGAATATGCCTTGATATGTCCGACGTGCATACCGGCACCGGACGGATACGGAAATTCAACAAGTCCGTAAAATTTCGGTTTTGAGTGATCGTCTGACGCTTCAAAAATCTTTGCGTCCGCCCATTTATCCTGCCATTTCTGCTCTATGGCTTTGAAATCGTATTTCATAAATATATGTCCTTTTCTGAATATCAGTCTTCTGTTATGAGAGAAGAAATATCTCGCTCTGTCGTTTCTTCGTAGAGCTTGTCAAGATTGTAGAATTTTCTCGAATCGGGCGTGAAGATGTGAACGATGACCGAACCGAAGTCTTCGAGGATCCATACACCGGAGTCCGCACCCTCGATATGAAGCGGAGCAAGTCCGTACTGACCGAGTTTGTATTCCACTTCGTCGGCAAGTGCTTTGAGCTGTGTACGGGATGTGCCGTTGCAGACTATGAAGTAATCCGCTATTATTGTGCGTTTTTCAACGTGAAGGAGCTTCAGATCGTGTGCTTTCTTCGAGTCAAGCACGGAAATAATAAACTCGGCGAGCTTCTCGGGGTTATTAAGCTGTTCTTTTGTCAGTCCCTCTTCTATCGGGAGCTTTGTTGTGTTATTGTCCATTGTATTCCTCCGTTAATTCGGTTTCCGTATTGTCGGGATATTCTGTATATTCATCGGGTTCGCTGTTTTCGCCGGATTCTTCCGGTTCTGCCGGAATTTCTTCCAAGTCGGTTTCGGTAAATTTATCCTCCCCGTCTTCGGCCGCGTCGTATTCGTCTGAACCGTCGGTGTCTTCGAGTGTTTCACCGTCTGTATCGTCGCCGTCAGTATCAACGTCTTCCGTTACATTGTCTTCATTGATTTCCGGAACAAATTCGTCATCAGTGCTGTCTTCAACGGGATCGTAATAATAATCGTTCGTCGGTACCCACGACTGCGTTCTTGCTATATAGATCGAGTCTTCGTCGATAGAATCCGCAGTGTACTCTCCGTCGAGGATGTTTTCGGGAGAATCGTTATAGACTGCGCTCATATAGCTGTTTGAGAGATCGCAGAAAGTCGAATTACGGTCAAATATCGCGTCGGAAATGTCTTTATTATAGACGTTAAAATAGTCGTTGATCGCCTTGAGAGTTGCCTGTCTGTTTATGACGTAGTACATACCCGAAACAGAACCCGGAGCGGTCATCATCGTGATCTTGTCGAGGTCGATCTTAAGTGCTGTCTTAGCAAAATACAGCAGATCTGACACAGAAAGATCTGTGTGGACATTCTTCTCAACTTCGTCAAGAAGGCTGTTCAGCGTTGCAACATCCACGGATTTTATCGTGCTTTTCAGCTTGTTGAAAAACGCTGTCATAAAGATTTTCTGTGCGTTCACACGTCCGAGGTCTGCCTGAACGTATCCCGAGCGGAAACGGACGAATCCTTCTGCAGCCGCGCCGTCAAGATGCTGCTCTCCGGCAGGGATGTCAATATAAAGTTCCTGTTCGGGGTCTTCATAGTACATCGCGTTCGGAACATATACATCAACTCCGCCGAGAGCGTTGACAATGTTTTTGAAACCGTCGAGATTCATTATTGCAACATGGTGGATATTGATACACAAGTTCTTTTCAAGTAGTGATGCATAATCATTTAGTGCTTCGAGATACGGGTCTTCCGCTTTTTCTCCGCGTGCTATCGAATAATATGTCGAGAACGTCGCGTTGATCTTTCCGGTGTAAACATCGGTCGAAACATAAGTGTCGCGCGGTATCTGCATCACGGATACGGTGTTATACTTTGTGTCAACGCTCACGAGCATCGTTACGTCCGCAAGATATGCGAGCTTATCGTGACCTACAAGCAGGATGTTGTACTGCCGTCCGTTTTCAACGTATGTTTCGCCGCCGTCTTGATCTTCTGTCGTCTGCTCGTCACTCTGCTGTGCTTTGTTCATCTGACCGGGTTTTGTGTCAAACGGTGTTCCGCCCGCACCTGTCGAGGGTCTGTAGAATATCAACCATGCGGCAGTCAGGAGAACTACCGTATAGATAATGAACACCGCCGCTATGATAAGCCACTGCTTAAGTGAGAGCTTTCCGGCTTTGTTTTTCTTCGTTGGGATCGGTGTGAAAACTTCGGTGTTGCCGTCGTCCGAGTCCTCAGCCGGTTCGTCAACAGGTGAGAATCCGTCCATGTCATAAACGGCAGTTTCGGTGTTTTCTTCCGATTCGGATGTCATTTCGATATCTTCCAGATCTTCGAGATTCTTTTTCTTTTTCATTCTATGGTTACCTCAGTACCAATTCCTTTGGAAAGTAGTGTGTTGCGTGCGTCGACCGTGTCGGGATCGATAACGTTTCCTTTTTCTATCAAGTGCTTTATTGTCATATCAAAAGACTTTACGAGAGTGTCTTTCAGAATTTCGTATTTATCGTCACCACATTCGGTCCTGTCCCAGAAGTACGAGCGAAGCTCACGGCAACCCACAAATGCTCTCGTTTCTTCGATATAATCGGCAAGGTAAATTATTGCGTCAAACACGTTCATGCCACCTTTGCCGGTCGTATGATTCCGCACTGCGGAGATGATTCCGTCGTCCGTATAGGCGGAAAAATCGCGTCTTGCCACAAGTGACGCAGTAAGCGCGTGATAAACCTCATCGGTTTTTTCTCCGCTCGACTGTATTATACCAAATTCGGCACAATATTGCAACTGCTTTTCGTGTGTGTCCTTTTTGGTTATGTCGTGCAGCAGTGCCGCGGCGCGTAGACGGAACCTCTCATCCGGCAGATATATTTCACCGAGACGGTCAGCCTCTTTCTCGACGGAAAGCGTATGAATGAACCGTTTTTCCGTGAGGTACGGTCTGACTTTTTCGCGGAGCGCGAGTATGTCTTCTTCTGTTAATATGATTTTATCCATTATTTTCGTAAATTACCGTCAGAGATACAGTTTTTCTCTGTCTATTATTTCTCTGACCTTTTCGGGAAGTATTTTCGAGGTATCTTCCCCGTTTTTTATCTTTTCTCTTATTTCTGTAGACGAAACTTCAAGCGGATTTGTTCCGATAATTCTGACTTTTGCACCGAATTTTTCCTCATATTCGGTTTTCAGTGCGAGAATTTCGTCGATCTCGCTTTTTTCGCGCGGCATACATACGATCGTCGCAAGCGAAAAGATCTCCTCCGCTTTGTACCATGTCGGAAGTGAGCGGAACATATCTCCGCCGGTCAGCATGAAAATCCGCCTGCCTTCTTTAGTTAGGTGACGAAGTGTTTCAACAGAGTAGCTCTTGCCGCCTTTGTCGATCTCGTACGACGAAACTTCAACGCCGTCGATCTCACCGAATGCCGCTTCGCACATTTCGAGTCTCTGCTCGGGCGTGTCGTCGCTCTTTTTTTCTTTGTGCGGAGGAACTGCAGTCGGCATAACGATTATTTTGTCAAGCCGTATTCGTCTCTTCATCATTTTGAGCGCTCTGACGTGTCCGAGATGCGGCGGCGCAAAGGTTCCCCCGAAAAGTCCGATTCGTTCTGTTTTCATTTTCAGATCAAAAGCGAATATTTCTTGTTCTTTTCTTTCGATGATTCTTTATAAAGAATTATCTTTCGCCCGATGCAGGCGACGACCTCTGCTCCCGTACTCTCCGAAAGCTGATCGGCAACCGATCTGATCTCATCGGGACTGTTTTCAAGCACCGACAGCTTAATAAGCTCTCTTGCTTCAAGTGCGTCGCAGAGAGTGGAAGAGATCGCGTCACTTACACCACCCTTGCCGACTTGGAAAATTGATTCGATTTTTGTCGCTTCACTGCGAAGAATTGCTCTCTGTTTACTGTTCAACATTGTTTTATCCTTTTGTGTTATTCTAAGCCGAAAATCTCACCGAGACGGCTTGTGAATTCTCTCATTGCTTTACCTCTGTGAGAAACTGACGTTTTCTTCTCAAGCGGAACTTCGGCAAACGTGCATCCGAATTCTGGGAACCAGAACATTGAGTCGTACCCGAAGCCGAATTCACCGCGTTCTTCACCGAGGATGTAGCCGTGGCACTCGCCTCTGACTACCATAGCTTGCTCACGCTTTAGTCCGCGTTTAGCGGCAAGTTCTTCGGAAATGCGCCACTTTTCGGGGATAACGATACCGCTGTTTTCGGGGAGCACTATCGAGACAGTACACACGAAACGGGCAGTTCTGTCTTCTTCCGGCACGCCGTCAAGTGACTCACGAAGTTTCTTTCTGTTTGCTTCGTCCGTTCCCTCTGCGGAAAAACGTGCAGAATATATTCCGGGTGCGCCGCCGAGAAAATCCACGGCAAGCCCGGAGTCATCTGCGATACCGATGTACCCGTGCCGCGCCGGTGTGGACGCTTTTATAAGCGAATTTTCTTCAAAAGAAGTGCCGTCCTCGATTATCTCGTCGTTATATCCGATGTCCTGGAGCGAAAGAACGTTTATATTGCCGAGCGGCTTTATAAGCTCTCGCAGTTCGTTAATTTTCTTTTTATTATTTGACGCAAGAACAAGCTCAGTCATCGTCGTTGTCTCCCTCTTCGTTTTCGCTGTCGGATTCGGGTTCAGCCATAAGCGCGTTGACGAACGATTCAGCGTCAAACGGCTGCATATCGTCGATCTGCTCGCCGACACCGATGAATTTCACCGGAATATTGACTTCGCTCTTTATCGAGAAAACAGCGCCGCCCTTTGCCGTACCGTCGAGCTTTGTAAGTACAAGTCCCGTTATTTCTGCGGCTTTTTTGAATTCTTTAGCCTGCATTACGGCGTTCTGTCCAGTCGTTGCGTCGAGAACGAGAAGCGTTTCGCGTGCCGCGTCCGGTAGCTCGCGCGAGATGATACGGTTGATCTTCGCAAGCTCGTCCATGAGGTTCGATTTATTATGGAGCCGTCCGGCGGTGTCGATGATCAGAACATCCGCTTTATGCTTGTTTGCCGCCGCAATAGCGTCAAAAACTACCGATGCGGGATCAGAGCCTTCGTTCTGTCTGATAAGCTCTACGCCTGCTCTGTCGCACCACACGGCAAGCTGTTCGATAGCCGCCGCACGGAATGTATCAGCCGCCGCAACGATGACATTTTTGCCGCTCTTCTTTAAGTTATTCGCTATTTTGCCGATAGACGTAGTTTTTCCTACGCCGTTTACACCGATAACAAGAATAACGGACATCGTGGAAGAAAGATTCAGTCCCTCACCCTCGCCGACCTCTCCGCGAAGTATCTCACAAAGAACGTTTTTGACTTCATCACCGTCCTTTATGTTGTCTGTCTTGATACGGTCGCGCAGATCGTCTATAATTCGTTCGGTCGTTTCTACGCCGATGTCAGCCGTTATCATTATTTCCTCAAGTTCTTCGAGAAGATCCTCGTCGACCTTGCGACAGTTCTTTATTACGTTGTTTATTTGTCCGAATACAGCATCCTTTGTTTTGCCGAGTCCGGCTTTGAGTTTGTCGAAAAATCCCATTAGTTTTAATCTCCGTTTATTTGAGAAGTGCTTCCCTGTCGTCTCCTGCGCCGAGCGTGAATACCTTAGACACACCCGACTGCGGCATCGTAACGCCGTACAATGTGTCTGCAATGTCCATAGTACCACGACGGTGCGAGATCATTATAATCTGCATTTCCTTTGAATAACGCTTTATATAGCGTCCTACGCGCGTTACGTTAACTTCGTCGAGCGCAGCTTCGATCTCATCGAATATGCAGAACGGCGACGGATTTACTTTGATAAGCGCAAACATCAATGCTATTGCGATGAACGCCTGCTCGCCGCCTGAGAGAAGATTCAGGTTCTTTATCATCTTTCCGGGAGGTGCGGCGTTGATCTCGATTCCCGATTCAAGAGCGTGTTCGGGATCGGTCAGAACGACTTCCGCGTGTCCTCCGCCGAACAGTTCTCTGAATACTTCACCGAAATATGTATTGATCTTTCCGAACGCATCGAGGAACATCGAAGTCATTTCGGTCTCGATCTCTGCTATGATCTTTTCAAGCTCTGCTTTCGATGCTCTGAGGTCGTCAAGCTGAGTCTTTATGTATTCGTATCTCTGCTTGACCTCTTTATATTCGTCTATCGCCTCTACATTGACGTGTCCAAGATTCTTTATCTTGTTTTTGAGTTCTGACTGGAGAGAAACGTATTTCGTCCTCTCACCCTCAACAATGGTATGGCAGTCGTTCTCTTCGGCAAATTTCAGTGCAGTGCCGTAGGTGAGTTCATAGTCGTCCCATATCTTTGCGGATAGTTTTTCGTCTTCACTGCGCAGTGATTCGAGCTTTGAAACGTTTTTCGAGTGTGCCATGAAAACAAGGTCTTTTTTCGCGCTCTGCTCTCTTTCAAGCTGACGCTGAGTCGAGATCTGCTTTTCGATGTCATCTCCTGCGGCGGTGAGCTTCTGACCGAGTCCCGTCAGAGTTTCGATCTTTCCACGGTAATTTTCAGCTTCTTTGCGTTTGTCTTCGGCGGAAGAAATAAGGGACTGAATGCTTTCCTTAAGCGCTTCTGCGGCTTTTTTGTGGTTTTCAGCGTCAGCCGCAAAACCCGAATAACGTTCTGCCGTCTCGGTTATGGATGTTTCCGTGGCTGTTACGTCACGCGAAAGCTCTGCGAACGAAATACGGATGTTCCCGGCGCTCTCCTGCTTTTCTGCAAGAAGAAGTTCGGTTTCTCCACGTTCTGCGGCAATTTCATCGCGCATACGGACAATTTTTCCGATGTGCTCCGTCTGTCCTGCGATAAGCTCTTTCATTCTCGAAAGGTCTTCCGCGGACTTTGTGTTCGATGATTCGAGTGAATCTGCATCGGACTTCATTCCGGCGACAAGATCGCAAAGCGTCTTACGTCTGCCGTCAGCGTCGCTTATTGTTTGCTTTTCGGTGTTGGCGAGGACTTCCATGAGACCTCTACGCTCTTCCTCGCTCTTGATCGACGAAGAAAATTCATTTATCTGTGCGCGCAGGTCTGTAACCTTGATCTTCAGTTTTTCGAATTCCTTTGCGGCAGTGTCGCGTTCGGATTTAAGAGTATCAATCTGAGCGTTACGCGAGAGCATACCGCTGTCGCGCTTTGTCTGACCGCCCGTAAATGATCCGCCTGCATTGATCTGCTGACCGTCGAGTGTGACTGCGCGGATCTTCCACCCCTTTGAACGAGCCGCATCGGTGGCGTTGTCAAGGTCGTCGAAGACCGCAACACGTCCGAGGAGGGATTTTACGATATTTCTGTATTCGTCGTCCGATTTTACAAGCTCGTCTCCCCAGCCGATGAATCCGCGTGCAGTGTCAACTCCGTCATAGTCGCGTCCGCGTTCCTGCGGTTTAACGGTTGTGAGCGGATAGAATGTAGCACGACCGGCATTGTTGCGCTTTAACAGCTCAATCGAGCGTTTGGCGGCATTCTCGTCTTCAGTGACTATATTCTGCATCGCCGCACCGAGCGTTGTTTCTATGGCGGTGATATATTTTGAATCGACTTTTATAAGATGCGAAACAGGTCCCCGGATACCGGGCAGTCTGCCGTTTTTCGATTCGGTCATGATATGCTTGACACTGTAGTTATAGCCGTCAAAATGTTCAAGCATGGCAGTGAGAGCGTTAATTCGGCTGTCGCACGAATCGATCTCGGTCTGCTTTTCTCTCGCCTCTGCATCGTACTCTTCAAGCCGCCCGTTAAGCTCGTCTATTCTTTCCGTTACTGCGGAGATTTTATTGTTGATCTTTGCAGTCTCAGCGTTGTATGAATCAACAGTCACCTGACAGTCGGCTATGGTTTTTTCAAGCGCGGCGATCTCGTCTTCGTATTTTTTTATATCGGCGAAGATGTTCTCCGAACGTTCTTTCTGTGACTTGATACTGTTTTCAAGCACGCTCATGCGTACATTGAGGTCTGCAAGAGTGTTTTCAGCTTCCTGTTTTTCATCGAGCAGGTCGTCAAGTGATTTTGTCTTCTCGACGACTTTTGCTTCAAGAGTTTCTATATCCGAGTTGACTGAAGTAAGCTCGTTTTCAGCCTTTTCGCGCTCGGCTTTGATTTCGTCGAGCTTAGTTTTAAGTGCAGCAAGGCGAGCTTCTTCGTTAAGACGTGCGCTCTCTGCGATTTCAAGAAGTTTCTTTTCGGTTTCGAGCTGTTTTTCGGAGTTGATCCTGTCTTTTTCGAGAATACGACTCTCTGACTCCGCTTCGTTCATCAGCTTTGTCGTGCCTGTCGTTTCCTCGTAGTTGCGGCGTGAATCTTCTTTATTTGAATGGGACTGTTCGTAAAGTCTTTCTATCGTTGAGGTGATGACGTTCATCGAATCTTCAGCCATTTCAAGCTCATGCTCGGACAGTCGCGCGTCGTCCTCGGTCTTTTCGATCTGCGTTTTCAGTCTGGCCGCATCATATATCCAGAGAGAAATATCCGTTTTTTTCTTTTCGGAGAAGTATTCGAGGAATTTTCTCGCTTTTTCAGAGTCTTTCTCAAGTGGACCGATACGGCTTTCAAGCTCGCGTTCAATGTCACCGACTCTTTCCATGTTCGCAGTCGTTTGTTCGAGTTTGCGCTCTGATTCCGTCTTCTTGTAGCGGAATTTTGAGATACCTGCGCTTTCTTCAAAGACTCCGCGGCGCTCTTCGGATTTTTTCGAGATTATTTCGGCGATCTTACCCTGACCGATGATCGAATAACCCTCGCGCCCGATACCGGTGTTCATGAACAGCTCATAAATATCTTTAAGACGAACTTTTTTTCCGTTGATATAGTATTCGCTGTCTCCGTTGCGGAAATAACGCCTTGTGACGGTGATTTCGTCATAAGGCGACTGCAACACCTTCGGCTCTGCGCTGTCATCAAAAGTTACCGAAACTTCGGCAAATGACATGGCTTTCTTGTCGTTTGCGCCGACGAAAATAACGTCTTCCATTTTGGAGCCGCGTATGTTCTTTGACGACAATTCACCGAGTACCCAGCGCATTGCGTCCGTTATATTCGATTTTCCGCTTCCGTTCGGCCCGACGATGATCGTGGCACCCTCGTTGAACTTCAACAGAGTTCTTTCGGGGAACGATTTGAAGCCGTGGAGTTCAAGTGATTTTAAGTACAATTTTCTTCTCCTTATGGTTTAATTTGCGGATTTCTTCTGTTTTGATTCTTATATTATATTCTTTCAGCGTGCATTCCTCTCTGACAGATACGGACTTTACGCCATATTTTTCTATAATCAGGTTTATGTTTCCCTTACCCTGTCCGACTGCTTTTGAAATCGCACCTGTCGGAACAAATACAGTGACGATTCTTGCCTGTACATCGGCTTTATCGAGCGTTTTACATATTCTTCTGCGGTAAATTTCGGAGTAAACAAGCTCACCGAGAGAAGGGTGATTCGGTCCGGCGTAGTAGGACGAATCCGAATGGAGGTTTTCGCTCTCGCAAAGTCCTATCCGCAGAACGTCAACGCCGTTTTCGACGAATATTTCAAGAACATCGGCTGAACGTGAAACGGCTTCTTCTACTGTAAGCGGTTTATATTCGCCTTTGTCGAATGACGACGCAAGCTCGGTCCCGCGAAATACAACAGTCGGATAAATCCTTGCCGCAGACGCACCGAGTGAAACGATCTCTCGCGCACATTCTTTCTCGCTCTCGCCGTCAGCACCCGGAAGACCTATCATCATCTGCCCAACTGTGGTAAAACCGTTATCTCTGAGCATATTCATGGCTTTTCGTGAATCGTCTGCCGTGTGTCCACGCTTTGATTTCATAAGGACATTATCGTCAAACGACTGAATTCCAAGCTCGACTGCCGAAACGGTGTATTTCTTGAGGATCTCCACGATTTCTTCGTTTATGTAGTCGGGGCGAGTGGACATACGTATTCCACTGACTTCACCTCGTTTGACGTATTCCTCCGCAAGATCGAGCAGTGATATCATCAGCGTTCGGTCTATTCCCGTGAACGAGCCTCCGAAGAAAGCTATTTCGGCAGTCTTTCCGGTTCTGCGGACTGTGCGGAGGACTTTTTCGATCTCTTCTCGTGCGTTCTCTTCTTTAAATTGTTCAACGCCAGAAATCAACCGCTGATTACAGAATACGCACATATTCGGGCATCCGAGATGCGGAATAAAAACAGGAATGTTGACGTGATTATCTTTCGACATTATTTTGTGATCTCGCCGAAAAGGATAAGTGCTTCGTGTGCGGCTTTCTGTTCGGCTTCTCGTTTTGTTTTGCCGCTTCCTCTGCCTATTACGTTGGAATTGAGGCGTGCTTCGATATCGAAGATTTTGTCGTGGTCGGGACCTTTTTCACCGACGAGAACATATTCGAGTATCTCACCGTTTGCCTGCTGTGAAAGCTGCTGTAATTTGGTTTTGTAGTCCTCAAATGCTCCCTCACCGTCGATGTGTTCGATCTCTTTTTCGATAAACGGGAGAAGAAAATCAGCAATTTTATCAAACTTGCAGTCGTTGTCGAGATACATCGCGGCAAGGACCGCTTCAAATGCGTCAGATGTGACGGACGGTCTTGTGCGTCCGCCGGTGGAGGATTCGCCGCGTCCGAGGAACATATAGTCGCCGAGGTCGATCTCCGACGCGAATTTTGCGAGTGCTTTTTCGCATACTACTGCCGCGCGGATCTTTGTGAGGTCTCCCTCTTGTTTATTCTTGTATTTCTCGAAAAGATACGAGCTGACGACTATCGACAGTACAGAGTCGCCGAGAAATTCGAGCCGTTCATTAAAAGGGAGAATTTCACCTTTAGAACGCATTTCATTCGAGTATGAAGAATGAGTGAGCGCAACGGTGATATAAGTCCTGTTCTTGAATTTATAACCGAGCTTTTTTTCAAGCTCGCTGATCGGTCTTACTTCTTCTGACATTTTATTATACCTTTCGGTTCTTATTCGGTTTTTGATTCTGCAAGAGACGCACCGATTTTTCCGTTTACGTCTGTTTCAACAAATCTGATCGCCTGACGAACTGCGTTCTTGATCGCCAATGCATCGGACGAACCGTGAGCCTTGAAAACAGGCTTTTTCAGTCCGAGAAGAGGTGCGCCGCCGTATTCAGATGCGTCAAACGCGGATTTAAGTGCGTATATCGGCTTTTTTACAATAAGATAAGCGATTTTTGTAAGCAAATCGGAGAGGAAGACGTCCTTGAGTTTACTCATAAAGAACTTCGACATTCCTTCAATCGTTTTGATCACAATATTCCCTGTGAATCCGTCGGTCACAAGTACATCACATGGGGAGGACATAAGCTCTTTTCCCTCGATATTGCCGACAAAACTGATATTCTCGTCGTCCGAGAGCAGCTTATACGCTTCCTGCTCGACAGGTGTTCCTTTGTGTTCCTCCGTGCCGTTGTTGAGCATCCCGACGGTAGGAGAATCGACTCCCATGACGTTTTTCATGTAGACCGAACCCATTACAGCCCACGAACGGTAGTATGACGGCTGAACCGTGACATTTGCGCCGCTGTCCATAAACAGCATCGGTTTTCTGAACGGGAGTATCGTTGCAATAGCCGCTCTGTCAACTCCGTCAAGAGTACGTACGATAAGGGAGCCACCGACCTGTAAAGCTCCGGTATTTCCGGCTGAGACGAAAGCGTCACCGTCTTCTTTCAGCAGATTCAGTCCGACGCTCATTGATGAATCCTTTTTCGCGCGAACAACTGAAACGGGATCGTCTTCCATTATGATAACCGAATCGGCATGAACGACAGATATTTTCGAGAGGTCAGCTTCGGTTTCGGAAAGAAGCTCATTTATTCTCTTTTCGTCGCCGACAAGCACAAGAGAGACATCGTATTCACGGAAAGCAAGCGCCGCACCTTTTACAATTTCATCCGGGGCGCGGTCGCCGCCCATTGCGTCAATAATTATCTTCATTTTATCTCCGGATATTTATAATTATCACATTTGGTCAAGCACTTTTGTGAGTGCGTCAGCTTCGTTTAATGCGCGCTCGGCGTATGCTTCGTTGCGGTATTTCTTGCCGCCCTTGACTTTGAATCCGAGCTGCGGCATAATGCCGAAGTTTGCGTTCATCGGCTGAAAAGTCGAACTTTCGCCTGTAGATATGTACTGAGCCATTGCGCCGATCATCGTCACATTCGGGAAATAGAACGGCTCGCGTCCCTTTGACCTGAGTGCGGCGTTAGTACCTGCGACAAATCCTGACGCGGCTGATTCGATATATCCCTCAACTCCGGTCATCTGTCCCGCAAAATAGATATTGTGGTTCTGTCTCATCGAATAATCGGCGTCGAGCAGATCGGGGGAGCGCAGGAATGTATTGCGGTGCATTACGCCGTAACGAAGAAATTCCGCATTCTCAAGCCCGGGTATCATACGGAACACTCTTCTCTGCTCGCCCCAGGTGAGGTGAGTCTGAAATCCGACGAGATTATACATCGTACCGTCTTCGTTCTCGCGTCTGAGCTGAACGACGGCGTAATATTCTTCGCCTGTTTTCGGGTTTCTTAATCCTACAGGCTTCATAGGCCCGTAGCGGAGCGTATCAACACCGCGTTTTGCCATAACTTCAACCGGCATACAGCCCTCGAAAACCTTGAGCTTGTCGCCTTTCTCAAAGTCGTGAAGCTCGGCTTCCTCGGCGTTCACAAGCGCGTCGTAGAATGCTTCGTACTCTTCTTTTGTGAACGGGCAGTTGATGTAGTCGGGAGTTCCTTTATCGTAACGTGACGCAAAGAACGCCTTGTCCATATCGACCGATTCAAAATCAACTATCGGTGCTGCGGCATCGTAGAAATAAAGCGAATTTCCGCCTATCATCTCGGCAATTGTACCTGCAAGTGCGTCGGAAGTAAGCGGGCCGGTGGCTACAACAGTAATTTCATTGTCGGGAATAGAAGACATTTCTTCTTCGATAACTTCGATCTCGGGACACGAACGGATCTTTTCCGTAACATACTCGGAGAACAGCACGCGGTCAACTGCAATCGCACCGCCGGCCTTGACGCCGGTCTTCTTCGCCGCTTCCATAATGAGTGAGCCCATACGGTAAAGCTCTTCTTTGAGCAGTCCTGATGCGTTGGTGACCTCACCGGAGCGGAGAGAATTGGAGCAGACAAGTTCTGCAAATCCGTCGGAATGATGTGCAGGGGATTTTTTCTTCGGCTTCATCTCAAAGAGGCGGACGTGCGCGCCGTGGCGTACTGCCTGCCATGCTGCTTCGCTTCCGGCAAGTCCGGCGCCATAGACGTTTATAACATTATCATTCATATTGATTTATTCACTTTTTGTGCTGTCGGGAAGGTCTTCCTTGTAGTTACATCCCTCAGTCTTGCAGATCAGCATATTTTTGCCTTTCTTGCGGAATAACATACCGCCGCACTTCGGGCATTTATTTTCGGTCGGGAGATCCCACGACGAGAACTTGCACGCCGGATATTTCGAGCAGGAGTAGAACACTGTCTTGTTCTTGCCGAATTTTGTTACTATATCCGAGCCGCATTCGGGGCATTTCACGTCAAGCGTGTGTACCTTCTGCATCGTATATTTACACTCGGGATAACGTGAACAAGCGTAGAACGTGCCGTATCTGCCACTGCGCTTTATCATATCCGCGCCGCACTGTTCGCACTTCATCGGTGCGACTTCGGCTTTTTTCTCGACAAGACCTTCGCTCGTTTTCATGAGCGGTTTTGTATTCTTGCAGGTCGGGTAGTTCGGGCAAGCGGCGAATTTGCCGAAGCGTCCATTCTTAACGACCATTTTTGCGCCGCATTTTTCGCAGATTATGTCTGTTTCCTCAACGGGAACGTCAATGTCTTCGTCTGCCATTGTGACTTTTGCGGCGTCAAGCTCTTTCGAGAAACCCGAATAGAAAGTATTCAGCACGCCGAGCATAGTGTCTTTGCCGTCTTCGATCTTATCAAGGCGGTCTTCCATTTCTGCCGTGAACTTACAGTCGACGACATCGGGGAAATTGCGGCACATAATGTCTGTCGTTATCTCACCGAGCTGTGTCGGGATCAGGGATTTGCCCTGTCTCTTAACATAACCGCGAGAGATGATCGTCGTGATTATCGTAGCGTAGGTACTCGGTCTGCCGATTCCCTTTTCTTCAAGGAATTTAACAAGCGAGCCTTCGTTGTATCTTGCCGGAGGTTCTGTGAAATGCTGGAGAGGAGAAACTTTCTCACACGCAAGCGTTTCACCGACGGTGAGCTTAGGAAGACGTGTATTTTCTTCGTCCTTTGCGTCATCCGTGGATTCTTCGTAAACCGTCATGAATCCGGGGAACTTCACTGTATATCCGTTTGCGCGGAATGTGTAGCCGGAGCAGAGGAAATCGGTCTGGAGAGTTGACAGTTCGGCAGATTCCATCTGAGAAGCGATGAATCTCTCGAAAATGAGCTTATAGAGCTTGTACTGATCGGCGGTAAGATATTTCTTTATTGCGGCAGGCTCAAGCATAGCGCCCGACGGACGGATAGCTTCATGCGCGTCCTGAGTACCCGCTTTTGTTTTATATACTCTCGCCTGTGCAGGGTAATACTCTTTGCCGTACTTGCCTGTAATATATTCCCGTGCAAGATCGCGTGCTTCGTCGGAGATGCGGAGAGAGTCTGTACGCATATATGTGATAAGACCCTGTATGCCGCCGTTTTCACTTCCGACGTTGATACCTTCGTAAAGCTCCTGCGCAACATTCATCGTGCGCTGTGACTGGAAATTGAGCTTACGCGACGCTTCCTGCTGGAGAGTCGATGTAGTGAACGGAGGAGCCGGAGTCTTGACCTTCTTGCCCTCTTTGATCTCAGACACAGCGAAAGGTTTGCCGTTTACTGCGTTATAGATCTTCATCGCGTCGGATTCGTTATTAAGTTCGAGCTTTGTGCTCGATCCGGCTACTCCGAAGAATTTTGTTTCAAACGGTTTTCCCGTCTTTGCGGAAAGAAGAGCGGATACCGTCCAATATTCCTGCGGAATGAACGCTCTGATCTCGTTTTCGCGGTCTACGATTATCTTGGTTGCGACGGACTGTACTCTTCCTGCAGAAAGTCCGCTCTTTACTGTCTTCCAAAGAAACGGAGAGAGCTTGTAGCCGACGATCCTGTCAAGTATTCTGCGCGTCTGCTGTGCGTTTACGATGTCGATATCAATGTCGCGCGGATGCTTTATGGATTCTTTAACGACAGACTTTGTGACGGCATTGAACGTAACGCGCTTTACCTTGTCTTCTGGAATCTCAAGCGCGGTAACGAGATGCCATGCGATAGCCTCACCCTCGCGGTCAGGGTCCGTTGCGAGATAGATACGGTCAGCTTTCTTGACTTCTTTTTTGAGTTCCTTGATAAGGTCTCCCTTGCCGCGGATGTTGATATAGTGCGCCTCAAAGCCGTTGTCAATATCAATCCCGAGCGTGGATTTAGGCAGGTCTCTTACGTGTCCTTTTGACGCAACCACCTTATACGACGAGCCGAGATAGCTCTTGACGGTATTTGCCTTGTAGGGCGACTCCATTATAACGAGATTTACCATATAGTGAAACAGTTCCCTTCCTGTATTTTTTCGATTTAATCGTTTTCCGACTGCATTATATCGTCCGGTGCGGTCCTCATAAAGTAACCGCCGCCTCCCGATTCGACTGCTCCTGCCATTTCAAGCATAGTGAGCGCGGACAAAACATCACTTACCGAAATTGCGGCTGAAACGAGATCATCCGGCAAAGTCGGAACATTTGGTTTCATCTTATTATATACCTTGATTTCGTTTTCATCAAGCATATCGAGATCAATTTTTTGCGCCGGAATAACATTTTGTTTGTTTTGAACATTATTTGCCCTTTTTTCGGGGTAAATATTCTCTGTTTTGATATTATTTTCTGTCGGTTTCTCCGCCTGTTTCAGCTCGACTTTGCGTAAAACGGGAGCGGAGAGCGGTGTTTCTTTTGTTTTATCGGTATTTTTCTTTGTCGCACGTCCGCCGTATGTGCCGCGTCCGTAATAATTGCGGCTTTCGTACGACGTGCCTATCCTCATTCTGTCCATTGCATCGGATGAGAGCTTTTCCGAATCAAAGTTCCGCATTTTCGCATGGCAACGGTCAACGCTTATCGTGTTCGAGTAAATGAACTCAAATTCAGACAGAATATCCTCCGCACAAACACAAGAAAGCGCACCGTCCCGGATCAGAAGATTCGGTCCCTCCGCGCCCTCGTCTCCGACTTTACCTGGAACAGCAAAGAGCTTCTTTCCCTGTGTAACGGCGAGCTTTGCCGTAATAAGCGCGCCCGACTGCGGTCCGGCTTCAACAACGACAGTTGCGTCGGAAAGTCCGCTCATGATACGGTTTCTCACCGGGAAATGTGCGCCGACCGGCGGTGTTCCCGGTGCGTATTCCGAAATGACCGCGCCTTTTTCCATGATTTTATAGTAAATCTCGCGGTGTTCTTTCGGATAGATCACATCAACACCCGAGCCGAGAACGGCTATAGTCTGTCCGCCGGAATCAAGCGCACCGAGCATACCCATACTGTCCGCACCGAGTGCCATTCCGCTGACTACGACAGCACCGCCGTACGCAAGTCCTCGTCCGAGAGAGTAAGCCAATTTTCTTCCGTACGGTGTCATCGTTCTTGTGCCGACTATCGTTGTAAGCATATTTGTTCCGCAGTCTGGAAGAGTTCCGCGGACATAAAGCACAACGGGCATATCCGGCAGTGTGCGAAGCTGTTTCGGGTATTCACGCGAGTCAAAAGGCACGACGTTTATTCCGAGATCGTCGCACTTTGACATGATATATTCGGCTTTTGTGAGTGAGCGGTTTTCGAGTTTTGCTTCGATCTTTGCGATCTTTTCTTCGTCGAAGTTTTCGTCCGGCTCAAGAGAATCCGCCGCCTCTCTGTATACTCTTTCGGCGGTGCGGAACTTGTCGAGAAGCAGTACCGCCGTTCTGCTGCCCTGTCCGAACGTTTCGGCGAGCCAAATGGAATACACTCTTGCGTCGTCTGTCATTCCGTACCTCCGTTTTTATCTTTCGTTTCTGAAATATTCCCACATGATGCAGACTGCGGCGGCCGATGCGTTCAGCGATTCCGTTTCTCCTGCCATAGGGATCTTCACGCACATATCACACGATTTTACAACATCGTCCGATATACCGTGCCCTTCGTTGCCGATAATGATACAGTCGCTTTTCTCGGTCTTATATTCGCCGAGAGTTACGGTATTTTCGCCGAGCGTGGCGCCGATCACCCGTCTGCCGAATGAACGCATATTCCGTACAACATCGACTGTGTCCCGAACGGCAAAAATCGGCATACGGAACAAAGCCCCCATTGCCGAGCGGACTGTTTTCGGATTATATATATCGGCGCAGCCTGACAGTACGACTCCGCCGACTCCGAGTGCCTCAGCCGAGCGGATTATCGTGCCGAGGTTGCCGGGATCGCGTATCTCGTCAAGCATTATGATCCGTCTGCCGCTCTGCCACTGCGCAAAATCGGTGCAGAAGTGCAGTGATCGCATATGATTCACAACTGCTATAACGCCCTGCGGCGCTTTTTCTGTTGAAATTTTTTCGAATGCTGCGTCGGAAAGGAGAGTAAACTTCACTTTTCCGTCTTTTGCGAACGAAAGTATCTCTTCGTCCGGCGTACCTTCAAGATAACTCTCCGAGATAAGTACATCATGCACTTCTGCGTGACGAAGTGCTTCTCTCGTGAGCTTTACGCCCTCCGCGAGAAACAGCGATTCCGCTTTACGTGCTTTTTCTTCCTTGAGAGACGAATACTGTACAACACGCGGATTCTGACGGGAAGAAATATACTCAGCTCCGGTCAATTTAATGAATGTATTTTTGTCCATATATAAGAATAAAGGGTGTCACAAGCGCAACACCCCCCTATATTATGTTTTTTATTTATTGAGTGCTTTCTTAGCGGAATCGCAGATAGCGGCGAATGCGTCCTTGTCAGCGATAGCGATTTCGGAGAGCATCTTTCTGTTGAGGTCGATGCCTGCGAGCTTAAGACCGTGCATAAGTGTGGAATAATTCATTCCGTTTACTTTAGCCTGTGCGGAGATTCTTGCGATCCAGAGTGCGCGGAAATCTCTCTTCTTCTGCTTACGTCCGATGTATGCGTAGTTACCGCTCTTCATTACGGCCTGTTTAGCCATCTTGAAGTGCTTCGATTTGGATCCCCAGTAGCCCTTGGCTGCCTTGAGCATTGCATTTCTTCTCTTGCGCGTCATCATTGCGCCTTTTACTCTTGCCATTTTATTTAATCCTTTCTATCAATTACAATGTTGAATCAGTCTTTGCAGATGAGTCTCTTAACGTTGGCTGTCATAGCCTTGTCAAGGATTCTGGAGCCTCTGAGGCGTCTCTTCATCTTCTGGTTCTTCTGACCGAGGTTATGACGGTGAGAAGGATGGAATACTTTAACTTTGCCTGTTCCTGTTACTGAGAATCTTTTAGCAGATGCTCTGTGAGACTTAATTTTGATCTTTGCCATTTTTGCATATATCCTTTCAAAATATTTTTTATTCTGCTTTGGTTTCAGGCTCTTCGGGTTCAGCCTTTTTCTTTTCTGCGGTTTCTTTCTGCGGTTTCTGCGGCTTTACGGGGGATACGAACATCGTGAGCTGTCTTCCGTCGAGAACAGGTTTTTTGTCGACTGTACCGAATTCGGAAACATAGTCCGCGAACTTTTCGAGCATTTCAAGACCGATCTCCTGGTGTGCGATCTCACGGCCTTTGAATCTGAGGCATACTCTGACCTTATCGCCGCCCTGGAGGAATTTTATCGCGCGGTTGGCTTTTGTCTCGAAGTCGTGTGTGTCGATACGGCAGGAAAGCTGTACTTCCTTTACTTCGATAGTCTGCTGTTTCTTGCGCGCTTCCTTTTCTCTCTTGTCGATCTCGTAACGGTATTTGCCGTAGTCCATTGCTTTTGCAACGGGCGGTGTTGCGCCTGGAGAGATAAGAACAAGGTCGAAGCCGTGGTCGTAAGCGTAGGTCTTTGCTTCGTTCAGACTCATGATACCGAGCTGAGCGCCGTTTTCGTCGAGCATACGAAGCTCTTTCGCTCTGATGTCGTCGTTGATTAAAAGTTCTTTAGTGCTAATAGTCAGGCACCTCCATCAAGTTAAGAAAAAGTTAAAAGAAATCGCACGAAGACACATACATTCCCCGTGCGATGATCGACTTATCTATTGAACCCGAACGTGTTCTGTGACAGTCAGGTGAGAACGGAGAAATGTTCTGCTTCTTTGTACCTAGTCATTATACATCACCGTTTTTCATTTGTCAAGTGGTTTTTATAAAAAAATACACATTTTTTACCGATTACGGCAAGTTTTTATTGTAATATCATATATCAAACGTGACAAAACTATATACGGAACGCGCGTGACGTTCCTTTATATAGATTTCGGTAATTTTACCGCGGAGCCGGGCATCCACGCCGCCTGCTCCGTACATAAGGAGTTATGATTTGCTGACGCAAAGTTATGATTGCTTCGCAAGTGATGATTTGCTTCGCAAAACGATGAACTGCTTCGCCGTGTTTATAGTTCCGACGAAGTCGGATCATCACTGCCGCAGGCATCATCGTTCCGACAAAGTCGGATCATCACTGCCGCAGGCATCATCGTTCCGACGAAGTCGGATCATCGTTGCTGCAGGCATCACAACTCCTATAGTATTTCTCTTATTTTTTCAAGAGCAGATTTTTCTATACGGCTGACGTATGAACGTGAAATGTTCAGTCTTTCTGCCGTTTCACGCTGGGTGAGAGGTTTCCGTCCGTCAAGACCGTAGCGCAGAATTATTATCTGCCGTTCTCTCACGCCGAGGCATTTCATTATATATTCCCCGGCTTTGGATATTTTTATTTTCGTATCAATATCGTCGGCTATGGTGTCTTCGGTGCAGATTATATCGCCGTACGTCAGCGCGTTTCCGTCTCGGTCGGTGTCGATCGTATCGTTTATCGAGACTTCCTGCGACAGCTTTTTCTGCGAACGGAAGCACATAAGTATCTCGTTTTGAATGCACTTTGCTGCATACGTTGCAAACCGTGCGCCGTTCTCCGGCTTGAACGAATCCACGGACTTTATCAGTCCTATCGTTCCGACGGAGATAAGATCATCCTCCGACTGATTAGATCCATAGTATTTTCTCACAATATGCGCGACAAGGCGAAGATTATGCTCAATGAGCTTTGAGCGTGCCTGCTCGTCGCCCGTCTCACGGAAACGGACGAACAGCGTGTGTTCTTCGTCTTTAGAAAGAGGCGGCGGAAAATTGTTACCCCCGTTTCCTGCTGAAGAAAGCAGAACGGCGGAAACTCCTGCGAGAAGTGACAGCAAAAACGACAGCATTATATACTCCGATATTTGTTTTTTCGATTATATTCACGTGCGAGAAAAATAATGACTGAAAATCACTCGGCAATACATAAAATCGGAAAAATCGGGAAAGAATATTCACGAAACCGAAAGAAAGGAGTTTTTCTTATGAACAACTGGATCGACAGAATCGCTTTATTACTCGTAGTCGTGGGTGCGCTCAACTGGGGCTGCATCGGACTCTTCCGCTTTGACCTCGTTTCATGGATCGGAGGAGGTCAGGGCTCCGTTATCGCGCGCATCATCTACACGCTCGTCGCTCTCGCAGGACTCTGGTGCATTTCCCTCTTCTGGAGACCGAGCGAAGACAGAGAACTCGCCGACTGACAGTTTTCCTCCGCGAAAAAATCCTCCCGTGGATCACAGGAGGACTTTTTCTTTTATCCGACCGTTCAGTTTTTGACTTTTGCGTAAAATGCGTCGAGCCATGCGTCGTCGACCGCACCTTCGCGGAAGAAGATCGTGTAGATATTATAACAATCCGTGACGAGAAGAACGTATTTCGATTCTGCTATATCCATAAACTGTAACAAACTTGAGTCATATTCGCCTACGGGACCGAGATTTGCAGCTTTCGTAAGAAGCACTTCAAGCTCGTAGTAAGCAACATATTTTGCTTCACCTGTCTCGGTATTGATAAGAGCTGTATACTCAAAAGTATTGGCATACTCGGCGTAGAACTTATCCATATCCGTTATTCTGTCGATATTGAACTTCGGATTCACGCCGTCACTGTCAGCCGCAATGAGCTTCTTCGCAAGCTTATACTGATCAGCATACAACGGATAATCCTTATTCCCGAGCATGAAATGTCCGATCAGCGGATAATTATCACGGCTGTCAAGTGAATATTCATATTCGGACATAATAGAGTTATATACTCCGTCGGGTTCATCCCAGAAAGAGCCTGTACCGTTTATCAAAGATAATTCATAGAAGCAATATCTGTCTGAATAATTCTTACCAGGATTATTCTTTGAGGCTTCATTGATATTTTCGATAAAGTCGGACTGACGGGTGATTTTATTCCCTGTGCCGACGGTTTTTACGGGAACGCTCTTTGCAAGTGGGATACCAAAATACGGATGCTGGACTACGTTCAGATACAGAGTCGAGTGGAACGGATTGTCAACACAGATCCCTTTGGATGTAGACGTATCCGGGAATTTTTCCATATAAAGCTCATAATCCTCCTCATCCACTGCGGAAGCAGCAGCCATTTCTTCGTAGTAGTCATAGTCGTAGCGTGTTTCGTAACGTTTAATGTTTTTCGGATAAGCAGGCGCGAAGAACTGATCGAACGCTTTTGTCATCCCGTCGTTTACGCCGTGTATCTCATCGGGGATCGCATAGCGACGGACGTTCGATTCATCGATCACGCTGTAATCCTTATCGAGGTTCTCGTAGATCTCATCGAAAAGCTCTCCTTCGATCTTTGTTTTTCCTTTACTGTTCTCGAAGTTTTCGACAAGCTCGATCTTGGAAGTGAATTTTTCGGGGTACTTCTTGCCGATAAGTCCCGTGATATTCGCAGGAACGAGCAGGACGAAGACAACCATTGCGGTTGCAAAGATAAGAAAGCCCTTGAAATCCTTGAAAATAGACTTAGTCGAACGGTAAAGGAGCGCGTTCGAGAGCATATAAGCGAGGAAGCCGCCGATAAGCGCGCCGATAATCATACGGATAATGACAAATACATTAATAACGTTAAAATCATCCACGGCAATAAGAGAGAGCCCTGAACCGAATATCAGGATACCGAGCATAGCAGAGAGGAACATTACAAGATATTTTGTTGCCGCAAACACGGGCTTCCATACGATAGAAGTGCCGGAGCGTTCGCTCTTTCTGTATTTATGGAGGAACAGGCCGCCGACGTAGCAGACAACAATATCCGGAATCACAACGAGCAGTTCCGTAATAGAGGCACCCTCGCTGAATATCAGTGAAGTTGCGTAGAAGAATCTGACGGGCGCGCAGATCACTCTGAAAATGTTGAGATTGAGGTAATATTCGATGTCGATATTGGTCGATCTCAAAACGAACATAAGGATGAGAAGTCCGTAGAGAGCCGCTCCGATAACGATATAAAGACCGGTAAGAATGAATTTAATCGGGTTCGTGCCGGACAGTCCGCCGATGAATATGAGCATCGTGTATCCGACGAGGAACAGCGCGACCGCATCAAGCATATATGTGAAGAAATACGGTGCGAACGATACATTGCACGGAAGTGACGCGAGCGTCGTATAAGTCACGCAGAAACCAACCGAAACAGCGATAAGATAGAATATCGCATAAATCGATGTTTCCGTAAAGTAGATCGTTTCACGTTTTACGGGGAAGCTATGGTAGCAGCCGACGCTCTTTTTGTCGTTTACATACGAGAGGCATAACATTCCGGCAAGCACGGCGAGGATCGCGGAAACTGTAATACCGACCGTACCTAATGACGAATATTCGTCTTTGACGTAATTCGCAACACGGTTTTCTATCTCTTCAGCTGTTTCCGTAATATATTGTGCTTTTCTTATTGAATCAATATGTTCGTTGATCCCGTTCATGGAAAGCATCGTCGGGATTATCATGGCAACAGTAAACAGTACGATGAACAGGACGAGAATGTGCCAGTTTGATCTTAATTTATAGCCGTAGAAGGCGCGGTTTGAATACTTAGCCGATGAGGTGTTTGTCGAAGTCATATCCGTGCTCCTCCATTTCCGTTATGAATATTTCTTCAAGTGTGAGCGGAATAAATTCCGTGAACGAGGGCTCAAGTACGGCGAGCTTTTCGCTGATCTCGTTTTCTTCTCCCTTGATGACAAGAGTAAAGAGGCTTCCGCGGCGCTCTGTCTTGAGTGCAGAAAATTCCTTGAGCTTTGTCTCGGCTTCGTCGGCTCTTTCCTTCGGGAACGAGAGCTGTACTTTATGAACGCCGAGCTTGATGTCGTCGATACCGGCTTCAAACAGGAGTTTCCCTTTATGAAGCAGTGCGACGTGGTCGCATATATCTTCGATCTCTTTTAAGTTATGAGATGCGAAAATCACGGTAAGTCCGGTGTCAGCCACTTCTTCGGCGATGATCTTGCGGACTGTCTGACGCATAACGGGATCGAGTCCGTCGAGCGTTTCGTCACAGAACAGGTATCTCGTCGAGCAGGCAACACCTATGAGGAACTGCACCTGCTTCTGCATACCTTTCGAGAAAGTGGCGATCTTTCTCTTCTCGTCAAGTCCGAACAGGTCTAAAAGTTTTTTATATTTTTCTTCGCTGAACGACGGATATACGGACGCATAGAAGCGTTTCATATCATAGACGGACGAATGCGGCGGGAAGAACTGTTCATCCGAGAGATATACGATCTCGCGCTTTACGTCAGGTCGTTCCCATACGTTCTCGCCGTCATAAAGGATGTCGCCGCTGTCCGGTTTATATATTCCGCAGAGAATGCGTAGAATTGTTGATTTGCCGGAACCGTTCGAGCCGATAAGCCCGAATATCGAACCGTTTTCAACAAGCAGCGATACATCATCGAGCGATTTTACTTCTTCAAATGTCTTTGTTACGGAGTCAATTTTTATCATCTGTTATCCCCTCCATTCTTCTCTTCTCCGCCGCTCTTCTTCCATGCGATAAGAGCAGCCGAGGTAAACTCTTCTTCTGTCATACCGGCAATACGCATCTCAGACGCAAGTGCCGTCATCTTTTTTACAAGCCTTTCTTCCCTTTCGTTTCTGAGCGCGCCGCTTCCGGCATAAACAATGCTTCCTCTTCCCTGCATTGATACGATCACGCCCGTCCGCTCAAGCTCGGTGTACGCTTTTTGTATCGTATTAGGATTGATACCGAGCTCCGAGGCAAGTGAGCGTACCGACGGCAGTTTGTCGTCTTGTTTCAGATCTCCGGTCAAAATCAGATTCTTCACGCTGTCAATTATCTGTTCGTAAAGCTGTTTTCTGTCCCTGAGATCAACTGTGATAAGTCCCAAACCGTATTCCCTCCTCTTGTAACAACTGTACTGTTTGCTGTAATACAGTTAGTATTATATCATTACATATACTCTTTGTCAATAGTCTGCGGTAATTTTTTTAACATTTTATAAATTATTCCGAAACAGTTGCAAAACCGGCCAAAATAGTATATAATACAAGGCGAAATACAAATTAAGGAGAAAAATACAATGTTCGACAAATTCTTACTCACGGCAGAAGCAGGCGCAGAAGCCGCAGCACAAGGCGGTGCGTTCACCACTATTTCATCGGTTATCATGATAGCCGCTATCGTTGCGGTGTTCTATTTCTTCATGTACCGTCCCCAGAAAAAGCAGGAAAAGGAACAGAAGACAATGAGAGACAGCCTTGCAGTCGGTGACGAGATCACGACTATCGGCGGTATCATCGGAAAAGTTGTTTCCATTAAAGAAGAGACCTGCGTTATCGAAACAAGCGGTGCGTGCAGCAAGATCAGAATCCTGAAATCTGCTGTCCGTTCCGTTGACGTAAAGGCAGAAGACGCCGATTGATTTATTACGAATAAAGAAAATGCCTCCGGAATATGATTGAATAAATCATACCGGAGGTTTTTTGTATGAATTTGAAGAAGATCAAAAGCGAAAGACCGTATATAGTCTCTTGTCTTATTTCATCGGGCATTTTTCTCGCGTGCGGTACGATACTGCTTATCGTATCGGCAATGATACTGCTGTCTTTTGACGATCCTATGGCGCTTGCCGCTCCGTTTTCACTTGCGTCGCTGTATCTTGCGGCATTTCTCGGCGGAATCAGCGCGGCTGTGCTGACAAAGGACGGCATCGCGGCAGGAGCTATCGGCGGCATTATTTCGGCGTGCGTGGTGTTTGTGATGTCGCTGCTGCCGTCCGTTCCGTCGGGATTTGACGAGACAACGTCACTGCTCTGCACACTTCTCGTTATCCCGGCTTATGTCCTCGGTTCGGTCATCGGACGGAAAAGAGAGAAAAAGCCGTCTATGATCAAACGAAAACAGCTCATCAAATAGAAAAGGTCTGTTGAAGCAGACCTTTTTATCTGTATTATTATGACCGTTTTTTATTGATCAGAGTATGAGAAACAAAGCTGACCGCGACAATTGCGATGAGAATAAGACCGAGACCGATCATGCCGAATATAGCGGTTTCCTGACTGATATATCCGTCTGGAAAATCCTCGACAGCATCATCCTTATTATCGTCTTCATCTGTGATCTGCTCGTCTTGTACTTCGGGTTCACCTGTTGCGGGTATCGGTTCAAATCCGTCGAGATGTTCCCCGCATCTCGGACAGATATGTCCCTCTGAAACACCGTCTTCCGTTGCGGTCGGCGGTACTTCTGCAACATATTCCGGCTCGGCGTGAGAGGGCGCAATCTCTTCAAGTCCGCTTATTAGAACGCCGCAATATGCACAAATTTCGCCTTCTTCGTGACCGGCTTCAGTGCAGGTCGGGTCAACCTTGTCGACGTGAATCGGATTATGAATACCTGTCGCCGGAATAACGGTGCAACCGCCTCCGATCTGTCCGCAGACCGTGCAGACCTTGCCTTTTTTCTGACCGGAATAGCGGCAGGTCGCGGGAATTTCATCGACATTGACATAGGTATGTGCGCCGTGTTCTCTTGTGAACATGGGAAAACCGTTCCAGCCCCAGAACCAGTCGACATAACTTCCGTTTTCGGAGACATTTTTCTTCATCGTCTGAAGAGAGATATTTACTGCTGTTTTTTTATTGAAAGAATCAACAGTCTCACCGTCGCCCGAACCGACGATCTTTCCTTCATTATCGCGGAAAAGAACGAAACAGTTAAACACTTTTCCGTTATTTTCACCGCAGACAAAACCGACAGACGAGCCGTCACCGCCTGTTACCGTGGATCTTATAAGGCAGTTTTCGATAAGTCCGTTATTTATGCCTGCAACACCGCCGACCGTACCGTTTGCTTGAACCGATCCGGTCACGTTAAGATTGCGGACGACTCCGTTTTCGCCTATGACTGCAAATAATCCTGTCGGTTCGTTCGGTTTATCTTCTTTCCCCTTCAGCGTGAACGAAACATAATAACCACGTCCGTCGAATGTTCCTTCAAAAGAGTGTTCGGCGTCTCCTATCGGCAGGAGATCTTTTGTAATATCAATGTTTGTCGAAAGAACTATCAGCTTCCCGTCAAAGGTTGTTCCGTTCTTCACATCTTCGGAAAAAGAAACAAGGTCGTTTTCGTTTCTGATAAACAAGTCGGGTTCTTTGCCGTCTATCATCAGTCCTGCGGCAAAAATATTAACGGATAAAGTCGATATTATCAGCAGGGATAAAAAAACCGTAAGTAATTTTTTCATATCCGAAAGTCCAGTCTTATTGTATTTTGTCTATCAACTGATACCGATTATAACAGATATTTCAGAAAAAAACAACAAATCAGTTAAATTTTGTCAAAAAGAGTTCGTTTTTGTCTATTAATTTAAGAATCCGATTGTATTAAGATACGAAACGGCTTCATCGCAAAGCTCACCTGTATTGCGTATCGTTCCGTCTTTGTCCGGGACAAGCCTGTAGTATTCCGGAGACCGACGAAACCATATAAGCTGACGCTTTGCGTAATGTCGTGTGGCAAGTTTAATTTCAGCCGCAACATCGTCAAGCGAGCATTCACCACGGAAATACGGAAGAAATTCTTTATATCCTATCGCCTGTGCAGCAGTCTTTCCGAGTTTGTCGCCAAGTTTATAAAGCTCTCGTACTTCGGCTTCAAGTCCGCTCTGCATCATGATATCGACGCGCTGTTCAATACGTGAATACAAAGTGTCTCGGTTTTCGTATTCGATAACAAAAGCTGTGTCGTCGTAGCGGGATTCGCCGTCTGTCTGCACGCGGTCAGTTTCGGTTTTGGTCTTTCCGGTGGTTTCAAATACTTCAATCGCACGAACGACACGCTTGACGTTGTTCGGATGAATCGCGTCGGCGGCTTCGGGATCGATCTGTCTGAGCCTATCATGAAGAGAATCTGCGCCATACTGTTCGGCATAAGAAAAAAGCTCTTCGCGGAGTTTTTCGTCCTGTTTGCTCTCGGAAAATGACGTTATTTTCATAAGTGAATCGTGATACAGTCCCGTGCCTCCGCAAAGGATCGGGATTTTTCCGCGAGAAGAGATATCATCGATAGCCTCGGACGCGGCTTTTGCGTAATCCGCCGCAGAAAAATCGACTTCGGGAGAAATAAAATCCATGAGGTGATGCGTAACACCGCCGCGTTCTGTCATATCGGGAGTGGCAGTGCCGATGTCCATTCCACGGTATAACTGCATCGAGTCGCACGATACTATCTCTCCTCCGATGCGCCGAGCAAGCATTACGGCAAGGCCTGTTTTACCTGAAGCCGTCGGTCCGAGAATGGAAATGGTTTTTATTTTTGACATAATGTGACCTTTTATTTTACCTTAAGAACATACTGTCGCCGTTGATTAAGGTTTACAAGATTTTACCGAGCGATAAACTAAAACAAATCACTGTGTGTGCCGGTTCTGATTAATTCAAGAATAAGTCTGTCGTCATATACTTTATAAATTAACAGCCAATCGGGTTTAATATGACACTCACGGACATTTTTATAATCCCGTGAGTTTTCAAGCAAGTGATCCTTATAACGAAGAGGAAGGGGCTCTTCTTTTACAAGAATTGACACGACTTGTGACAAGTCATCAGGTGAAAATCCCCGTTTAATTGCAAGTTTATAATCTCGTTTGAATTGTCCGGTGTACTCGACTTTAAGCATTTAATGCCTCCATAAGATCGTCCATCGATTCAAACGGTCCGTAACAGTCAATACCTTTTTCCGCGTTTTCTATTGCTTTTCTTGTCACTTCGTTCGGTATTTCCGTTGTCAACTCAAAAGGAATCCTCTGTTCTCTGACAACGGTTTTTGCAAAAATATTAAATGCAGAGCTAACCGATAATCCGATTTCACTACAAAATTTGTCAAAAGCCAATTTGGTCGATTCATCCATACGGATATTAACATTTGTTTGAGCCATAACGTATACCACCTTTCATTATTGCAATAATATTATACGCAAAAAGAGTATAAATGTCAATATATTTCTATCAATTTAATATTATTTTCATGTAATCAAACAGGAATCCCCTATGCTTATGGTTTATAAGATTTCTCCAATCGGTAATCATAGGATATGTCTGACTTTTGCCTTTAATAAAGCATTTTCAAATCGCTCTATTATACTACAATTCTGGCATTCTGTCAATCGGTGCAGAACAAAAGCCGAGAGATTTCTCTCCCGGCTTTCGGACTTTGAGTGGACGTTAATCTTCAGTTGCCAAAGAACGTGCCTGACGTTTGACATCGTTGACTGCGTAAATGGCGTCGATAACCGTTTCGTCATCAGCCAGTCTGTCGAGGTCGTCGGCAACCTTTTTGATTGCATCCCACAGGGCGTAGAATGCTCCTGTACCACGATCGTACTTCTTCCTGTCTTCAGGAACTACCTCGATGTCGAGGAAGGCGTTTTCGATGGCGTACATAAGGGCATCCACTTTGTCAAGGTCCGAGATTGCTTTGTTGAGATTTGCGTTCATTTCTGTTTGCTCCTTCGCTTTCGATTTGATATGATACTCGGACACCGGAGGAGTTACAGTCTTCTTTTCATATCGACTTACAGGCGGGGAGCTGTTGCGGCTCCTGTGCGAATATCGGGAGCAATGTCCCTTTTTGTTTTCCACCGCCCTATATTTTATCATACAATGCCTTTCAGTCAACGAAACCGGGCATTTCCCGCAATTTTTCGACAATTCTGTTCGCCTTCTTCCACTGATTTCTTAAACAGAGACGTAGCAGTCTGTAACTGCCGATAGCGGTCATCGAATGTGACGGAGCCGTGTCTTTCCGTATAGCATCAAAATAAATTCTTTGCACTTCGTCTTCTCCGATGCCTCCGTTGCCGGCGGCAAGAGCGAGTGCTTCGGTGTTCATTCCGTCAATGTATATTCTCTGTGAGATACCGCTCAGGTCGAAGTAGAACGCAAGCACCCTCGACTTGACCTCATCCTCAAACTTTCCTTCGGCGTGGAGAATGTCCGCCATCATTTTGTGCGACTGTGCAAGGCGGATGAAATCTCCGTTTTGCTGTGCATATTTCGCTTCGCTTGCAAGTCTGCAAAACTCCTCGTTGTAGTTCTGATTCATATTGACCTCCTTGGTATGCTTTCTTTGGCTGTTTTTAGCCCTTTTACGACTTCTTCTTATTCGTAGGTGAAATTGTATTACTTTCTGCTTTGGAACGATTTGCGGGCTTTTTGGCGTATTTGGCGAGGGTTTCTTTGATAACTTTGTCCGACGGGAAGAACCGAAGAGCCGCCGAGTGGTCGTCATCGTACCTGATTTTCAGATTTCCGGTGTCTTCCCAGTCAAATTCACTCTTTTTCTTCGGCGAGTTATTTGTGCTTTTCATAAAACGTCTTCTTCTGATCCCGGTCAAAGATATTGCCGACCACCTTGTAGTCAGTCGAGAATATCTCATCGAAACCTATTGCTTTGAAATGCGTGTCGATGAGAACGAATCGTGCGTTCTCCGTATCCGCTATGACGACTCCACTGCTGCCCTGACCGTCATCTAGAATATCTCCGGTAAAGATTTTCGTCCCTTCGGAATCGTTTTTCCAGATGTACTGACCTACGGTGTCGGTATAGACTACATTCTTTTCGACCGGGTTGTAGGAGTAGATAATCGAATAATCGCCTTCTCCGTGGCAAAGCCCTCCGAACACCCAGTTGCTATCCATCGGATCTCCACGAAAATTCTTCAACTTCTCGCCGAATTTTCTTGTCTGTCCCCTGAACAATAACTCCATATTCATTCCTCGCTTCCGTAACCGAATATATCGCCTCTGCTTCTGTCACGGCAGGCACAGCGTAGCATCGACGATAGGATGATTTCTTTGTCTGCCCGAAGCAGACGTTTCTTTGCCGGCTTAACGCAAACCAGCTCGTCGAAGCCCGGAGAGAACTCTGTGTAATACTGCGTGATCCAAACATTCGAGTATCCACGCTCGTTCGGAACTGTCTTTTCTTTCATCTCACGGTGGCAGGATACATATACTCCGATGTCAGTCGGGATCTCTGCTTTCACTTTTTCGTACAGATCGTATGGCATAACGTAATAATTCTTGTCGCCGATGAATGTGACGTGATTTTTCGACCGGAAATCTGAAACCGACTGCTTGATTTCATAACAAAGGGTTTCCCGATTGCAGTTGTAGCAGATGCAGTCAACGATTTCTCCTCCATACCACCCGATTGTGCATTCAAAGACGAAGAAATCTTTTCTTGGGTCGAACTTATTGCAAAGGAGCCGTTCGAGCTGTTTCGTTGTTTCAGTCTTCATATCATCATCCTCTTTCTGCAATCTGCCTCGCATTCTTCTTGCGTGAGAAACACGGTCTTGCCGATGTCGGACGGTTCAAAGTCTATATCGTCGAGAAGTTCTCCCTCCGCAGAAACAGATGCTTCGTATCGAATATCGAGACAGTTCTTCAACGATCCGGAGATATTCACCGAATCCACACGGTAGTCGAGGATCGTTCCGAAATCTCCGTTCCAGTAGTAAACCGTATCTCCGGGTTCAACGAAATCGAACAGATATATCTCTCTGCCTTTCTCGTCAAATATGCTTGCCTTTTTCATACCTTTCACCTCAATCAAACGGATACTCGTGAGAGGAACCGTGTTCTGCATTGAACTTTTCGAGCAGGCCTTTGTCTCTTACTTTCAACGCCTTTATCACTTCGTTTGCCAACTTCTTGTCTGTGAAAACGTAGTCGGATACTCCTCTTGCCTGAAGCATCCTTTCTACCGTAGGGTCGATGTCAAACGAGCTGCCCGGCATCTTTCTCGTTGAAACTCCGTCGTATCCGTTACTTGTTCTTGCGAACGCTTCAAACGACACAAACGGAAGGTTGTAGTAATCGGTTTCTCCTTTGTACGCCGACTTATAATCCGGTCCGCTTATGATGACCTTGTTTACAATGTATTCCACGATTTTGTAATCGCAGACCGTTATGCTGTTTTTGATATGCTGACCGTTGTACGACGGGTTCAAGCTGCAAGCGGGGCATTGGAACTCCACGCCCCTGATAGTAACCTTTCTCGTATCGTCGCAGATAGGACACGGTTCGCTCAAACATTTCAAGTTGATAGTTCTTATTCCGAACAATTTCTGTCCGTAGTGGTACTCCGGGTTTCCTTTAACGGTAATCTCGATTTTGCTTGTCTTGCTTTCATTCAACATTTTCTTTATCTCCTTCGTTTCTGAATTTAAGTTCCTTTTCTCTGATGGTCGTATAGACATTTGGAAGACCAAGCCCTATGTAGCATTCCTGACAGAGAATGTATCTGATTCTGCTGCGATCTCCCGTGATCTGCAAATCTCCGCAGTCTTGCAAATGAACCGGACAAGGATTGTGGATGACTTCCGTCGTTATTGCAAGTGCGTTGAGTCCGCAATCTTTCCCGCACTTATCGCACACAACTTTTATCATTCTGATACCTCCGTTAAGAACGTAAGCGGATTCACGCTTCTGTCATCCCAATACTCCGTAGCACCGCATTTTCTTGGGTCGTTCCCGAACATTTCTTTCCACTCCGGGAGACTTTCGTTCACGGCATCGAATACGAGTCCCTGCTCCTTGCAAAAGGCGAGTGCCTTTTCAAGCATTTCTCCCTCTCGGCAGGTCCATAGGATGAGTCCGCATCCTTCTTTCTGCCGTCTTTTCGCTTCGTCGATGACTCTCTGTATCGGCTTTCCGATTTCCGGATATTCGTTCTCGCAAAGAGTACCGTCGAAATCAATGGCTATTGCATCTCTCATATAATCATTCCTTTCTGAAATGTTTTTTCTTCATTCATCCCAATCGAGTTCCTGACCGCAGTTCACACACTTTGACTGCTTTGAAACGTGGGAGCCGCATCGAGGACAGGTGTACGATACCGTACATACAATTCCGGGTTTGTAACCGTGTTTTATCGGTTTCGCTTTACCGAGTCGAGCAGGATCCTTTTCTCCGAGGACCGGATAGTCAGCATCTCCGCCTTTCGTGATTACAACACGGTACGCCTTGTTTATCCCTCGAACTGAGCGGTTTGCCAGAGCATAGAACGAATCTATGCTGGCACAACCGAGTTTCTTCTGACATTCTCTTGCGGTTCCACGAGCAAGCAGAATATCCGATTCTTTGTCATACACTTCGTACAGGTTCACGTGTTTCTCAACTCCTTTGATTTTTGTTGTCAAGAATATTCTTTACCTGTCTTGACTTATTTAAGTATTATTTCTCTCATTCCAACCACGACGACGAGCTGAAATATACGTTCCCAATCGCAAACTCGTCTACTGCTCCTTGCCAGTCGTGATAATGGTCTTTCCGGAACGCAACAACCCTTTCGGGAATCGTAACGCCGTTTTGGAAAACATCCGCTACAATTCGCTTTGTCGTTTCGCTCGGTGTCGCGTTCGGAATATCAGGCACTACCGAAAACTCCCAATATCCCGCGCTCCATGCGTATATAGTGTCTGCGATTTTGTCACCCCAATGCCCGCATTTTACGCGGTTGAGTATAACTTCGGTTATTGCCTTTTGTAATTCTTCACCTTCGCCTCCGGCTTCGAGCCAAACTACCCGGCACACAAGGTCGTATTCTTCAGCTGTGAGCTCATACGCCGCTGTTTTTTGGCGATAATTGTGTACGTCGATTCTTGAGACGCCGTTGCCTATATCGACGGGTTTTGCTGCGTTTGTCGGACACAGCAATGCCGTTACTGCTGTCACCGCAAGTGCAATAATGGCAAATGCGGTAAAAAATGTTTTGTGTTTCATATTGATTCTCCTTTGTTTTTGTTTTTTCTTTCTGTTCTCAAAAATTATTTCTTTTCCTTTTCGATTTCGATTTTGCAAAGTGCTTTGATTTCGTCACACCATTCGACTATTTTTTCATAGTAGCAGATAGGACTATCTATCGTCTTGTCGGTTGATTTGCTCTCCTGTAAGTAGACTATATACCGCAGGCACGCCTCGCATAATTCCTTCATCCGTTTCGGATATACAAACCAATGCGGGGCTACACCGATCGGGGGCTGTTGTAATTCGGATTCATTAATGTGAACGTCACAGTTGCACAACTCAAAATGAACGCAATCTTCACACGTCATCGTCACAACTCCAATCTAACGCCTGACCGCAGTTTGAGCAATAATTGATTCCCCACCGACTCAAATCCTCTTTTTCGGCATCTGCGTCACAAAGCACATCTCCACAATTCGGGCAACTACCTTTATACCTCCATATCGCATCTATTGCCGATCCGTTCTCTCCATAGATAGGAAATACATAGTCTCTACCTTCGACTTTCTTCGGTATTTGTTTTTCAAGCGCAACTATTGCCACACGTAAAACTTCATACAATTCGAGATTCGGCTTTTTTGCATGAGGCAAAAGTATGTCTTGAAGCCTATGTTTTGCTTCTTCATTTGTTATCATCGTCATCGCTCCAATCTATTCTTTGTCCGCAATTAGAACAGGTTTTGTTGGTTCTCAATCCAATGTGTTCTCCGCAGTTGCCGCAAAAATAATACTTCCACACATACAGCTTTCCCATTGGATCAAAATCACGTATTTCTTTTATTATCGGCTTTTTCGGAATCTGATTTTCAAGTATTGCCTCTGCATTGCAGAGGTCTATTTTCATTTGGCCGATTTCTTCCGGTGTCATCATGGTATCTTCATATTCGGCAAGTCTGTTAAAGACTTTTTCAAAGGTCGAATGTGTCGGTTGCGATACAGAGCCGTCGGAGTTTCTTATCGTAAGTCTTTCCATTTCATTCCTCCGTGTTCTTGCAGCGGAAGCAAACGCTTCTACCACCTTTATCTTTGTGCCAGTCACAACTGATGCTGTTTTCGTTCAGTCCATCCTCGGCGTGGATGCACTCATCACATAAGAGCATCTGTGCTCCGCATACCGGGCAATACGCTTCGTATCCCATAGTTTCAACATCCCAAACGATTTCGTTTTCAGCACCGCATTCAGGGCATACTTCGATCACCGTTCGTGAGGTAAAAAAGGCATCCGGCAAGACAATGGATGCTATCATTTTGAAGACATCGGGTTCAAAACCTGATTCTTCGTACTTTGCCAAACGCTCGAAGATTGCTGCATTGCATCTCGTTCTGTTGGTGCATCCCGAACAGTCACCTTCAAGAACTTTGTCTCCGTCCCTGTCGGGATACTGGCAAACACGGTCGATGCCGCCGTATTCGTTTCTTTTCAAAAGGTTTGCCATATCACTTGCCTCCGTTCTTCTTCGGGACCAAACGGTGCTTGATTTCTGGACAGATGCCTTCGTTCTCGATGTACGCCTTTTGGTCCGCCTTTGCTTCCCGGTATGTGGAGCATCGAAAAATCACTTCCTTGCCGCATCCGTAATCGTAGATCAGTTCGTATTCGTCTTCGGTCTTTCTCTGATATGCCATATCAATTCTCCTTTCTTACCACTCGAACTCTCTGTCAAAACAGAACGGTGTAACCTCATACCCAAGCATTTCGAGGTAAAATACGAAAGTTTCCTCTCCGCTTGAACTCTCTCGGAATTCCGCAACTTCGTCGAAGTGCTCGTCATAATCCTCTCGGTCATTATCGTAGAAACAGCACTGTGCGTAGCTTACAGCCATCTGGTAATCACGCTCAACTTTTTCTTCTGAAAAGCCAGCAGGTGAGCTGATTTCATAGAAAGCGTCGTCGCTTTCTTCCTCACAAATTTTTACGGTGTATTTTCTATCGCATATCATTGATTTTCACCCTTTCTGAACGGGCAGTCTGTTCTCTTGCAGTCGGTTCCTAGATAGCACTTGACTTCCTCGTCTCCTTCATAGAATGGTCTGCACACCGGAATTCCTTTCCTCGCAAGCAGATCTTCTGCAAAATCAACAACATCTCCGATGAGTTCCATATTCCAGTCAACAGGATGACCGTCTTCTTTAAGAGTGCTATCTTTCTTAGATGCGATAGAGCAAAGCAACTCATACGCCGCATTGTCTATTCTGTCGTTTTTGTTTTCGAGGAACTGTTCATACCCGTATCCCATATCATTCACCTCTCATTTCTTTTGCCGCCTTTGCGATTGCATCCGCATTCTTCCCGAGGATGAACCGTGCATCTTCGAGTCTTTGCTCGAAAATCTCTCTGTATGTATCTCTGACAGTCTTTTCGTCGATGACCGGGCAGTTGCATTTCACGGCGAGAATAACATCATAGAACGTGATGCCGTCGAGGATGTTATCTTCCTGAAACATATCTTCTCCGAGTTCCCATTTCTTTTCGTCCATTTCAAGACCTTCCTTTCTTTTTGGGTTAGTCGTTATCGCTTTTGAGCCATTTCAGCCATTCTTGCGTGGTGATTTTCTTTTCTTCTTCTTTTCTGATTCTTGCTGTTCTGCACTTTGCTTCTGTCAAAATCCTGCCGAGCAAGTTCATAACATACTGTGTTTCCTCCGTTGGATTTTCCCTCATTCTTATGCAAAGAGCACTCCAACAATAGTCAAGACTTTGAATTGCTATATCTCCGTTAGGTTTATTTCTTACAATCGGTCCGCCCTTTCTTTTCGTAGAACCGATGTCTTTCATAAGACCTTTCACTGCGTCGATTTCTTTTTCGGTAAGACCGTATTCTTGCAGCGGATCCAAAACTGCCTCGAACAAATCTTCTATCGCAGTTCTAAGAGGAAGTCGTTTACCGCTTTCAAGGTCGAAAACATAATCATTGCCGTTCTTATCCTGACGGATGTCGAACCAGCAATCACATTTCGTTTTTCTGGCAATCTTCGTAAGACCGTTGTATTCGTTTTCACTCAATGTCATACTGCTTCTCCTTTCAGTTCAGCCAACTCTTATCGAGTATCATCGCCCGCGCCCAGTCAGGGTCGAGAATAGGTCTGTCAGGACCGTTGCATTTCAGCATAACCTTGAACCCCTGCAGGAGAACTCCACCGTAATTGAACGGGTTGCTGCAGAGGATTGCTTCGATTTTCCCGAAGAACGAGTCATCGTTGTACTTCCTTCTGGATTCGGTATCAACCCATCCCCATACTCCTTCACCGTTTTTACATTCGATGTTGTCCGGATCCGGGATGTTGAACTTGACGAAACCAACGTTTCTGTCAACCTCATCCATTTGCTCCATCTTTCTGAAGCAATCGGTGAACCCGTACTTCTTGCAGATTTCTTTTCTATCCATACCGTTATCTCCTTTCATCAATACCGATTGGTATTGTTTCGTTATACTTATCTTACAATACCTACCGCCTAAGTCAATAGGAAAGCGGATATTTTTCAAAAAGATTTCTGAAATCCTTGTTTGCGTTTATTTCAGCAGGTATCCGGCTATTGCGAGGTAGTCGAGTTTGTCATCGGTGAGGACTGCGAATTCAGTCCATTTTGCGTCGCATTTGGTATGCTCGTACTTTCGTTTCACCAAATACACCTTCTTTCCGAGGTAGTGATCGGAGCCAAGTGCGGTTTCTTTGATGAGGTTGCAGTAGCAGTACATCCAGTTATCCAAATAGTCGGTATCTCCGGATTTTTCTTTTTCTTTCTTCAGTAAGTCCTTCCACTCGTCGTATGTGGAAAGTCCTTCGGACATTTTCTCCGCAATCTTGTTGATTGCTTCATAGGCGAAATCTCCTACCTTTTTTGCGCTCGTGCCTCCGTTCCACTCATCCTTTACGAGCGTTTCCTCGAACAGAACTGTTCCTGACCTATCTACAACCCTCATCGTGATACCTTCCTTGATAGGGCAGTCTGCCTCATATCCGCCGGTCCACTTTTGAGATGTCAGCCAAAAGACGATGCTATCCACATTCGCCGGCTGTCTGATATACATCTTTTTCGTTTCAGGACACCAGTACAGATCTTCGGCTCCCTGATTATCACGGAACTGAACGGTGAGGATTCTCCACATTACAAGTCCTCCTTGTTCAAAACCGCAAAGCAGGCCTTATCAAATCCGTTTTTGAGTCTTGGGTCGGCTTCGATTTCTTCCATCTTGTATCCGAGTGCGTTCAGGGTGTCTTCAATCGCCAGGTCGTACACATACCCGTATTCGTGATTGCAAAGTTCGTAGTAGAACATATCGAAGATGAAACCGTCGCCTGTCTTATCTGCGGCTACGAGGTCGTCCATTTCCTGACTGTGACGGTGGAGCATTTCTGCGAGTTTCGGAGCGTCCTCTTTGAGAACCATTCCTCCTGCTCCAACTCTTACGAGACGTTTTCCGAAATAGTTGTCTGCTTCCTTGTCTTCGGAAAGACCGAGTTTGGCAATCAATTCCTCAAACTGTTCATTGCCGAATGCGAAGTGAATCGGGAAACCGTTGATTTCCTCCTGATGCTTTTTGCGAAGTTTCTGATACATATTCATTGCTTAATCCTCCTTATTTTCGAGTTCTTCGTACATTGCGTCTTTGAGCGAGCCCCAATATCCTTCCATATAGAACTCGTTCTTGCTTCTGAGATGTCTTGCCTGAATGAGAACATCCTCGACCGGGAAATCTTCCGGAAGTTCTACTCCTTCCGAAGATGCAACATCGAGCAGGTCCTCCTTTTCGTTCTGAAAGTCGTATTCGTCGTGTGCCGCTCTCAATTCGTTCTGAGCAAGTTCGACAACGACGAGTTCACCACTTTCGGTTTTCTTTCGATACGCATTTTGTTTCCTCCGTTTCTTTCTTTACTGTAATCTTGATTTCCCTCGTTTCTTTGTCGAAGAATATGTAAACGATGCCGTCGGGGTTTCCACCCGCTTCAAGAATATATGCAGTCGGTATCTGGACTCTGCATTTGCCGTCCATCATTTTCTTTTCGCACAGAACCATAGGCAACTCCTTTCAGAATAGGATGTAAATGCCGTTCGGAGTATCTGCATTCAGATCTTCTTTGTCGATTGCCATTGGCATCCTGCCATTGTCGTAGGTTTCATACATCTTTTTGCACTCCGCTTCGGTACAATCCGTGATGTACTGCTTGAACCGGTCTTGATTGTCGGATTCATATTCTGATACTCCCGCTTTCAGCACTTCTTCAATGGGTGCTGTGAACCAGCAATATTCGAGGAACCTGTACGGCTTTTCGTCTTCGTCGCATCCGTCAGAGTAATACCCGTACCCGTAAAAGTGAACAACTTTCTTTCCACCTTCCATCTCAATTCCGACTATCGTTTTTTCTTCATAGTCGGCAAGAGTCAGGTCACTCGGATCCAGTTCGATTTTGGCGTTGTTCTTATTTGCGAACGACAGGAACCTTATGGAATCGGGTATGCTCATCTGCTTCACTTCTTCTCTCGTTACGATAATTCTCATACGCTTCTCTCAAAACCACACGATGTCAAGACCGTACAGTCTTTTAATTCTTTCTGAAATCTTTTCGACTCCGGATGCTGTCTCCCGGAAATTTCTGATGTTTTCTTCCAGCTCAGAGTCTTTAACGGGAACGATAAAGTCACAGCAGAAGTTGAAGAACGGCGGCTCCGGTTTTTTCAGGATTTCTCCTCCGTTGCTGTCGTTTACCTTCCCGATAAAAGCACGTCCGTCGGTCATTTCCACAAACGCTTCGATGATCTGCCTGTTAAGATCGTTGTAGGTCTCATCTTCACGGATAGCGAGGATGCCTCCGCTAAAACGGATGTAATCGTTCTGCATCCGTTTGAAATAAGCGAGCCTGATAGAGCCACGAATGACTTTCGCATCGTGTCCTCTCAAATCGAGACGACCAAAGTTGGCGAACTCGTAGCTTCCAATTCCGTTGATGTCGCTGTTTTCAAACATCCAAAACGGCTTCCGATAATCGTTGCTGTCAACGAACGGTTTTCTGTCAAGCATTCTGTTGTATTCTTCGTCTTCCGGGAGATAGACGAGAACCGTATTCTTGTCTCCGGCCGTTCCGTGATAATCGGGGTAAAACGGAACCACTCCGAGTTCCGCACAGGCAACTCTGATTGCCTGCTGCTGTCTTTCGTAGTCCGGGCTGATTCGCTCCGGCAGGTATTTCATTCCTTTTCCTTTCATAACAAACCTCCTTTTAATATTCCGAGCATTTTCATTGCGTTTGCTATCTCTTTATCCTTTTCGCAAGCCTCCTTGATGTCTTTCTTATCAAGTTCGGTGTACTTCAGGAGACGGTCAACCCACTCTTTTAGTTGAGCATTTTCTGTTTCGAGTGATTCGACCCTCTCTTTTAACTGCTCTGCCAATTTTATTTTAACTTCGAGCTGCTGTTCAAGGAATGAAATCCTTTTTCTCAACTCTACCGTTTTCTTTTCAAAATGCTTTTGTGCTGCGTCGAATTTTTTTCCTTTCATAACGTCTGCACCTCATCAAGTAATAACAAATCCCTTGTGTTCAGCAACAGTTCGTTCATTTCTGCTTCCGTTGCCGGCTTTCCTTTGTGGGTTTCAATCGAATACAGGTCTTCATCGCAGGACATACACTGATAGACGTATCCGTCCAATTCCGACTTGATGACCGGAGCCCCGCATCGGTTACAACGTATCCCACGAGCCAACTTTTCTTCGACGTATCTCTCTGTCCTCGGATATTTCAGCGGATCGAATTTCTCGACCATATCATTGGAAAGAACCTTTCTTATCTCCATTGCATCACCTTCTTTCACGCCAAGATAAAGTCGGTTTCTATCAGCGGAGTCGTTCCGTAACGTGTAGGGTCTTTTTCAAAGTGAGAACCGCCCCAAGCGTCCTCACAATAGAACAAGTCCTTTTCTTTATTGTACGTCCACAATATCAAATAAACGTCTCCGTGACTTCTCAGTTCGGAACCCGAGGGATTGAAAGCGTTTGCGGACTGGCTCAATGTGAAAACACCGAATCTTTTACCATCTTCTATTTCCGAACGACTGATATATTCCGACATCTTGCAAAGCTCCTCATTTGCTTCGTCAAACAGTGAACACAACTTGTGTTTCATCACGGGGTATTCTTTTCTGATCTTGCTTATTCTTTCCTGAACCTTTCCGTAATTCTCCGCTGTCAAATAAAACATTTTTAATACATATCCTTTCATTTTCATTGCAACCAAGCGAGTTTATCGAACCGTTCTCTGTACTGATACGGCATCGAGTGAACCGCAAAGTTCCTGATTTTCTTTTTTCTTTCTTTCCCATGCAGAAGTCTGGACTCCCAATCTACTACTTCCGCATATTCGAGCGGAACGAAGAACTTTTCTCCGTTTACTTCAACTCCCATTCTTTCTTCGTCTCTGTACGAGTAGAAATTCTTGACAGTTCCGATCCAGAAACAGGTTCCAACCGTTCCCTTCGGAACCTTTCTGCCTTTGATTATGCGAACCGTATCACCCTTGCTGATTTTCTTCGCCTGTTCTGCGTTCAACTTGCTGTCAAACAGAGACCTACCAATCCGCATATAGTATCGGAACGCTTTTCTGATGACCTCCTCAGTGGCGTCAATGCTGCAAGTACCACCTCCGCCTGCCCGGGTGGTGTCATATTCGATGTTAACTACCGACTGGGTTTCTTCGTCCCAACATACCGCATAGAAATCTGAGTCGTCGTATCCGTTTCGCTCATACATTGAGAGAACACATCCATCGAACTTTTCGTATTCTTTCTGGCTTTCTCCATACAGGTAGCATCTGATACCCATTTACTTTGCCTCCTTCATCATCAGGTCGTACAGTTTCGCTTTCAGTTCAAGAATCGTCATATCACGGTCGTAAACTTCCGTTTTCAGGTGCTTAACTTCTTCCTGTGCTTCGAGCTTCGCTCCGCATTCCTCTCTGTATCTTTTATGCTCCGCCTGAACCTGTTCCACCTGATGTTCGAGTTCTTTCTTTGTTGCGGTGTGTTCTGCCATCTCCTCCTTCAGCTTCGCTTCGAGTTCGAGGAACGCATCGTGTTCGGGATTGCTGTGCAGGTTATAGAACCTTGTGGCGTCTTCCCAGTTCCAAATCTGGAACAGAACCGAGTAGAACGTAGCACTCAATCCTTTTCTGCCATCCGACCAAGAACCTTTGTAGTCCGGTTTTCCGTTGGGACCGTCGAGTCTTCCGTTGTCGTGAGCGAGTCGCACAAGTTCGTCCACGCTTTCGTGACCGAATATGTCCTGAGCCCTTACGATGTCTTCCTGCTTTGTGCTTAGTCCCTGCATTGCAACCAATCTTACGAGTTCTTCTGCGGATTTGATGCTGTCATAAATGCTTGCCATGGGGGGCTTTCCGGAACTATTGCTCCGGTTACCGTCCGGTCCTTGTTTTATTTCCTTTATCTTATCTTACAATACCAATCGGTAATTGTCAATATGTTTTTTAGGATTTTACAAAATATTTTTACAAAATCCTTGTTTCCGTTTATAGAAACAGGACAGGCAATACGACTGCTTCAAGGGGCTGTTTAAGGGGCTTTGGGCGGTCTTTCTTCAATGATAGGGAAATATAGCAGTAAACGGTTTGGAAGGATTGTGCGGCTTTTTGCGAGGTTTGGCTATGACTTCCGCTTTGAATAAAAGAAAACCCCCTCGGACCCAAGTCCGAGGGGATTCTTCGTTTACTTATTCAGTTGCTTCTTCCGGCGGTTTCTTCTGGATCTCTGTCCCGTACCGTTCGATGAACTCTGCTGCATCGGCTCCGGAAATCGGATTGATTCTGTCTTTCTCTCCGTCATTTTCGGAATACTCGGCAAAGAAGTATCTGCCTTCCGAGTCGATGTACAGCTCACGGGCTCTGCCGCCGTTGTACTGATTTACGCCGTCCGAGTAAAAGTTGTTCGCAATAGCGTTGGATTCTGCGGTATCATAGAGAACTTTGTCAACCATTCTCCTGACACGTCTTCCGGCTCCGGCTATATGTTCACGAACTTCCTCTCCGGTTTCTTTTACTACGAGCAGCACTTCAACGCCGATGCCGGCGAGAATATCAAGGAACTCATCAGCCCTGAGCGAATTTCTCGTCATTCTGGCACTGAACTGTTGCGGAACCCATCCGACTTTCGCAGCTGCTTCTGCCTTTGTTTTTCCGGTCGATTTCAATGCAGCCGCAATAAGTTCTTTTGCTGGCATAGTAGCACCTCCGTTTGCTTTACTGCATTCATCATACACCGAATCGTTGATATTGTCAATACTTTTCTCGAAATCAATCATTCTTTTGTTTTTTCTCCCGTCTTTCTAAAAATCAATGTTTTCTGTTCAAAGCGTTTATTTCTCCTGCCTTACTTCGCCATTAATCGTTGCAGGAGGTCTTCGTACATCTGCTTATAGGTATCCCTTTGTGCTTCCATCTTCATCAGTTCTGCACTCGGAGTCGCATTCACAACATTGTTTGTCTGAACTGCAGGAGCAGGCGGAGTATCGTTTTTCTTCGGCTTGTCGAAGTTCAGACCTACGGAAATAAGCAAGGCGACATCGATTGCCTCCATTTCCTGCGTGTTGCAGGATCCGATGAAATCTCCGATGCGTGACTTATCTACCGATGTGATTTGTTCGCACAATGCCGTGCTGTCTTTCCTTGTGCTGAGGATGCGTACATGAGTCGGAAGGTCCGGCTTCGGCTGCGTGGTACAGAAGACTATCTCGACGGCATCGCTGTTCTTGTTGCAAAGATCGTTTGACACGATGATTGCAGGCCGTCCGGCACTCTGTTCGCTTCCTACCTGATCCGGAAACTTATAGACATAAAAGATGTCTCCCCGTTTGATGTCGTAATTGCTCATATTCTTTTTCCTTTCTTTCTCGATGTTCTTCATCGCTTCGTATGGCGTAAGGTCGAGGTATCCCTCGTCGTTTCTTATTCCAGTCATGCCGGCAATTCACCAAACTCCTTGATTTCGACGCAGTCTCTGTAGTAGAGTTTATCCATTCTGTTCGTCGCCTTCTTCGTTCTTGATTGCGTAGTAGATACAGCCGTTCGGTCCTATAAGCATCGAAACCATCCGCAACTGCCACGACATAAACCAGCCTTTCGGCTGTATCTTATCCCGAAAATAAACAAGGTCCTGCTGTACGAGTTCGTCAAGACTGAGGATGTGTTCTCCACGTCTGTACTTTCTTTTGTACTTTGGTCTTACGATTGAGAGATATTCGTCTGTAAGGCATTCGGGACATCCCTTATATACAATATACGGATACTCCGGGGGCTCTTCCTTGTTATAGCGAATGTTAATAATATCATCTGCTGCAACCGCAAATTCTGCTATTTCGGCAAGTTCTTTCCTGCTGTTGAACTTTCTTCCGCACTTTTTACATACAAGCATCCCGTTCAACCTCCGTATGCTATACCGTGTTCGTCGAGGATGTCAGTAATGAAACTGTCGAAAGCATCGTAGTCGAAGAAATTAAACGCTCCACCACGCATAAGGCAGAGCTCGTCAAGGATTTCCTCCTTTACTTCCTCTGCATCCTCATCGCTTACACCGTGAATTTCTTTTAGTCTGAACGGGATCTCGTCTTCAAGGAACAGGTCGAGGGTATATGAACCTTCGCTTTCGTATTCTTTGAGAGATTCTTCTCCGTCGAGGTAATCGGTACTGTCTGCTATGTAAACGCAGTCGCCGGTGTCGGTGTGGTACTGCTTTACCAAGTTCGCCTGATTATCACTGAATGCTTCGATGCAAACCTTTGCTTCCGGGTCGCAGTCCATCAACATCTTTATCAAATCTTTTACTTTCATATCAAAGTCCTCCTCACATACAAAGCAACTCTTTGTACATATCTTTGTAGTATTTTTTCGGCTCTCCGTCCAAGAACAATTTCGGTCTTGTGGGATTTCCTTTTTCGTCTCTCTCGGCTCTGCTTAAAAGCCATCCGTTTCTGTCGTACAACTCAACGCTTTTCGCATCCTCGATTTCAAGGTGCATCATAGCGTTTCGTGATTTGGAAAGCGTGTGTTCTATCTTTCCGCTCTTTTTCAATGCGACTATCAAATACATTCTGATTCTCCCTCCTCGAACGTGCAGTTGCTCAGACAGATCTCTTTCGGATGATGACAGATCATATCAAGCACATCGAAATCCCATTCGCTTTCAGGCAGCTTGTTTCGGTATTTGAGTGCGTCTTCGCAGGTAGAAACACTTCCGTGTTCGATTTCTTTTTCGTCGAGCTGATTTTCTATGTCGGATAGAAAATAGTCGGTGATATATACATCCATTCTATCGAAGATTTCTTCCGCACTTGCAAATCGGTCGCTTTCAATGTCTCCTAAGTTTCCGCCTTGACGGTCTTTCAAACCGAATCCGTCGTGGTACTTAATAAGCGCAAACTCTGTCAGGTCAAGGAACCCGTCGAACAGCTTTTCGTATTTGTTCTGCTCCATATCAGCACCTCCTCATCCGAATATCACATCATCGAACAGAGCCAGTTGGATGATTCTGTCGGCGATGTCTGCGTCAATTTCGCAGGTGTCAACCTTACCTCCGGATACCGAATGGTACTCATCATATCCTTTCGATACGAGCTGTGCCATACCGGACAGGAACTTTTCGAGAGTCAGGATGTACTGTTCATCTTCTTCAGCATCGTACAGTCGGAGAGAACCGCCTCTGGCAATCTGCTCACTTGCGAGTTCTCCGAGATATTCTTCCTCTACGACCTCTGCCTTACAGCACCAGTAATTGATGCCACCTTCGAGTGCGGCTGCCATAATGTCGTCGATGTCTTCGACTGTCAGGTGAAACTCCTGACGAGGGCGAATAACGAAATCGCCGGATGCCATCTTTTCTGCTTCATCGCCGTTCTTATTTCTGAACATATCACTTCCTCCTGTCAGAAGCATTCATCTGCTTCGGTGTAATACTCTCCGTCATATCCGGGGTTGCCGTACATTTTCTTTTCGTAGCACTTCGGGCAAACGTATCTGTACGGAATACCGTGACAGTCAGAGGTCTGCATCATCTCGTGACTGCGGACATCCTTTCCGCAAATCGGGCAAGGCTGCTTCACGAGTTTGTGAGCCGGGAGACGGATGACACCGCAGGGCGCTCCGTCTTCTAGTTCAACAATTCTGAAATCTTCTTCGATGCCTTTATCAAACAGTTCTCCTGCCTGATCGTAGCATCCGTCTATGTATTCGTAGTCGCCTTCCGCTCTGTGATGTCTTCCGTTGGAGTCTTCATATTCAAGTGCGTATCTTCTCATCTTAAACCTCCGTATTTTCTGCGTACATATCGAGCCAATCGCAGATGTCATCCCAACTGTTGATGCTCGAATACTCTCTGCTGAGGTATTCATCGTAGAGCAGGTTCAAAAGGTTATTGCCGAGTGAAACGAGAACCTTAACCGTATGGTCTTTCAGCGATTCTGAACTGCATCCGGTGAAAAACTCCTTCATCTCGTCGTAGAACCTGATCTCGTAGTTGCTTCCGAAGATTTCTTCCTTGCTCTTTCCGAGCATCTTCTCCTTGAATTCTGTGAACGATCTTTCTGCAACTTCGGACAATCTTTCAATCATTTCGTCCATTTTTTCTCCAATCTTGATTTTCTCCTGCATCTGTGGTAAGATAGGAGCGAAGCCGGGTGCAGGACTCCCGACTCCACTCCCGTTTTTGCGGGGTCAGGTTTCCGAATCGTTGGTAGCGGCGGGAACCTGATTTTTTTCGCCTTTTTTCGGTAGGCAACACACCGTTTGCTATGTAGTGAAGACACTCATCGAAGTCTTCTGCGGTCATTCCTCTGATTTTCAACCAGTCGGACAACCGTGCCATTTGAAGAACGGTCAAGCTATCATCTTCTTTCACCTAAACACCTCCTGCCTGATGTTACGATTCGTAGGATATGATTTATCCTACATACTTATCTTACAATACCTACCGCCTAAGTCAATAGATTTATCTAAAAATTAAACGGAAATGCGGATTTTTGAAATCGCACAGGGTCGGCAATCATTGTATAGTTGGCTCTTTTCTTATATCAGGCATTACCACATGGAAAACAGTTTACCTTCAGCTTTCCACTTCTCGACATCTTCCAAAGCGTCATCCACATCCTTCAGGGCTTTTTCGTCTGTGACATCCTTGTCGATGAGTTCTACCCCGAGGTTCTGCAGATTTGAGTACACTCCGGAAAGCATTCCGTCTTCGATTACAATAATTACCTCCGGGAGCGTTTCTCCGTCGGAACTGAATTCGTCAACGTGGAGAATGCACTCGCCGTCAACCTCATCGCAGTCGATTTCTTTCAGCCACGCAAGCATCATTTCGTAAAGACCGGAATCGTCCGAGTCGTCCGTAAGGTCGTAGCAGAACGGGGAACCTCCGCCAGCGTAATTTCCGATTACGAGGTGTGAATCTGCGAAATCAATGACTGCGATCTCACATCCTCCGGAATAATCATCGAAATCGTCTTTCGTAAGGTAGAACTCTAGTTTCGGAAGGCGGTCTTTATCTTTGAACAGAAGGTCTGCCACATTCTTGCAGGTAAGGGACACAACACTTTTGCCTTTTACTGTCCCAGACATCTCGTTTACCATATCTTCATATTCTTCGTCATCGGATTCATCCTGACAAGCACCGCAGTAGTAAGGAATGTCGTGATCTTCTACTCCGGGAAATCTTTTGCGGAACTCTGCGACAGTTTCTTCGTCGCCCTGCTTATATCCGCATTTCAAACACACAAGAGACATTATTCTTCCTCCTCTTTTTGTCTTTCGATTGCTTTTTCGATAAGCGTTTCTGCGGACCAACCGCACAGTGCTATGAGAACGCCGTCGGCGTTTCCTTCAAGTACGGCTTTCAGAACTTGAAAACCTTTTCTTCTCCAAGTTTCCGAGTCAGACTCATACTCCCGATCGAAAACCTCCGTAAACTTTTCGCAGTTTTCAGCCCAGTTGTCACTATTGATAAAATTCTTGATCTTGTCGCTCATATCTCAACCTCCCGCAGACACGTCTGTCAACTCGTAATCGTGCCATCTTATATTCAAGCGTTCATTGGCGTACATATTGGTCGCAAAGTCAACCGCCTCTTTTTCTGATTTTGCGGCAACTCTGATATGTCCGTACCGGAGTTCGCTGACGTAAACATTGAAAACGCTGTTTCCTATCGGATATTCGGTACACTCTGACGGCTTCTTTCCGTTCAGCAGTTCATATCCGAACCGGATGCACTCTTTGGCATCTTTCACGTCGTCGGCGAAATCCTGATAATCTTCTCCCGGATCATCAACATCTACAACTCCGTCGTCTGCATATTCTTCCATCCTGACAAGGGTTTCGAGCAACCGTTCGAGGTCCTTTTTCTTGATGACTACCGATTCTGATTTTTTCATACGGTTTCATCCCTCCTTTTGAGTTCGTCCTTGATGGCAGATACTCGTTCTTTTGCTCTCTCCCAAGAGGTTATACTCGGCAACTTTGCAAGCCTCATTCCGTCTCCCCAGTTGCCGGAGGGCTTCATCGTTTCCTGATAGTATTTTTCCTCTGCTTTGTCTAGCATCTTTTTCAAGGTTTCTGTTTTGTATCTGCTATAATCAGCCATATCAAGCCCCCCCCTCAAAACTCCCAACTTACTACGGTGTGCTTTCTTGCGGTTCCGGTTTCGTACTCGCCAGACTCAATCGCTTCCGTAAGACCGTTTCCTGCCTGATCTGCCATACCGCTTTCGAGAACATCATCTCCGTAGAAGCCGCAACAGGAGTCGATTTCTTCCCAATCAGGTTCTTCTCCTTCTTCTGCCGGCTGTTCCTCGTAGAGCGTGTAGCAGTAAACATCGCCCCTGAGATACTGGTCGTAAACATTGACCTCTCCGTCGATGATTTCTTCGGCTCTTTCACGCCAGTTATCATCGGTCAGCGGCTCTGTCTTATAGCCCCAAGTGGACGGTCCGTTCTCGTGCTTGTATTCCTCTTTGATGCGTTCTCCGTTTTCATCGAGGACGTATCCGCAGGTTTCACGCATAATATCATCTTTGAATGCTATAGCCCAACCAACACATCCGGAGTCCCAAGCGTCGTTGTACGGGTACGCTCTCGAACCGCAGGAAATCGTGATGCCTCCGTGTTCGTACATCCATATCGGCTTCCATTCCGCATACGGCTCAAGCAGAACCATACAGTGCTGGATTGTCAGGTCATCCATAACATAGTAACTGGCGGATGTCTTTCCGATGCCCTGATATTCAAGCGATTCGGATGCCTCGGACTTTCCGAACACGCTTCGGATGTAGTACGTTTCGTAGATGTCATACTCATCATCTCCGGTCTTTTCGATACGGATCCCGGGCAACTTGCCCTGAATAGCGGCGTCGAATACTTCCTTTTCGTCAACGTACTTCCTGACGAGGTTACGCCAATATTCTTCCGGTTCGACCTTGCCGATGTCGTCCCCTAGACTGTATCTTCTGTGGAACATTGCTAGTACGCACAGGTTGTCCCACGCCCTCGGGCTCTCCGGGTAATCGTCCAATTTCACAAACAGGCAGAGCCTCTTGCCGTAGTTGTTCCATTTCACCGTTTCGGTGTCATTCAAAATGAGCGATTTCTTTGCCATATCATTATTCCTCCGTTTCTTCTGTTTCAGGATGGCTTTTTCTCCAATCTGCAAGCACAACAGAGAGTTCGTCAGACAATGTTTCGAGCATCTTGTCGATGTCGTCTGCATCTTTCACAAGTTGTCTTGCGGTAGGAACTCCTGACACTCCATTTCGTTTTGCTTCGAGCCACATTTCGATATGTTCGTCGGGATCAAAATCGATGTAATAATGCGTTACTTCATCGGGGATGTCTTCGATTTCTTCGTAGAACACATAGAAACTGAAATCTTCACCGGCAGGTGAATACTGTGCGAAATAAACGTATTTTTCTGTCTTTCCGTTTCTTTCTTGCGTCTCAAACCGAACCGTCCAGTCAAGTTCTTCTGCTTTGTTCGTGAGCATTGCTTTGAGCGAATCATCTATCTCATCGTAATACTCATCCCATCCGAGAGGGTTGGTCGGGTCGTCTCCGTCGTAATCGTCCCGGAATTGCTTCTTCATTTGAGCGTATGTCAGAAGTTCTCCGGTTTCTTTGTTGTGGTACATCATATCGTGTACCTCCTTTCTTTCAGCCATACCACCGTCTGTTTTTATGTTGCCAATCGGTAATATTTGACTTTACTATATCTTACAACACCTACCTCCGGTGTCAATAGGAAATGCAGATTTTTACAAAATAATTTCAGGAATAAACGGTATCATTGATAAACATAGTCTTTTCCGAACTGTTCGAGTTCTGCGAAGGAACCGATTTCGTTTCCGAACAGGTTTCTCTCATCGCAGATGCACCAGTGCCATCCGCCTGTCTGCGTTATGTATATCGGGAAATCAAGTTGTTCTGCCTTCTTCAAAAGCGAACGGAAGCTATCCTGTTCGAGCCGCTTAAGTTCGTCTTCTGACTTTTGATGAGAAACGCCGTCCCCAAAGTACCCACTACATTGCTGAAACACCTTGTCTTTCGAGTGATTTCCCCAGTGCTTCACAAACTGGTCGTAGTTATTCATCTTCCTGATCCTCGTCATAGATTACGAAGAAACCGAACTGACCTACCTCAGAAAGACCGTCGAGCATCCATTCTTCGCAGCAGTAATTCTCCGCTTCCGGGTGGTCGTCGAGATGCACCCATTCGCAGTACCGTCTTTCGAGAACTTTCAGGACATTTTCTTCGCTCGGGCCTGCATCCCAAGCAACGATGAGCCGTCTGTCATAGCATTCCACCTCTGCCATTACAGCCATTTCGCAACAGAGTTTCGCAATATCGAGCTTATCGTATCCGGCTCTTTTGATGACATCCCATTCTGCCTCGCTGAAATCAAATCCACGTTCGCTGTGAACCTCTCTGATACCGTATTCTAGGTCTGCCGTGCTTACGGCTCCGATGATTCTTTTGTCGTCCATTACATTCTCCCTTCTTCCATAGCGGTAACGATTTCTTTCAAGAGAATTGCGAGTTCATCAATGTCGAGTTCGCAGGTTCTCATAAGCCGACAGTTCGTCTTGTCTATGTCGTTGATGATGTGCAAGGCGTATCCTTTTTCGTTATCAGGAAGACCGTTTGCTTCCTCGATAAGTGCCGCCTTGACAAATGCCTTTCTTCCCATAACGGTAGCTATGTCGATATACTCGGTCGTTCTGTCTCCGTTTACGGTAGGTTCTCCGCCTCCGAGCAGGTGAACGAGCGATACTGCAGCCGCATCCGGATTGATAAGCGGCAGTTTCTTGACAAACAAGGTTCTTCCGTTTTCTTTCTTCCATTCTGGATATGTGGAAATCGGCAGGCATCCTTCATCTGACGAATGCTCAAACGCCCACGCCATAACATAGTCGATATAACGAGCCCAATCTTCCGGGTCATCGTCATCGGATAGGATTGAGTTCACGAGTCGGAAGCCGCTCTGTTCAAGCCATCCGAATTCGTGTTCGAGGACGCTGATAGTCCCGTCATCCGGGATGCCGTTCGTTTCGCAGTTCTTGATAATCTGCTCTTCGTCTGAGGCGATCTCTGCATAAATCTTTCTGCTCATTTCGTGTTCTCCTTTGCAATTTCCGTTTCAGCCCATTCAGCAAGGGGCTTCAATCTCTTTATCGACTCCAAACATCCTTCATAACGGTCGATGTATCTCTGTGCCACCCACAGCTCCGCACGTCTTTTTGCCTGTTCGAGCGTGAGGTGTTCATCGTGCTTATAGTCTTCGGAGTGCGACCATCCGTGACACCAGCACCACTCAAAGTCTGTTTCTTTTCTTCGCTCGTCTCGGTACTCCGAATTCTTCTGATACTCGCAGGTGTAGTCCCGTAGCCAGATCTCGCTGTCCTGCATTTTCTCGCCGGCATCGGTCTCAACCCACATATCGTAGTGCCCAATGTCTGCATTTCTTTCATCCCATACAAATTTCATTTTCAATTTGCCTCCTATGCTTTTTTACCGTTTTCTGATGATGGATTGTTTGATTCGTGTTCTGTGGTTGTCTCCTACGGGCATCTCTATCGTCTGTCCTTTCAGATGAGGAACAGCGACAGGTTCCACGCATTTCCGAGTTCGTAGTAGCAACCGTACTTGCTGAAAATCTCTCTCAGACCTTCTTCGATCTTGCTCTCGAAATCGTATCCGTACTCGCCATTCATATTCAGGCAGTCGTACAGCGGTCCTTCAAAGGACATACTCAAAATGTGGTCCGGATTGACGTACTCGAAGTAATCTCTCGGATTCTTTCCTTCGAGGACTATCAGGTTATCCGGGTCGTTGTAGGCGAACTTCTTTCCGTCGCTGGTTGCGAACGCCTTTCCGTTGAAATAAATCGTGACGTCCTGCCATATCTCGTGTTCGAGCAGGAAACTGCGAACTTCAATCGCCATCTTCTCGATCTGCTTCTGTGTCGGTTTCTTCTGTACCATAATCTTTTCCTTTCTGTACCTATCGGTACTATGCGGGCGTAGAAGCCCGTAAAATCGTTTTTAAGCAGGGGTATCTATTCGATGAGGATTTATATAGGTCTTTGCTCTTTGGAACGCTTCCTGACGCTTTTGCGAGGTTTGGTGGCATCTTTAGACGCTTCATTGAACCACACTTTAATCTCCGGATTTCAGCAGGTCAATCAGGTCGTCAAGTCCCTTACATCTTTTTACGGTTGGTACGAGTGCTTCGAGATTGCCATAAACGCTTGCTTCATCAGAAAGGAAGCAGTAGCAGATGCTCATATCGGCTGCTGTCTTCTCCGGATATTTCGGCTTATAGTCTGCGTAGTATGTGTCGCTCATAACGGAGAAATGCAGTGACTCCTCCGGTACGACCTTCCCGATTTCTTCTCTGAACTCTTTGAAACTTACCATTCTGCCGTTCTCCTTTTCATAATCTCACGCTGCCAGTTCGACACCAAATCTGATGCCGGACGTTGCTATGTATTCGGTTCCATATCTGCTGCAAATCTTGTCGAGCAGGTCATCTGCTTCCTTCTGACTGTTTACGAAGCCGATCAATTTGACCGTTCCGTTCGGGAACGTAGCTGTGAATGCGAACATTTCGTACCTCCTTAAATGTAAACGTCGATGGATTCGGAGAACTCTCCGTCTCCGTTTATACGGTTCTCGTTGTTCTTGACTTTCACTCTCAGGTCCGATTCATCTGCGTACATCATTGACATTGTTTCTCTGCCGTCTTTGTTGACGATGTGGGCTTCCAGACTGTATCTGTACTCGAAGCAATCCCGGAAGCATTCAACCGATTTGATTCTGGCGTTGATGTTTACCGCTCTCACTCCGAAGAAACTCATCGCCCTGTCTGTCACCTTGAAACATTCACCAACTTTGAACTTCGGTTTCGTTGAGTTCATCCAGATCAGGTGTTTCAGCGATTTCTTCCCTCTGAAACTTTCGTCTTCGAGCAGTCTTTCGAGGACTGTTCTTTCTGCTTTCGTGAGCAATCCTGTTTTCGTCATCTTTCATTTCTCCTTTGTGGGTGGTTTTGTATTTCTACATACTTATCTTACAATATAAATCGGTATAAGTCAATGGTTTTGTTGATTTTTATTCAGTTTATTTCTAAAATAAACGGTATCGTTTATGAGGCGAAGGCATCTGAAGGGTGTTCCGAACCTCCTGCTTCTGAAGCAAACAAAAGCGACACCCGGCAGGATCCGCTCCTGTAAGATGTCGCCTAAAACCGCTGGAAATAGTCCGAATGATGTATTGTATGAACCGGATGCTGGGAATGGCTCCTACGGACATTCCGGCGTTTGTTTTTCTTCAAAGTCTTTCTTGCAAGCCATACGAGATCTTGCCGGATAAAACTTTCGGTCAAGATACCCTCCATATCTGCTTATCAGAAACTCACGTTTCTTGCAGGTTCCGTATGCACCTTTTTCGTCCTTGACAAAGTGCTTGCATTCTCCGCAGGTCTTATACTTCATATATTTTCCCCTTTCTGTACAAACATTTTACATATCGAATCATACTTTTTTGGGAAGAACCTTTCGTGTACTATATCGTTTGCCCTCCTTCGATACTTTATTTTTTCGCAGGTTCCGTTATTCTTTTCTACGGGTTTGAAAAATTCACATTCACAACAGGTGAGATACGGCATCTTAAAATCGGGATACGGAGCTTTGAAATACCTATGGTGCATATAGTCATATCCGCAGAATTCTTCTTTGAATTCTACAAAAGAGCCGAAATAGTTAAGGTCTTTTTCTGTGATTTCAGTTCCATTTATATCGACAATGAGACCTTCGTAATAATCGTAAATATGGTACATTACGCACCACAAGCAACTTACACTTTCGAATCCTCCTACATCATCAGCAAAAGTATTACTTTCTTTTTTCATACAGACCCTCCTTTGTAAGACCGATAAAATGGGCGAGACCGGCGTTTCCGTCTTTGCACCTGTGCGGTATGAACATCGGAGCGAGGTAATGAGCCGTCCCGATCAACTGCTGATTCTGCACGAACTTCGCAAGAACTTCCGGGAGCATCTGCTCCGGAAGTTCTACTGCGTTTCCGTATTTCAGGATCGTTCCGCAGAGAGGGCATTTATACGTTGCGTAATATCTCATACCTTATCCTCCTTTGCATCTGGCTTTTCATCCTTGCTATTCTTTTTGTTTTCCGAACTGCATTTCGGAGCCATTTCAAGAATGGTGCTCATTATGGCTGACGGCGGGCATCCGTTCTTAATGAGAGATTTCATGATCTTCGTCCCTACATCACTGGAATCAATTCTATCGAAAATTTGCAACAGCATTTTCTCCGTTGTCTTTTCGTAAAGCATATCAAGCAACTCTTTGAAGGTCTCTTCATCCATTTCATACATCTCCTTTCGGGAACCGTACATACTTCGCATACACGAGTTGTACGCCTCCGTCTTCATCTTCGATGATTGCTTCAGGAAACATACCGGGACCGGATTCAAATTGCTCGTAGTCAACCGTCCATTGCAGGAACGTTCCTTTCTTCCATTCTCCTTCGTCTTTGATGCCGAGGTTAGGCTGATTACTCTTGACGAAATACTCGCACGGTCTTCCGGTTCCGTTATCAGGTTCATCGCAGAACTGGACATCGCCTACATCGACCTTTTGGAGTCTATGCTTTGAGTCTTCAACGACTGCAAGCGTGTAGGATACCTGACCGCCTTGATGACCTCCGAGTGCCGCAGAGGGCGGTATCACTCTGTTTTCCGTACAGAGGCAGTGGAACCAACCCTGCTTCTGCGTATCCCACTGTTTATCGCCTTCAGCACAATGGGATGTAATCAAGCATTTTCGCATATCGTCACCTCGTTCCAGTAGAACCGAAGCCGCCACGATCTGCGTTTCCGAGCGAATCTACCTGCTCGAATTCTGTTTTCTCGCTCTGCTTTTCAATTTGGAACTGGCAGATCCGTGTGCCTTTCGGAATTACCGTATCACGCATAGCGAGTGCCGGAAAGCCCCATACGTCGTTGTCTCCGCAGTACGAATGCTCGATGATACCCATACTGTTCGTCATAAGAACACCGAAGTTCTTGAATGTCGAGGAGCGAGGAACGATACGAGCGTAATATCCCTCCGGCAGTTCCATAGAAACGCCGAGGGAAATCGTCTTATATTCAAACTGTTTCAGTTTGACATCTTCTGCGGTGTAGAGGTCAACCCATTCTCCCTTTGCGACCGGGACCGGATTGCCGTGTGTGTTGATTCTGATTTTCATTTCTTTTCCTTTCTTCTGCCACGCACAGGACGGGGCAGATTAAACATAATTCGGATTAGATTAAGAAGCCGAACGCCACGCCAATCGAGCCGTAGGCGATGCCGTTGCCGCCGCTGCCGTTCGTATAGACAAGCCAGAAGTAGCCGGAGTTGGAGGTATACGGGGAGCCGAGCCACCATGAACAGGTCTCTCCGTCTTCATCGTTCTTTACACGGTCTCTTTCTGTTGCAAATAACGGGAAATGAACATCTACGAGTTCTCCACCGCCCTGATCTCCGAACACTTCCATACGGGAGAGCAACCACAGGTTGTCTCTGCAATCGAGGTCGGTGCTTTTTGTTTTAAGCAATCTCGGTTTGATGACTGCTTTGAGGTCGTCGGGAAGCAAATCCCAAATTTCGTTGTTGAGATATTCTCTCATCTCGGTTGCCTGCCACCCTCCTTCGTTCGTGGATGTCGGATTCATTCTGTGCTTTCCGATGCAATCCTTAACGACAAAGGCGACACGACCGTCTCCATCAGGGTTGAGATGAGCAACACAGAACGTCGCTTTCTTACCGTTCTTCAGTGTACACTCGATTTCGTCTCCTACTTTGAGAGAACCTTTTTTCTCCTCAATTTCTTTCCACGAGGTCTTGCTCTGGTGAACCGTAGTCAAAACCACCTCCGGCGTTTCTTCCACCGCCTCGACATTAATTTTGAGCATCTTTCCGCATTCGGGGCAATAAAATTTTGTTTCCATACAAAGTATTGTGTCGAGCATTCTTCTTCTCATTTCGTCATAGTAAAAGTTTCCGGTTTTAATGCACCAAAAGTCGTCGTAAATCGGTGGAGTTCTAAGCCTAAGCCAGCCGTGCTTTATTTCTTCTGACTTCATATATTTTACTTTTTCTTCCATATCTGTTTACTCCTGAGCCGTAGGATGGTCGTCATCTCCGACACCTTCAACTTCAACGTCTTCGGTGTCTTCCTGCCTGTACCACGAAACTTCGATGTGTCCGCATTTCTTACATCTGCAGATTTCAACCGTAACGTTTTTGTGGACTTCAAGCGTTTCATACACGCACGGATCCAGCGGATTTACTCCGTCAGGTCTGATTTCGATTCCCTCAGGAAAACTGCACTTCTTTTTACTCATCTTTCACTCCTCCGAATTTCGTATTTCCGATCACTTCAAAGTCGTTCATATCCACTTCGTCAAAAGCGTACTCATATCCGTAGTCGTCGATGAGTCTGAACGCTGCGGCGTCTTCATCGTATTCCACCTTGTACCGCATTGCTTCTTCTGCATTAAACAGAATGTCGTTCTCGAAGATTTCCTCATCGTTCCTGTCGGTCTTGTTCGTCCACAGGCATTCGGAACCGAGCTCTACCTGAGCGACGCCAGCCTCCAAGCCGAATCTTCCTATGCACACATCACCCTGCTTGTAGTAACTGCATATACGGTCTCCGTAAATTACTTTGCCGTTGTCAATGCGTTTACCTTTGAACATATAGTCATACATCTTCCTTGCCTCCTTACATTTTTGAGATGATGCCTTCAATCAGAACCGACATAAGGAACATAACTCCGCTCGTTCCGAATGTAATAAGAATCTGATTCTTGCGTTTTTCGTCTGCGATAGTTCCTACGAAGGATACTACGAGGACGACTATCATGATAATCTGGAATGCTTTAAGCATTTTCATTCCCTCCTTTCCCGAACTCCGCTTCGGTTTTCTGAATGCTGTTTCGATACTCGTCGAATTCTCCCACAATCTCCGAATATTCGCCTGCGATAGTGCCGCATCCGTCTTCGTCTTTGTAGGTGTAGAGCAGACACGGATACTGCTTCGGCTTATAATCGAAAGCTGTGCTGTCCTTGTCGAACAGTACCTCGCACAGTGCTTTTAGTTCTCGCTCGTTCCGAACTTCCCATATCTGCCAGTTATAATCGCCCGAGCAGACAAAAGGCGGAACCGGAGCTGCTTTGCGTTTCATTCTTGCAACGATGATGCATGCAAGTTCGTCATCTTTCGGTTTCTTCGGGAAGCGTTCTTTGAGTTCCTTTTCTGCATACAGTTCGACACGCTCGAAATAATCGTCGATGTCATCTTTCACATACTCCGCTTCAAAATCCTCTGCCGCTTCCTTGATGAAGAAGAACAGTTCACGGTCATCTTCTGGCGGTTCAATCGTTTCTGCGGCGATGAGTTCAACCGCTACTCTCGTGATGTCGAAAACACACTCGCAAATCTTGACGAGGTAGTCTTTTTCTAGGTCGATTCTGGCGGAGCCCTTCAGAATAGCAAGAGCGATGTCGTCACGTCCGGCTCTCTGCAGAGCCGCTTCGACTACCGTTTTGTCCTGCACGTTCATATCTTCGATGTTCAGCATACAGTGTCACCACAATCCTTGATTTTTCCGTTCTTGACAACGAACTCCGCAGAGTCGCTGTCGTAATAGACATCCTTGACATTTCCCTTATCGTCAACCGTCTTGCGTTCAATCTGCATTTTGGTTACGATTCTTCCGTCCGGGATCTTATAGTCCGAAATCATCTTTTCTATGACTTCGGTAGTTTCGGCTTTCAGTTCCTCGACTGAGCCGTAACCGTCAATCTCGCACTCGACCGGATCTGACATATCTCCGGATTCTGTCAGCTCGTATATCAGGTGCGTAACCTTGTATGTAGTCTTCACATCCAGTCTCCTTTCTGCTGTGCTTCCTCGACCTCGCAGTCGGTGTCGAGGTTTTCCTTGTTGTATCCGACAATCTTTTCTTCGGGCATCACGAGGAACACCTCTCTCGCAAGTTCTTCTGCCTGTTCCTCATCGGTTGCGGTGACTTCGATGTCAACGCTTCCTTCAAAGTGAACATTCACACGGTACTTTTTCTTTTTCATATCAGTCCTCCTTTCAATAGTTTTCATCAACATACGGGAAATTGAAGCCACGAGCCCTTAACATTTCTATTTTTTCGTTGTCTTTCATTCTTCCCTCTCGTCAATTTCAATCGACCAAACGAATGTCGTTTCCGGGTCGGTCCATTCCCAGTTGAGTTGTTCGCAGAATTCTCTCGCCGCTTTCTCGTCATCGAACGATGTGAGCAGATGCTTTGTGCCTCCTGCAGAACGAAGCATTACATTGTATCTGGTCTTGATTTCGGTGAAGAACGAGTACGCTTTACGGGCAACCTCGAAAGCGATGTCGCTGATTTCGTATCCGTCTTCGAGTTTGCTGTGAGCCGCAATGTCTTCGGCGATCAGGATGATGTCTTCGGTCGTGAGGTTTTCCTTTTCTCCTGCGAGTTCTCCGAGAAGGTGGCTGTATTCGGGGTTTGTTCCGGCTGTGTACCAATTCTTTTCGATGCAGAGGGATCGAAGGTCCGATGCGTTGAGTCTCCGGGTTTCTTTGTACTGTTTCATTGCCATTTCACCTTTCAAATCTTATTTGATTTCCTTTATCTTATCTTACAATACCAATCGGTATTTGTCAATATGTTTTTCGTGATTTTACTGATTTTTTTCGTAAAATATTCTTTTCCGTTTATCAATACAGGAATAGCGTTTATGGGCAAAATAAGGGCATTTTAAGGGCTTCTTTCTACGGGGTAGGAATTATACCTTCATGCCGCCATCTCCTTGTGGCGGTCCTTTTGCGTGATTTGGCGGTATCTTTCGGCATAGGGAAGAACTTTATACGGAAACAAAAAATACCCCCACCCTGACCGAAGCCAGAATGGGGGTATCTTGTCTATATAACCGCCGCACGGTTTGCAGGTACGCAAGGGGGTGCGACCATCCGAGCGGCGGACGCAACGGGGCGGAGGTCAAACCCCGATTACGCCTATCGGAAAGACATTTCTGCCTTACGAAGCGGGTAAAGTTTTGGATGCTTTGACCTGAGCTTCGATTTTGACGGTGAGCCATTCCTGCAAACTTCCGTATGCAGTAGTGATGAAGCTCTTGGCTTCCTCACTCATAATGGCAACCGCCGTTTTGTACGACTTGGTGAACGCTTCTTTCTGATTCTCGATAGAGAACTCACCCTTCGTTTTGAGAGCGTCAACATAAGTTTGATTTGTGGCGGTAACTGCCGTTATCACCGCATCACAGGCCTCATCGAGAAGTTTCTTCGCCGTTTCGTCGGATATATTTGCAGTGACTTCCTTTTTCTTTTCGCAGAGGAAACTGCAAAGGTAAGCGGTAATCACGGGAACTGCCGCAATAATCACCGCCTGCAAAAGTGACATAAGTGCTTCTTTCATCATTCGTTGTTCCTTTCTTTACTTTTGATGGCAACGCCGTTGGGAACACAGTCCGTACTTTTGTACGGACAGGTTTCACAATCTTCCGGGACGCAGGGTTTCTTACCGTACCACTTCGTCAGTGAAATAATCCATACAACATTGACAAACACATAGATTGCCAGCAAAAAAATTTTGGCGATGGAATCAATCAACAGGACCACCTCCTGTCAGGTTGATGCGTTGGTAATCGGACCGGATTCGGTTATCGTGTTAATTATATATTCCAACTGCTCCGCCAAGTTATCCTCTCCTTTGCCTTTCATCGTATTGGCAATTTCGGTAAGGGCATCTACGATATATTCGCCTTCGTCGAGGTTCAGCAGATAAACCCCACCGCCAAACTGTTCAGAAACCTGAAATGCAAGTAAAGCAGGATTTGTGATGTAGATGCAGTCGATTTCTCCGTCGTGGTACTGTAATTCTGCATCGGCGAACAAACTGTAAAATCCGCTCTGATTTACGGCAATATCAACGCAGATATGCTCTGCATTTTTCGTTTCATCCTGAACCTCGGACGTCACCGTTTCAGATGGCGTCTCTCCCGGAATTTCGGGAGCCGCATCGCAAGCGGTAAGCGTCAAAAGAACAAGAACGAGAAGCACAGCAAACAGTTTCTTCATACTGTCACCTTAACCTTTCTTCAGGATACCGGGAGCGGCCCAGCCCTGACGAGCCCCGCCTTTGGTAGCGGCAACGCCGATGCAATACTTGAACGCTTTGGCGTTCACCTTACCTACAACATACATCGTGGCGGATACTTTGTTAATGGAGTTCCCTCCGTTGCCTCCGTAGTAGATAGGGCCGTTGACGATGACCTTATCTCCTACGTTGAAATCTGCATCGGTCAGAACCTTTGGAGCCGCCTGCGGCTGACTTACGACAGTCCCGTTCAGAGCACCGGTGTCGATGTAGCAAGTAACCTGACCTGCCTTACCGACACTTTCCGGTTTGTTCGTGATGCGGTATCTGCCGCTGATTGCCTGACCGTCCCACAGATAGAATTCTCCGGTCTCAGTTCCGAACGGCTGCTTGACCGTTGCGGACGAATAGCAAGGCGTGTTCTTCAGCGTAACCTTACGACCCGCCTTGATTTCGGACATTCCTGCGGATGCTCCTGTGGACTGTCCTGTGGACTGTCCGCCGGACGTGGTCGAAGACGCCTTTGAGGAAGGAATCTTGATCTTCTGACCGACGTTGATGTTGTTCGGATCCGGGATGCCATTGTACTCCGCAAGTTTCTGATAGGCCGTTCCGTACTTCACCGCAATTCCGGAAAGCGTATCGCCAGCCTGAACCGTATAGACTGTTTCTCCGGTTGTAGGTGTGACCTTTGTATCTTCATCGGTTACGGCAGGGTTGTAAATGAAGCCGAGGAACGTGTATCCGCTTCCAGCTCCCCAGTTGCCGTTGCCTTTGTTTCTTGTCTGCGTCCAGAACGGTTTGGATGCCTCCCAGCCGCTTTCGGATGTGATGACCTGCGTAGGGCTAACAACACGCTCTACGATGGCAACGTGTCCGGCTCCGTCGCTTCCACTCATGGTAGAACCTTTCTGCCACACCATACAAGCACCGACTTTCGGCTCCATACCTGTTTTGCAGGAACCTTTGTACTGCATAAAGTTCTCGGCATTTACAGGAGCAAGGTACTTGCAACTTCCATATCCGCCGATTTCATTGAAACGCCCGTAGGCATAGCCAACGCAGTTGTGCAGTACATCGCATCCGCTGTCGGTAGGACTGCCTTTTATGGCGTTCGAGTATCCGCCGTTTGCCCTACGGTTGTAGTAGGGGTTCCCGGCTTCGGGGCGGGACATTCTTTCCTTGAAAGCCATATCACTTCGCCTCCTTTTCATCATCGTGGGTTACGGACATATCATCCGTGTTGAAGGTGTTCTGCTGCGGGAAATCCTTGATTTCTTCATCCGCAGTCGTTTTCTTTTTATCAGACATCAGAAGCCCTCCTTATCCTGATTTTGAGTTTCCTGAGTGCTTTTCGATTCGTAGTAGGCACGGTCTTCGAGTTCGTTCTTGCGGTCACGCCATTTTTCTTTGAACGAGCGTATCACCGCCATAAACCCGCATTCTCCGCCAAGGAACGAAAACACGCATGTAACGAGTGTGTCGGGTATCATACCCGTCTTCAAAAAAATACTCACCATTACCGTCGTAAAGACCGTAGCCGATACAAAGATAAAGGCAAGGATGAGGTTCATCGTTCCTATTTTTGAGAGGAACGCTCTGAATTTTTCGGCTTTCGTTTCCGTCTGTGCAGGATGCGTTCCGGTTTTCGCCGCTTTCAGTCGCCTGCGGGTATCCCGCAAAGCGGACCTGAACAGCAGGAACGCCAAAACACACCCCACAGCAAACGCTACGACCGCCGTCAGTATGGTCTTCCATACCATCGGGATCATCTCCGTTTCTTAACGCTTCAAGGGAAGTTCGTCAACAGCATCGACTATGAGGTCGGCGTCTCCGTTTCCATCGAGGCGTTTGTGATAACAGTCGTGCATCTGATGAAACCGTCTGCGGTCATCGTAGGAGATTTCTCCCTTGTCTATGTACGACTGTCCGAGATAGAGGATTCTGTCAAGAAGCATCAGCTTAACGCCTTCAGAAATCGCATCGACACGCTTTTGCATTTTGTCCTGCGATTCTTTTGACTCCGCATCTGTCTTTTTCAGATCTTCTATCTCATTTTGAATTTCGACGGTTTTATCCGCCCTTTCTTCCGCACGGTCTTCTTTCTTTGCCTTGCGGTCACGTTTCCACGCCGCCTTTCCGCTTATGGCGACGATGACACCTGCTACTACTCCACCGGAAACGAGAGAGAGAATGAGTTGCTTAAAGAACTCAGCCATCATTTTCTCCTTTCCGCATAGAACTTTCGATGATAGGTCCGAGGTCTTTTTCGAGTTTGCCGATCTCGTTATCTACCGCTGAACATTCGTCTGCAAATGTCTTTTTGGTTTCCTCGTCAACCGTATTCATCTCTGCTATGAACAGGGACAAGCGTTTGATGAGGGCGGATTGTTTGCCTGCGATCTCACATAATTGGTCGATCAGTTCGATGTTGCTCACTTTTCTTCCTCCTTTGTGAGATTACTTTTCGTTCTTCTCGTCGGTGATAAGTTCATCAAGACCGCTCTCGATGAGGATTTCTTTCACCTGCTCTTTAAGCAAACGAGGAACGTCGGCAAAGGTTTTCTTGCCGAGAATGATTTTCTGAGCCCAAAGCATTGCCATCATAGTTCTGCCTCCTTCCCTAGAAAATAATATCAGTATGCAGGAGTATAACCTGTACACCAACTCACGCATAGACTACCTCCGACATTTCAAGGAGGCATTCGGACAGAAACTCGTTCTGTTCTTCCAAGGCGGCTACCTTTTCGGCAAGTTCCGCTCTTGTGGGGATGCTTTCGGCATCCTGTCCTTCGGGAACCTCCGGATTTTCGTCTTCCGTATCCTCATCTTCGTTCTCACGGGTTATTTCGATGTATTCCTGCTCCGTGATTACCTGATACCATTCTTCTTTTTCTCCCCTCGGCATAACACCTTCCATAAAGTAGATGTCACGCCCGGTTTCGGAGAGAACGCCCTGTGCTTCGCTTTCCTCGCACCTGACGATCATATCGTTTTCAGGCTGATACCGGATCCAGCATACCGGGTCGAGATGTTCTGCTATAACAAGCACATCTTCTTTGTCAAAAACCTTAATGTACATACCGAACCTCCTCATAAACAAATAGTCTGTCGTACAGTTTACCCATATTCTGTACGGTGTGATAAGCATTGAACCGTTTTGCGTATCCTCGCCAGCTTTGCCAAGAATTATAAATGTCTTCACGGGTCATACGTCTTTGTTCAAGCAGTTTCTTCATCGCTTTGAGTTTTCTTCTCGCTCTTGCTATACTGTTTCTGCAAATCTTCTTGATGACTTTTCCGGTCTTTGTCAGAATGAACCTTGCTTTCAACCAAGTAAAACCGTGCGAAATCTTAACAAGCTGCGTTTTCTTGACATTCAACTTGATGTCGAGCATTTCGCATATCTTTTTAATGCCTTCGAGACACTTCTTCAGATATTCCTTGCTTGGATGAATAAGGTATCCGTCATCCATATATCTGCCGTATCCCCGTGTCCTCAAAACTTCCTTGATGTAGTGGTCGAGCCGGTTTGCCGATGCAAGAGCAAGGATTTGGCTGATCTGACTGCCGAGACCAAGTCCAACATCGCCGAATGAGTCAACGAAATGTCCGGCAAGTTTTCGGATCCTCTCATCAGTGAATGTGTTGTCGAAGATGCCTTTTATCACTTGATGCGAGATATTATCGAAGAACTTTGAAAAATCAAAGAGCAGGATATATCCTTCGTTTCCGTATTTCCGATAATGTTCCCGAAGATGCTGGGTGATTCTCCGGAAAGCGAAATCGTAACCTTTGTTTTTCATTGACGCCCCGTTATCGTAGATGAACGTCGGCGTGATTGCTGGTATCAGGGAGTTATCACACAAACACCGCTGGACTACACGCTCACCGATGATCGTTGACCGTATGTGGCGTTTCTTACCACGTTCATACAGGTCGAACTCAAAGAAGCCTGGGCTTCTGTAAGTTCCTTTCATCAATCGGTTTCGAGTCTGTGCAATCATCAGCGGTGCTGTTGCTATATACCGTTGAACGCTTGACTTCCAAGATACCCCTCGCCTGCAACATCGGTACGACCAATAAAGGTTTTCGTAGGTGAACACCTTTTCAAAGTCGTCAGCAGCCGCAAGCCGAGCCGCTTTCTTTTCGTCTCGCTTTGCTTTTCTTCTCTGATACCGTAATTCTTTTCTTTCTGTACTGTTCATAACTTTACCTAACACCTCGCACCCCTGTCGGAAGGTTGCATATAGGGGCATAGTGTCACCGGGCATAAAATACCGCATCACCTTCAAGCGGTACTATGCAAGAAGCGTCCGCCCGGACACGTCAAGGCGTACATTTACCTTTCGGAAGGTCACATCCTCCTTCTCTCCATCTAAAACTGATTTCGCTGTCCGTTGCAGTTACTTTGTCTGTTCAGAGAGGAGCCGAACGCCACGCCATTCGAGTTGTTGGCGTTGTTGTTGTTGCCGCTGCCGTTCGTATTGACATTCCAGAAGTTGTTGGAGTTGGCGGTATTCGGGGAACGGAGCCACCAGTTGGAAGCCGAACCGGAGCGAAGTGTGCAGGACGTAACCTATGGATTATATTTCAGGCAGGTCTTTATACCTTGCCTTGTCGGATTTCATAGTTCCTTTGATGAGTATGTTTTCAAGTCTAACCAGCTCGGGAAGATTTTCCTGTGCCGCAGGTGTGAAGATGTCGTCCTCCGTCATCACTTCAATCTGCGATACATAATCCTGTACCGCAGCCAAAGCGTAGATGAAGAAATCTTTTCTTATCTGAACCTCGTGCTGATTGCTCGGATTGACTGAGTTTGCCTGTTTGACGTTCGAGTGGATACGCCGTGAAGTTTGCCATAATTCCTGCAAACCGTAGAATGTGTATCGTTTCGGACATCTCAAACACGCTTGCCTCGTCTTTCGTTCAAGTTCTCGTGCTGTGTTGAGGAACTGTGCATCCGACGTTACTCTTTTGGGCTTTGGAACTGACATATTATTTTTCTCCGTCAGAATGTATTTGCTCCTTTATCTGCCGCACAAAGGCGGCAGATTAGGAACGATTGTAGATTAAATGCAGAAGCCGAACGCCACGCCATTCGAGACGTTGGCGGAGTAGTAGTTGCCGCTGCCGCTGCCGTTCGTATAGACAATCCAGAAGAGGTAGGAGTTGGCGGCATACGGGGAACGGAGCCACCAGAAGGAAGCCGAACCGGAGCCGTTGTCGAGCATCTTGACACGACTTGCATCATTGGTGAAAATCGTAAACGGCGAATCAGACTCGGAAGCATACGGATTCGTAGTGGTGTTCAGTCCTACGTCCTTACAGCACGGGATCCACAGATAGTCTTCTGCCGGCGGGTCGATGATTTCAGTTGACTGACTACCTGCCGAGGAGAATACTCTGACCTTCAGGATGAGCTGTCTCCACTGAATCGGGAGAGCATCCCAAAGTCTGAGGTTGAGCCATTCTCTCATGCTGGTCTCATTCCAACCGCCTTCGTTCGTATTCGACTGATTCTGCTTATGCGTTACAGAAAGCAGGTTCTTCATCAGGAAACAGCAGTTTACATATCTTCCTGTATCCGCTCTCTGATAAGAACGGAACGCCCTCTGCGATGAACCTGCTGCTTGGAACGTGTAGGTCTCGTGAGGCCATCTTGCAAGGTCGAGGCAGTCCGCTTCTCCGAGGTCATCTTCCCAATACTTAGCCCAGTAAACTGTTCCTTTGGCGTAGTTTTCAAGGTATCCGTCACTCGCCATCGTAGCACCGAATACGAGCGGTGCATCGTGGGTGATGTAGTTCGTAATCGTGATCGTGGTGTTGAGAACCTGCGTTGCCGGCTTCGTATCGGTGGACTTCTTCGAGCCGTAAATGTGGAGTATCTTTTCACCCTTGACGTGTCTCAGAACGATAACATCACGCCCTGTCGTAGTACCTGCGTTTACATTCGAGGTAAGCCCGAACTTAACGGCAGGACCGCTGCTGTAAAATACGCTAATACCTCCGCTCTGGTAGCAAGCCATAAGGGTATTTCCTGCGACTTCTTCGGCGTACTTCAGGTCGATTGCGAGGGTGAACGATTTGTCCTCATCGAACAGTAGAATATCCTCTCCGTCAATCTGCGGCTTGAAATAGTTCGTACCGTCAAAGACTTTCGGGTTACTCAACGAAATGAGTTCGTGGGACTCGACATTGGAATACTCCTTGTCGTGTCCGAAGGTAATGTCAATCGTATCACCGCTCGAAATATAGGTGTTTCTCGAACCGTCGGATGACAGGTATCCTTCGGAAACAAGGGCACTCAATTCAGCAGGAACCATCTGCGAGAGCGGTTTTCCGGCAGCAGGAATCGTAGCATTGTCGTACTGTGCGTAAACGTCAATGTTTTCGGAAATTCTGCCAGTAGATTTATCCCAACCTTTGAACAGATAGTATAGAGAATATTCACCTTCGGACGGATGCCTCGGTATGCTTCCTGTGTAGGTCGCACACTCGCCGTATGTCTTCGACTGCGTTTCGAGCAGGTCTGTGCCGTTGTACCACCTTACCGTGTAGGTTCTTGCTGTTTCCGCAAAGTGGGCGTACAGCGTGGTGTTTCCGATAATGGTGATTTGCGAGATGTCTTCGATGACAACTCCTCCGTTCGTCCACGACCATCCATCGAACGAGAAGTTCAACGCCGGGGTCGATTCTCTCGTAGGAGTCGGGATCGGAGAAACAGGCAGGTATCTCGGGTCGATAGGGGCCGAGCCCTGATCTACTCTCTGCGTATTCAATACAGATTCGTCCCAGTTCTTGAACGTAACCGTATAACTCGGCAGGATCGCATCGTAGGTGAGTTCGAGTTCAGGGAACTTCGCTTCGATTGTGGCGATGTCGTCGGACGAAATCATCGCAACGTGAGCAGCACCTGTCAGCACGAATGTATCGACGTTTCCGCCTGTTGCATCCAAGCCGGAAAGTCCGGAAAGACGAATCAGAAGTTGCGAGTTATTCAGTGCTTTCTGTCCGGTCCAGTCGATGCCTATGAGACGACCTCTCGTAAGTCCGGTTGCACCGGATACCATTGCCTTTGTGTCGATGAACGGGCAGTTATCAATCCAGATAGTCTGCAGTCCGTTATACGGAACATTGAAGGTTTCTAGTTCGAGCAGGTCACGGCAAACGAGCTGTCTGACAGCATTCAGTTCTACGACCTTGACGGGGGCTCTCTGTGCGAACGTGACACCAGTGACACCGGATCCGGTCGTGTAGATTTCCTCCAACGCTTTCAAAGCGGTAAGGTCAAGACCCTGCTCCAAGTTCGGAGTACCACGCAAGTCGATTTTCTCCATCAGGATATTCGTTCCGAGTGCCACGCCGCCGCTTTCGGATTTCAGAGAGGTGTTGGAGTATCCTTCAACTCCGGAGCCGAGAAGCAACTGCTGTAATTTGACTGCGGACGAAACATCGCAGAGTTTCGTGTACAAAGCAGCAAGCGAGTCGATACTTGCGATGTTGCTTGCCGAATAGATATAGGTTTCAAGGTCGTTCAGAGAAGCACCGGCGGGCATCTCAACGTCGTAGGACTGACCTCTCTCCGCTCTGATCCTTACTGTGCCGGCATTACCGTATTTGACCGTGATGTAGGTCTTTGCGTAGGGAACGATGCCGGAAATATCGCCGCAGGGCGGTACTGCCTGTTCACCTTCAGGAGCATTCGCACGAAGCGAAATACGGTCTGCTGTGGAAACGGCTCCGCCGTATTTTGCGGACATATACCGTTCTTGATAAGTCTGGAACTGACGGAACTGGTCTTCCTTCGTTCCGAGCATCATACCGATATATCTCGTTTCACCGAGGGCGATGAACGGGGTAAAGTATTTGCCCCACATATCTTCCACGATGAGGGCTTCGGGCCTTGCTGACTGATAGTTCTTCCACTTCGCCGTGATACGCTCGGCATTCCACGCACCCTCCGATTCACGGTCAAGATACATACGCTTCAGGTCGTCGAACATATAGTCACGGATATTGCACCAAAGAACCGAGTCGTAGGCATTGAAAACGTATGCTGCACCAACCATA
>JAZUKN010000029.1:0-10068 GCA_045643285.1 Eubacteriales bacterium
TGTGATTTTACTCCTTTATCATAAATTTTTTGGACTTAGTTTTTGGCTATTTCACCGTGATATCGAGTTTATTTGTCGCACCGTTTAAGGGCGTTTGGTTTTCATCATCGGTGAAGCATTCATACTTGATGGTTACATCTCTGTAAATGCCTCGTTCCATCGGCGCTGTAAGCGTGATGGGCATGGTGTAATAGCCGGGTTTTACCAATTCACTTCGGTAAATGGTGGTGCCGTCCGCAAGGATCAAAGATATGCGGATGAGGCAGGTGTTCTCTCCCGGGTTTTGCAGTTTGACCGCCTGTTCCTTCGTCCCCGCCGTGAAGGTCAGCCCTCCATATGCGGGAAGGTGGGTGGAACCGATGTCCTTCTGCTTACCCTCGTCCTCCGGGATCGGATCGCCTCCGCCGATGACCGTCGGTGTGGTGTCGCTCGGTGTGTCCTGGGTGTTTCCGTTACAGCTTTTAAGACACAGAATGAGGATGACTATCAGTGCCACGACAAGCAGTGCCGACAAAAGAATAATGCGGATATCATATTTCTTTCGCCGTTTTCGCTGCGGCTGCCGTTTTGACGGTCGCTCTTTGTTTTCGCTTTCGTTCATAAGACTCTCCTTTCGCCGGAATTTTTCCGTTCTGTTTTTGTTCCCGGCGGCTTATCGGCACAAAACGGCAAGCCGAAACGCCGCACACGGATTCCGGGACTGTTTCCGGAGGGGAACATCGTGGATAGAATACCGAAAAAGTCCGGTACATTACGCAAGTGTTCTCACCTCCTTAAAACAAAACAAGACCACAACAACCGCAGGCGGGGATAAACCGCATCTGTGGATGTTGTGATCTCGTGGTTTCCTAAGGAATTTTGCAAAAAGGGCTTGACAAAATAGCGTAGAGAAACTACGCTTTGATTGATTGATTGATTGATTGATTGATTGTGCCGTGCCGTGCCGTGCCGTGCCGTGCCGTGCCGTGCCGTGCCGTGCCGTGCCGTCAGAATTGTCGCATCAACCGTCATCACTGTCAAGTCCTTTCCGTAAATTTTCCGCAATTATTTCGTAAAATGGGCATAGTTGCCCCAACCCATAGATATACAAAGACAGTATATCATATTTTTATAATAATTACAAGGGTTTTAGAGATGTTTTTGCGGATTTCGGCAAATAGTTCGGAAATTTTTCAAATACTTCACTTTTTTGTTGAAAATTCCAATTGCAGAGCGGAGTTTCTGCACCAAATCTTGGACTTTTCTTGCAGAATTGCCTTTCACGGCAGAAAGAAAAAAGCCGGACAAGGTTTTCATCCTCATCCGGCTCGGTCGGTTATTCGGTTTTGAGATATTCTCTTAATGTTTCGGTGTTGATAGTTTTGATCAGTTCCCGTGCGTTGCCTTTGCGTGTGATGTAACTGTCATTGCATTCGGCAAGATATCCTCTGATCTGCATTTTCGGATTATATCCGGCACTTTGCATTGCCTTTGTTATCTGTTCGAGCAGAATTCGCTCGTCTGCTTTGTTCATCTCATCTTCCTCTTTTCTTCGGCAGTATAGCATATTTTTCATGGTTTTGCAAGGTTTTCGGAGTATCTGTAATATTCTTTTCTTTCTGCTGTGTAGTTCTTTTCGGGTGGGAGGTTCACTTTCTCCTGTCATCATGACAGGTACCACCTGTCACCGAGAAGGTATAGTTCCCCCTCGGTGTCGGCAGTATAAAAAATCAAAGCAGTTTGAACAGCAGACTGCTTTTTCCGCCTTTGGTACGGTATCGCTGTTCGGAGCGGATCAGCCCCGCACGGCGAAGATCATGCAGTCCGCGGCGGACGGTGGATTCGGACAGCTTCAGTTCTTTGGCAATGGTGGGAATGGCAGGCCAACATTCGCCGTCCTTGTTCGCTCGGTCGGAAAGGTAGATATAGACCGATTTCGCACGGTGTGGCAGTTCCATGCGGTAAATGGTATCAAGTCTGCCCATCGGTCTTCACCTCTGTCATTGCTTCCTTGAAGGTGCGGTTGCGTTCGGGAGTCAGTCCCGATCCGCCTTTGCCTCTGTCCTTTGGCTTGTTGTGCGGTGGTGTTCTTGTCGGCTCGTCATGTTCGGTCTGTCGCAGATCCTGACCTCTGCCGGATGCAGCTTTGTCGGAGTCTGCATATTCCGAGTCCTCCGGCTTCGGATATTTTGCTTTGATGCCGTCAAGGATTTCTTTCTTCTCGGCATATTCGACCTTGCGGTTCCCGTGTTCGGGGACACGGTACGGGTTCTTTTCGTCAAATTCGATTCCCCATTTGAAGAAGAGTTTCAGATGGACACGCATGGGATGAACGCCGGTTTTCATAACGATGAAGTCGCCCTTCGGCAGAGATTTCAGTTCGTCCGGTGTCATCAGCGGGCGTTCCACCATTTGCAGAGATTGGGACGGATCGTTCTTGGAACGGCTGACCGAGCCGGACATCACGGTTCGGCTGCCGAGTGCTTTGGAAAGGGTTTCCGCCGAGCTGCTGTTGGGAGCAAAGCCGCCGAACAGCGTGATCTGCGTATTGTCTACGATGATTTCCGAACCTTCCTTGCCGTAGTTTTTGTCAAGCTGTGAGAAGGACTGAATAATCGGGACGATCTGCAGCCGTCTTGAACGGGATGCCGAGAACATCATTTCCGCAGATTCTATCTTCGGAAGCGTACCGAACTCATCGCAGAAGAAGACACAGCGGTTTTTGAGCTTGCCGCCGTTCTCATCCGCAACCGAGAGGATTTCACGGTATAACTGTTGGATGATCAGCGAGATCATAAAGAAGGTATTGGGGTTTTCTTCGGGCATGATGATGAAGATTGCGGATTTCTCGTTGCAGAACTTTTCGGCATCTATTTCGGTATCGAAACAGAGCAGTTGTTCAAGCTCGGAATCGAGAAAGGCATTGAGTCGGGACAGTGCCGTTGACATGACCGATGCCATTGACTGTTCGGCTGTGTTCAGTGCGGCACCGGCAAACCATTTCGCTTTGTGGTCATTTGGCAGTTCCTCAATCAGCAGTTGAAACTGGTTTTTTCCTTTCTTACCGGACGGAGCCAGCAGTTCCTGAATGATTTTGAACACCGACACAATGTGCCGTTTCTGCGGCTCGCAAAATTCGGCAACGAGCAGAATGGTAGCAGTGAGCAGTCCTTCGGCGGCATCGTAGAAGTAGGCGTTTTGTCCGAAGGATGCCGCATCCATGCCCGACAGGATAATGGTCTTGGAGATAATTTTTGCGTACTTTTCCGCCTTTGCCTTGTAGACAAGCTCGTCCGGGTGCGCTTGGTACAGATCCATATACTTGTTTACAAGGTGCAAGAGGTTATTGCCGTTTGACCGTGTCGGGTTTCGCAGGTCAATGACCGAAACATTGTAGCCGTACTGCTTGGCAATGTTGCCGTAGTTTCGCATGACATCACCTTTGGTATCGGTAGAGAGAAATGACATCCCCGATGCACAGGCATATTCGATGCAGGGATAAAGCCAGAATGCCGTTTTGCCGACACCTGCCGCACCGATCATCAGCACATGGACATCGCCGGTATCCACAAGGGCGGTCGTGCTTTTTCCGCCGCCTTCGCATCCGACAATGATCCCCTGCGGCAGAGTTTCTTCGGGAGAGGGTTCGTTCTTTCCGAACGGTCGCTTTCGGACGGCTCCCGCCGAGGTCGGTGTCTGTCCTTTCTCTGCCTGACGGCGCCATTTTTTCGGTGTGAACGGGATGTGGCGGTATATCTTTTTGACCTCGCCTTTGGTTGCCCACCGAGCCGTTCCGTGCTGACCGTCACCGACCGTTTTGGATTTGATGTTGTTTAAGCTGTACACATAGGAGAGCAATGTCACACCGCCGAGGACGAGTGCCATCACCGTCCCGACGATGATCAGAGTTGTAACGCCGGACATTCCGACACCTCACTTTCGTTTAATAATAAATCCTCATTCCAGTCCTTGTGAATCGGAATGAGGATTTCTGTTTTAAGACCGCTGAACCGCATTCGGTCGGAGATTCGCTTTGCGGCTTTTTGTCCCGCATCATCGCTGTCAAGGCAGAGATAAATCTTTTCGAGATTCGGATTGTCTATGAGCATCTGAAACAGAACACGCTCGCTGACTCCGCATCCGGCGGCATAGCTGTGCTGTTTCCATCCGTCCTTGTGAAGCGAGATATACGAGAGCATATCTATCGGCGCCTCAAAAAGATAGAGCGTGTCATCCGTGCCGGTCCGGTGGAAACTGTATTCGGGGATGCCGTTGGGAGCATTGCCTTTGAAGGTGGATTCGCCGCCCGTTCCTCGCATATTGGCATGGACGGCTTTGCCGTCTTTATCGTATCCGACAAACACGACATTGTGGTATTCTGCGGATTCGTAGATCATGTTCTCACGCACAAAAGTATACAGCACATCCCGGTCTATGCCTCGCTTGGATAGCAGATAGGCAAACACCCGCCGCATATTGTCGTTCCGTTTTGGAAGTACGAACGGTTCGGGCGGTTTTTGTAAGACGGGCTGTGCGGTCTTCAATGTACCGTTTGTGCCGCCGAGCAGATATTCCATCGCTTCCGGGTAGTCAAGGTTATAGAACCTACGGACGAAGTCGATGGCATCGCCGCCTTCACCCTCGTACTGATGATAGAACAGATTTCCCCGTATGGTTACCTTCTCGGAGCCGTTTCGCCATTCGTATTCCTTTCCGCTTCTTTTCAAGGTTTCACCCTGACGGCGAAGCAGATCGGCAATGTCGGTCATACGGGCTTGTTCTCTTTGGTCTTTTGTGAAATGAATATATTTTGTAGACATGGGTTCGCCTCCTTAATCTTTGATGCCCTGTGCCTGCTTTTTCTCGTCAATTCTGCGTTTGAGTTTTCGGTCAACGGCAGAGTTTCCGCCTTTGCGTTCAGCTTCCATGCGTTCTCCGATGATGCGGCTGACATGGTGGAGCAGACGGATGATGCCGGTTGCCGCCGACCGGTTTCGGTTGTTTTTTATGCTGTGGAGCAGTTGCAGAGCATACTGATTGCCGTGTTCCACCGCCTTTTCGAGCCATTCGAGTGCCTTCTGCATATCCTGTTCGGTGTCCCTGCCGTAGAGATAGATTTTGCCGAGTTGGTACTCGGCAAAGTCGTTGCCGTTTGCGGCGGCAATTTCAAAGTTGCGGATGGCTTTCTCTATGTCTTTGACTTCGTCCTCGGTCAGCCGTAACTTTCCGGCAAGGTAGGCGGCGTAAGGATTACCTTTTTCGGCTGCTCTTTCCAAGAGTTCGATTGCCTTCGGCAGATCCGCAGGGACAATTTCACCTTTGCAATAAAGTTTTCCGAGGATATATTCGGCATTCGGAAATCCCTGCTCGGCGGATGCAGTCAAGAGTCGAACGGCTTCGGGAATATCCTGTGGGAGCAGTTCGCCGTCAAGCAATGCTTTGCCGAGCGTGTATTCGGCATATTTGTTTCCTCTGCCGGCACAGCGGCGGAGCAGTTCATCCGCACGGTCGGTATCCCTTGTAACATCTTCGCCTTTGAGATAGGTCTTGCCGAGCAGATATTCGGCGAAGGGATTTCCCTCCGACACGGATTCTTCGAGCCACCGCAGAGCATAGTCCACATCCTTTGCGACATCATCGCCACGCAGAAACATTTTGCCGAGCCGGTATTTTGCCACACCGCATCCGAGCTTTGCCGATTCGATCAGCAGTTCCACGGCTTTGGTCGGCTCATAGGTTTCGCTTTCCCTGTCGAGCAGTCCTTTCGCCTCACGGTAAAGATTCCACATCCGCGAGGTTTTTTCTTTCGGCGTGAGAGGTTCTTCGGCGGATTCGGTTTCGGCATCGCTCGGTTCGGGAGTCGGGATTTCCTTTTCTTCTGCCGGTTCTTCCAGTTCGGTTTCGTAGAGAATATTCATCGCTTCCATAATGACGGCATTGCGAACCGATTTGAATTCCTCGTTCTGCGACAGCGGAATTCTTTCGGGCAGGTCATCGGTATAGGTGCGGATGACTTCCTCACGCTGTGTATACCACAGGTCATAGAGTGCGGTGATGCGGTCATCCTTTTCGAGTTCATCGACAATGGAATCGACAAGGTCTTTCACATCCGCTTTCAGATATCCGTACTGCTTTTTGCCGGACAGCTTGGAGAGGCGTTTGGAGAGCAGGACGAGCTTGTCTTCCAATACGGGATTGTCGCAGATACCGCTGTTCATGCGTTCCACGATTTCCGACAGCACCGCTTTGCTTTCGGTTCGCAGATCGTCACGGTGTTCGGTCTGCTTTTCGTAAACGGAGAGCAGGTCTTGACGGAATATCTCTTTCGCAAGAGAAGACCGCAGGCGTTCCACACCCTGCGGCGTAATATATCCCTCGCTCGGATCGCTTGAGTAGACCATCAGATGCACATGGGGATGATGCGACTCGTTGTGGAAGGCGGCGAACCATTTGAGATTTTTCATCGGGATTCGGAACTGCTCGGACATTTCCTGTGTCTGTGTTCGGAGCATATCCCGCCACCGTTCACCGTGATTGTAGCCGAGCCGTTCCGCATCCTCACGCCGCAGAGAGACGATGACCGTCCACACATTTCCTTCGTACTCTTTCAGTTCCTCCGAGACTTCATTCAGTTTTACACGCACACCGTCATCGGTGAAGAGTCCGTGGGAGCCGAAGCGTTCCGCACGGGGACGGGTGGCAATGTAGTCGGCGTAGGTTTTGGAGGACTGCACCTCATCGGAATTGTTTTCAATCGCACGGGAAATAAAGTCAGAGGCGTTACCGAGTGTAGGTCTTGCGATGTAGTCATCGTACTCATGCATCTCGGTGCTGTCGGGAAAATCTTTCTTTATTTTTTCAATGAGCTTTATCTGTTTGTCGGTCGGCGGTTCCAGCTTTTTTGTATCGTCAATCTTTTCGACACCTTCACGGGTGGCAATGTATCTTGCGTATCCTCCGGCATTTTGTCGGGCAGTCGGTTTCAGATACTTCATTTTCGTTACGAGCTTTGCCATTTATCAGTTACCGCTTTGCCAATCGACAGCATCCTTCAGTGAGAAAGAACCGTTGAGCCGCTTGACCTCTTTGATACATTCGCCACGGAGTTTTTCAAGAGAGTCGGGATCGACATCGTGAAACGCCGCCAGCAGATTCATCATCATTGCCATCTCGACCGACATTTTGAACATCATCCGGCTTTGACGGTTATCGCTTTCTGCGGCGATGCTTCTCATATTCGAGAGGAACATATTCGGCAGGAAGTTTGACTGATCCTCTGCCGTGAGGTATCCGATATAAAAGCGAATGGCTTTTTCGATGAATTCCGACTTGCTGATACAGTCATCCTCTTTGTATAATTCCTTGACCTTTTCCAGTGTTTCGGGACGGAGCCACAAGGCAAATTTGTGTTTGTTTTTCGGTGCGGACACGGCGTTTTCATCTCCTTTTTTTCTGTATCTTCAACCCCTCTGAAAGCCCTTGTTTTATCGGCATATTTCGGGCAGGTTGTCACCCGAAACCGTAAACGGCGTACAAGGGTGCAACCCTGCAAACAGAACCGCAAACCGTTCAAAAGTCCTTATGCGGTCGGCGTTGCCGTCCGCTGTGATTCGGCAAGGGGTGCGTGAGCAACCCCTTGCCTTTCTCCTGCTTGATTTTCGACCGTGTAAGACTGCCTGAATACCGTCTGTTTTCGGCTGTGGTTTTCCTCGAGCAACAATCGGCTCAAATCGGCGGACAGCGGTTCTGCCGTGTCTTTTCCCGAGATTTACGGGAAAGGGCGACACAGGGCTTTCTGTGGGCTTTACGCTGTGTCAGATGCCGAGTGTCATGCCGCCGTCCTCGGTTTCGGATTCGGTATCGGCAGGCGGTTCGATTTCACGGCCGTCCAGTGCGGAATCGAAAGCGATCTGACGGAGTTGCGGCGACCTCGTATCACTGCGGTTGGATTTGTAGGCGGCGACCGACACATCGTGCAGACGGTAGGTTTTCCATTCACCGTTTTGTGTATTGAGATTTCGGACGGTCTTTTCGTCAAGATCGAAATCCAACACGGCGGTGATGCGTTCATCGTCAGTTGCCTTCTCGCAAAGCGATTCGTATTCGTCCTCATCAAGCATTCCGTTTTCACAGAATGCCTCCGTCAAGGTTTTCGGTTGGGCGGTCAGTTCGCCTCGCTCGTATAAGCGGTAGCGGTATGCCGCCGAGAGAAAGGTTCCGAAATAGTCATTGGTGAGGAAGGTGTCCTCACCGTTTTCACGAATGTGCATTACGGCGAACCGTCTGCTTGCCTCACGTTCGGCATCGTCCGCCGCCTGATCCTTTGCGATCTGCTCATCTATTTCATCGCAGACCTCTTTGGGCAGGACGGTTTCGTACAGCACATCCATCATGTCCTTCAGTTCCGATTCGACAGTCGATCCTTTTTCGGCGAGAGCTTCTTTGATCGCTTTGAGGCGGCGGTCGTTATAGAAGACGGTTACTTCGGTATCACGGTTGAGCATTCGGTTTCACCTCTTTTCCGTCAGCGCCCACAGCAGAAGAGGAAGAAGATTTCACTTTCTTTGAGGGTGTTGCTTTTGACGGGTTGCCGGATTTCATTTCAATGAATTCACGCACTCCGGCAGGAACGGTTTTCGTGTACATGGTTTCGAGGGAGCGTTCCAGTTCCGTTTCCACCTGCACACCTTTCTGCGTGAGATACATATTCAGCGCAGAGAGTTTTTCCTCATCATAGGAAATGGTGATCGTTGCTTTTTTCATTTCGTTTCCTCCTTGTCGATAAAAAAAGACGGCACCGTTTTATCGGTACCGCCTGCGGTAGAATATTTTGTTTACAGCATCATGCCTATGGAGCCGTCATCGTTTTCGGTGAGTCCTTCGTCCGCTTCAATGATCTCTCGAATAACAGACTGCCCATTCAGAATAAAGTTGCGGATATAATCACGGTCAACCTCAATCGGTATTTCATCCATGCATTCGTCAATCATACTTTCGGTGATGGACGGCAGATCTGTTGTCCTCATCATCTCATGGGCTGTTTCATTGCTCTGCATCAGTTCACGGAAAAAGCGAATAAGTCCGTCATGTGTTCGGCTCACATCACTCGGATAGCCCTTTGCGATGAGGGCTATGTTGTTATCGTAGTTCGGGGCGAGAGACAGGATTTTTCCCGTTTTCACTTCCCGCAGCAGACCGAAGTTCTCGGTATGTCTGTCCATGTTGTAGCAGAGCGAATCAAACCATATAAGCCGAAGGTACTGCCGTGCGATTTCCGGGGAGATGTCATACAGAACGGTGAAGCAGTTTTCGTAATCCTCATCGTCATCCGTTAGGGAACGCAGCGACTCAAAGTTTACCGCAGCAGCGTCTGTGAAATCTATTGAGCGAATATACTTTCCGTCAAGCTCATAGTGTGCCATCGGGAGTCCGAGCTTTTCACCGAGCTTGCAGATAAACAGTTCGGAGAACAGTTCCTCACTGTTTCCGCTTTTGTACATCCACCATTTGCCGTCTATGAGTTTCCAACACTTCTCGAAGCTACCCGTGTTGGTAAGCTCGGGCGTTCTTGACGGCTTTCGTGAGAAGCTGTCGGGATCGCCGCGCAGGGCAAGCTCGGCGAAGTAGTTTTCCTTAAAGCGTATATCCTCATAGGTCGCAGTCGAACCCTCCGGCTTAAACCAATAGCGGTCGGTCACCGTGGCGGCGTTGACCGCAAGGGCGGTACTGACATCATCGGTCGTGCGGAGACGGAGTGCTTTTTTCAGTAAGCGTGAGTTTGTTCTGTGGGTGTCGATTGCACGGGAAGCAAGCCATCCTTCCATATCCTTTGTTCTTTTCAGATACAGAGGAAGGAGTGTTTCGTCCGCATCGGAAATGACACCGTTTTTGACGGTCGCTATCGGAGTGTCTTCCGACATCAGTGTTCCCGTAATGTTTTGCATATTCCGCACCGCCTTTCGTTTGAGATTATCGGTTTTTATACCTTCGGGGGTTGCTTTCAGTTCTTTCAGTTTTTCCTGAAGCTCATGACGGCGGTCAACCGAGGCACGAACCTCGTCAAGCTCATCCGCCTTAATATATTTGCTC
>JAZUKN010000030.1:0-2030 GCA_045643285.1 Eubacteriales bacterium
GAACCGAAAACGGAAAGGGCGGGATTCGAACCCGCGAACCCTTACGAGTCACTGGATTTCGAGGCCAGCTCCTTCGACCGCTCGGACACCTTTCCTCATTTGCAGCGCCCGTAAGCAAGCGCAAGTGTTATTATACGAAGCGAGGCGGTTTTTGTCAAGCGGAGAATTCTGGGTACGGAAAATATTTTGACGCGATTTTTTGGGAAGATTATTCACGGATTTTCAGAAAAATCTTCTCGTTGATTTCTCAAAACTCTCGTCAAAAATGTTTCCGACGACGAAAAAAGAGACCGATACTCTCGTTTCGATCTCTCTTTCAAAGCTTGTCTCACAATCTTAGCAAGCATCGCCGTTTGGTACCAAACGGCATCTCGGCCGGATGTCGGCCAGTCTCAGCAAGCAAGGAATAGCGACTACCAAACGACCGCTACCACGCTTTTGTTCGTCTGCTATTCAGCCACAAGCACTGAATAACCGCTACCATTTCGCCGCTACCACGCGGCTCGGCGGTTATTCGACTTGCTTCGCTTGCAAGGGTGTCCCCCTGAACCCCGGATTGTTAAAAGTTTCTTGTCATTTTCTTATCATCGCGTTGACAAGAAGAAAAGAATGCGGTATAATACAAACTGAACAAATGGATTTGTCACGGAGGTTGCTATGTTTTTTTCAGAAAGTGAAACGGTCGAATTGAAATCCGTATATGTGGACGACATCAAAAAGGAGATTATCGCCTTTGCCAATACGCGCGGGGGCTCTATTCTTGTCGGCGTAGAGGATAACGGAAAAATTTGCGGTGTGGAAAACTCGGATCGTCTGATCCAGCAGATTTCAAACGCGGCGCGTGATACGATCAAACCGGATGTGACGATGTTCCTGCACTACGAAACGCAAACGATAGAAAATAAAAATATTGTGGAAGTCAAGATACAGTGCGGCGCGCACCGCCCGTATTATCTTGCGGCGAAAGGTCTGCGCCCCGAGGGTGTGTTCGTTCGTCAAGGTACTTCGTCCGTCCCCGCCTCCGATACGATGATCCGGAAGATGATCAAAGAAACTGACGGCGATAACTATGAAGATATGCGTTCGCTTGATCAAGAGTTGACTTTTGAGAAAGTAACTTCCGAATTTGCCAAACGCGATCTCCCACTTGGAGAATCGCAAATGAAAACGCTCGGTATGATCGACGCAGACGGACTGTATTCCAACCTCGCTCTTCTGCTTTCCGATCAATGCCCGCACATCATCAAAGCCGCAACGTTCGGTGGAACCGATCAAAGCGATTTTCAGAATCGCCGTGAATTCACCGGTTCCCTTCTCAAACAATTGGAAGAAGCGTATGCCTACCTCGATTTGCGCAATCAGACCAAAGCGACTTTTGAAGGGCTGCTCCGCATCGACCACAGAGATTATCCGGATACGGCAATCCGCGAGTCCTTGCTCAATGCCATCGTTCACCGGGATTACGCCGTTTCCGCAAGTACGCTGATCAGCGTGTATGCCGACCGCATTGAAATGATCTCGATCGGTGGGCTTGCGGGTGGGATATCCTTTGACGATATGATGCTCGGCGTTTCCTATTGCCGCAACCATAAGCTTGCGGACGTGTTCTACCGTCTTGGATTGATCGAAGCATACGGCACAGGCATGAATAAAATCATGTCCTCCTACAAGGACGTGCCTGCAAAGCCGGAGATTCAGGTATCGACCGGCGCATTCAAAACCGTGTTGCCGAACCAAAACGTAGCGGTTGCCGTCAAAACGACGCTTTCTTCTCATACAGTTGACAAGAAAGAGCAAGCGGTGTTGGATTTGTTCAAAGGGCAACCCTCACTCACCCGTGCAGAAATTGAAAAGGCACTTGGCGTTTCCACTTCCACCGCCTGCCGGATCATCAAAAAGATGATCGCAAACGGCGTTCTTTCCGCTGAGGGAAACGGAAGAAACGCGAAATATTACCTCAAGTAAGATAGGAGGAGTGAGATTCTGATGAGCGAAATCAATAAAAAAGAATTGTCCGAAACTGACATCCG
>JAZUKN010000031.1:0-44674 GCA_045643285.1 Eubacteriales bacterium
CGACAAGGTTGAAGGTTCTTTGCCTTTCGCTGTTCGCGCCTATCGCTCCGCCGAAGTAAAGGGTCATGAATGCCAGCAGGATGATCTGAAGGGCTATTTTCATGCCGGTGCGCCTCCTTTCTTCATTTTTTCGATGATTTCAAGGTAGGGAAGACCTGTCTCTCCGCCTGTCTTGATTTCCCAGTCTGGGTGAAATTGTTCCGGCGACGCGCTCGCCATTCCCGGCGTCTGCCACGTCCAGCCGTATGCCGTTATTGTTCGCTGCTCGCACTTTGTTGCCTTTGCCGGTTTCTTTTCCCACGCCTCCCGTGCTTCCTTCCAGAAGATCCACGGTACCGCGAAGAAGCGGCGAAGTCCGAAGCTGACGATCACGATTCCGACCGCCTCTGGGTCTGCGGTGTAGTCGTTCATGTACTCGGCTTGGTGCGGTTCCACTCGGCTGAAGGATATCCTTGCTCCTTCCTCGTGCTTTGCCTCGACTGCGACCGGCGTTGATTTGTATCTTCCGAGGTAGTCCACGCAGCTCTTTTCCTCGACCTTGCAGTTGACGATCCTGCCGGTTCCGTCCCGAAGCGGTATGAATTCGGTCGGCACTTTGTGGACGCAGGCTTTCTTTTTTCTCTGGTATGCGGTGTGGACGTATTTCAGAAAGTCCTCGAACGGCTGACCTCGGTTTGCTCTGCTGTAATCCTTCATGGTGTCACCGTCCTGTACGGCTCGTACCTGCTTTTCAGGTTCTGGTTGTCCCTGCAGGTTGTGCATTTCTGGTGTCGGTTGCCGTGCCATCTGCAAGTCTCGCAGGTGAGGTCTACGCCTTCGCCGCCGATGTCTATGTAAGGCTCCACGCCGTACTTGGCTGATTCCTCGTCCGTTCTTGGGTCTGTCCCGTCCTCTCGGACGAAGGTGTATCCTTCTTCCGGGAACATCGTACCCGTGCCGTTCTGCAGATTCTCGTAGTGCAGGCTTCCGTCTTCCTGAAGGATGAGGCTGTCGTGCTGGTTTGTGCCGTATTCGTGGATATTTCCGCTGGTGTTGTCTCTGACGTAAAGTTTGACGCTCATGCGGTGCCTCCTATGACACCGTCCGTGATTGCGTTCTGGGCTTCCTTGCGGAGCCGGAGAATTGCTCCTCCGCCGATTCCGTTTCCGCTGCCGACCTTTCCAGCGAGGTAATTGATGAAACGCTCGACGGTGTCCGCTTCGCCTTTGTGCTGGGCGTTGTCTTCCTTTGCCAGCCGGATTCCTTCGTCAACACCGAGGCTGTGCTGTCTGTCCATGAATTCGCACAGCTGCTGGTCTGTCATTTTTCGCAGGCTGACAGCGCGGTCGTGAACGGCTCGCTCTTCGTCAGTCATCCGGCAGTTCTTCTTTGCCATTGTTCTGTCCTCCTGTTCTTTCGTTGATAAACTTTTCATAGTCTGGGTTCAGCTCTATTCCGATGCAGTTCCTTCCGAGCCGGTTTGCCACCTGTGCCGTGGTTCCGCTTCCGATGAATGGGTCGAGAACCGTTCCGCCTTTTCTGCATCCGGCAAGGATGCACGGCTCTATAAGTTCCGGCGGGAAGGTTGCGAAGTGTGCGCCTTTGTATGGTCTTGTGCATACCGTCCATACGTCGCGCCGGTTCTTGACCGGCTTCCCGTTCTTGAACCTCCACCGTTCGTGTGGCTTTCCTGCGACGTGCTGGCTCTGCGGGTTGCTGCCCGGTGCCTTCATGTCGGCGTATTTGGTTCCGCCGGTGTTGATGGTCTCTTTGCGCCCGTCGTAATGCGCCGGTATCAGGACTGCGTCGTTGTCGTAGTAGTATTTTCTGGATTTGGCGAGCATCAGAATGTGTTCGTAGCATTTTGTCGGTCTGTCCTTTACGCTCTCCGGCATCACGTTCGGCTTCTGCCATATGATGTCGCTCCGCAGGTACCAGCCGTCCGCCCTCAATGCAAAGGCGAGCATCCACGGTATTCCGATGAGGTCTTTCGGCTTGCATCCGTCCGCTTTGGTCTTGTCCAGAAGCCCGCCGACGATGCTCATGTAGTCGCTGCTCTTGCTTCTGTCCTTGCTGTGCGTTCCGTCCCGCATCCTGCCTTTTCCGCTTCCCGCGTAGCTGTCTCCGATGACGATCCAGAGTGTGCCGTCTTCTTTGAGCGTCCGCTTCACCTCTCTGAAAACCTCAACAAGGCGGGCGATGTAGTCGGTCGGCGTTTCTTCCAGTCCGATCTGACCTTCGGTGCCGTAGTCTCGCAGTCCGTAGTACGGCGGGCTGGTGATGCAGGTGTCGATTGTTCCGTCTGGGATCGTCCGCAGGCTTTCGAGTGCGTCTCCGATGATTATTCTGTTCATCATTTCGTCCTCCAGCTTTCCCAGTACATTTCGATGCCCGCGCACATCTCGCGCAGGCGGTCGAGGGTTTTCTCGGCGTTCCTTGTGTCTCCGATTTTTCCTCCGTATATCGGTGTCATTCTGCGGATCAGCTCGTCGCCGGTGTAGTTCGTTGTGACGATGGTCGGCATATAAGCCTCGTACCGTGCGTTGATGATGGCATATATCCGGGTGATGCCCCATTCGGTTGCCTGCTCGCTTCCGATGTCGTCGATGACCAGCAGCGGGATTTCCTCGTAGAGTTTCATGATCTCCGCCTCGGTCGCCGTCTCGTTGGTGTCGAAGCTGTTCTTGATTTTCGCCAGAAGGTCGATCATCGTCATGCAAATGACCGGCATTCCGCCTTGCATGTGCTGGTTCGCTATGCTACAGGCGAGGTGCGTCTTGCCGGTTCCGAAAGAGCCGGTAATGAACAGCCCGTTCCTTTCCTTGTCCGGCGGCAGGGGCTTTCCGTGTTCGTCGCGCTTCGGCATCATGATTGAGAAGCTGTCGGCGTAGCGTTTGCATTTCTCGTATGCCTTTCGGTTCAGATCGTTGACCTCGAACCTTTCAAAGGTGCGGTTGACGAACCTTCCACGGATTCCGCTGTCTTTGATGAGGCGGGCGATGCGCTTCTGGGTTCGCTCTGCCTCCTCTTTGCGTTTTTTCTCTTCCTCGGCTTCCTTCTTCAGGCGTTCCTGCTCCTGCCAGTATGTTTTGGCTTCGTCGCAGTCGCACCGTTCTGGCTCGTCAAACCATTTGAAGACCTCTTTCCGCTTGTCGAAAAAGCTCTTGATGCCGAAATAGTAAAGGGTTTTTCCGCAGTATTGGCAGGTGACCGGCTCCGGCGGTTGGCTCGCCATCTTCCAGCCTTCCGCGACTGCTATGTCGCTTCGTATCTTGAAGCTGTCTTGTTTTTCGTCGCCGTCTTCATCATTCGTCTTTGAAGCCTGCGGGGGTTCCAGTTCCGCCTTTTCGGCTCTGGTTAGCGGTGCTGACATTGCTGCCGCCAGAAGATTGCCCATTGATTCCATCCGTCCTCACCTCCTTGATTTCGTCTTCCCAGCGTCCTCCGTTGAGCCATGTCGCTGGGTGCGGTATAAACCGTCCATTTTCTTTCTGCCAGTCCTCGCTGTGCTTGGCTGCTTCGATGGCTGCCATTATCTTCGAGAACAGCACCTCGGTCGGTTTTATTTTCATCCACGCTCTCTTGGCGTTGGTTTTTGCTTTTTTGTTCGGGTATGCGCTCCAGAATTCGTCGAAGCGACGATCCTGAAGGCTCGGCTTTTCGTCGTCCTTTACTTCCGGCTCGTCTTCCTCGTCATTGTCTGGTGCTTGTCTGGTGCTTGTCTGGTGCTGTGTTGGTGCTTCCTCTTCCCATCCGGGCGGGGGCGGTATTTCGCTTTCCTTCTCCTTCATGTGCGGATTTTGGTGCTTGGTGAAGTTTACGACCTGTATGTACCGTTCGCCTTCGACCTCGTACCGAATGAGGAAGCCACCGTCTGCCAGCTGCTGAAGCATTCCACTCGTTTCTTCGGCGGTCACGTCGTCATATCCGAGAAGCGTCTTTTTGATTTTCCTCGGTCTGTCTTCGAGCCGCCCTTCGCGGTCTGCGATAGTCCACAGTCCGATGAAGAGCAGCCTTGCCAGTGGGTCGATGCTTCCGAGTATTTCGTTGTCGAAGAATGCGGGTTTAATGTTTCGTGTTCGTGCCACTCTTGGTTCCTCCTTTCGTCTGGGTTAGCATACGTACACCTCCGTGCCGGTTGCTTTCTGTACCGCCGTTCTGAACCTCTCCGCGTCGCTGTTGTTACCTGAAAGGTGGAGAAGGTATATCTGCTTGACCTTTGTCAGGTCGTTCGCCTTCAAAAGGTCGAGGAAGTGGTCGAGGCTCATGTGGCTCTTGATCAGTCTCGGTACCAGCTCCGCCGGTATGTATCCGTGCCGGACGCTTTCTTCGATGATGTCCATGCTGTAGTTGCATTCGCCCATTATGTGGGTCAGTCCATCGAAGCGGTATTTCAGGTAGTAGGTGTCCGTAAAGTATAGGAGTTTCTCGTGCGTTGTCCTTGATTCAAGCAGGAAGCCCAGCGGTTCCGGCGCGTCGTGCTGCACGTCGAACGGTAGCACCGTGAATGTTCCTACCGTGAATTCCTTCAGGGCTTCCACGCGCTTGATGTGGTGTCCTGTGAGGCTTCTGGCGGTCGCTGTGCCATCGCTGGTGTAAATGTCAACACCGGCTTTTGCGAGGTCTCCTGCGGCTTTGACGTGGTCTCCGTGTGCGTGTGTTATCAGGCAGCCTGCAAGGTCCCGCACACGGAAGTTTAACGCCTCTCTGATCGCCTTTATCGGTATGCCTGCATCCAGCAGCAGGGCTGTGGTCCCGTCGCTTACGCGGTAGGCGTTGCCCGTGCTGCCGGATGCGATGACCGTGATCTGCATCAGAAGTCTACGTCGTCCGTTCCTTCGCTGCCGTTGCTGCCGTCGGCTGCGGGGATGACCTCGCCGGTCGCGGTATCGACATTCGACGGTGCCGCATTGGGGAGTGCTTTGGGTTCGGTTGTGTCGATGAGCGTCACGTTGGCGTTGGCGTTGATTTCTGCCTGCGCTTCGATTTCTGCGTATCGGGCTTCGCGCATCTTCATGTACTGGTAGTTGTCGTCCACCTTCTTCGGGTCTCTCGGCAGGTGCTTTGCACTGAACGCCTCGCGGATGATGGTCTTTCTGACCATTTCATCGAGCCAGCCTTCGGATTCGACTTCGACCTGTTTTCCATTCTCCCATACCTTCGTCTTGCCGCCCCAGAAGTTCGCGCTTGCGTATTTGGGCTTGCGCTTCTCGATGTCCTTCATCGGCATGATGATGAGTTCGTTCTTGGTCGGGTCTGCAAATTCGATGTATGCGAAGCCGCCGACGATCTGTCCTCTGTCGAAGGCGTTTGTGATCTCGAATTCGTAGCTCTCCACGCGGTTGTCCTTGCCCTTCTTAATGGGGCGGAAGCTGTCGGTGCTGTAGACCACCTCAATGGTGACCGCAGTCGGAACCTCGACCGCGTATTTCTCGGCGATGTATCGGATTCCGTTGTAGCCTTCCATCAGGGTGATGTCGTAGTTGTTTCGCTTGTTGTTCTTATAAGGGATCGGGAAGAGCATATTGTCCTGCGTCATGTCCAGTCCCATGCGGGCGTAGTGTACAAGGTCAAGGGCGAGGTCGTTCAGGTTGACCGTGTTCCAGTTGACCGGGGTCTCGTTGTCGTACTTGTGGTCTTTGTTCGCCGCATTCTTGCGGAGGCGTTCTTCCTCGGCTGCTTTGAGTGCGCGGTCGATTACGATGAAGTAGCCCTGAATGAGCGTCCTCTGGTAGTCGGTGACCTGCATCGCTCCGGCGACGCTGCCTCCGAATTCCTTCAGGACTGTGTTGGTGAACCTCTCGCTCATTGCGAGCTGCTCGGTCTTTTCTGCGGGCAGGTTATTGCCCTGTGTCGTGGTGGTGAGTTCTTTCGTTGCCATTTGTGATTCCTCCATTTGTTTTTATTCATCGCCTGTCGGCGGTGTTTGTTTAGTTCAGTTCGAGGCGGAGCTTCTTGTCCGGCTCGCTTACGACCAGTCGGATCGTCTGGGTGTCTGCTTCGGTCAGGTGGGTGACGCTCTCGGCGTTGTCGATGAACACCGGCATCTTGATTCCCCAGTGGTCTGAAAGGGTCGCTATGATTTCCAGCCCTGCGTTGATGCGGGCGGCGTTGTTTGCGAAGGTGTACGGTACCATTCTGCCGTCGGCTGCCGGTATCATTACCTCGCAGTCTTCCTTCACGCCTCCGTTCAGCTGCTCTTGGAAGAGGCGGAAGCGGACGCTGTGGAATTTCGCGTTGATGCGCTCGGTGAGTGCGCTGACCTTTGCCTTCGTGAAAAGGTCGCAGAGGTAAATGCCTTTTTCCAGCTCCTCGTATTCGCCGGTCAGTTTCTTTTCCTGCTTTTCGAGTTCGCCGATCCTGCGCCTCTGGTTCTCCGCCATCGTCAGCTGCATCAGCTTGTCCTGCTCTTCTCGGATCGCGTCCTTTACGGCTCTTATTTTGGCTTCTACGGCGTTCTGTGCGTCGGTGGTGTTCTTGCCTGCATCTGCGAGTTTCGCTTCGTATTCGGCAAGCTGGGCGGCAAGGGCGGCGTATTCCTCGGTAGTCTCGTATGCCACCGTCGGAATGATGCGCTGCCGGAGTTCCGCTGCTCTGGCTTCGGCTTCCTTCTGGACTTCCTTCGCCTTATCTGCCTTAATTCGCAGGCTGGCGATTTCGGCTTCCAGTTCTTCGAGCCGGTCTTTGCTTGCCTCGGTCTTTCCTCTGTGGGAGAGTTCTTCGAGCTTCTTGCTTTTGCGGAGGTTGAAGTCCTCGCGCATCTTGTCTGTCTGCTCGGCGGGGAGCTGCTGTCCGCAGGTGGGGCAGACGCTCTGGCTCTCGTCCCACACCTCTGCTCTGGTCTTCTTGATTTCCTCGATCAGCGAGTTGCGGAGGGTGTCAATGCGGAGGCGTTCGCCGGACTTGCGGGTGATTTCCGTTTCTGCGTCTTCCACCTCGTGACGTGCTGTGGTTGCTTCTCTCTGGGCGAGAAGGATTTCCGCGTCGGTGTCGCTGTTCTGATCCTGCTGGTGCCTGATGTGTGTGGCTCGTCCTTCGGCGATTTTGGTTTTGATTTCCGCCATTTCCTGTCGGATCGTCGCCGCTGCGGTATCGCCGGTTGCGGCTGCCGCCTTTTCTTCGAGGAGCGCATCTCTCTTCTTTTCGAGGGTGGCGATGGTTCTTTCGATTTCCTCTGCGTTCAGTCCGCTGGTGTCAGGGATCGCTCTTTCCGATTCATCAATGCGGGCGGGTATCTCGGTGAGCTGCCTGTTGATTTCCTTGCGTCTGGCTTCCGCGATTTTTCGGTACTCGTCCGTCGTGTAGTACTGCTCAGCGGTACCATTCATGCGGAGGAAGTCCGGCAGTTCTTTGAGTTCGGGGTTCGTTGCGATGACCTCTGCGTCGGTGATGTCTCCGCAAATCTCCAGAAGGATTTTCCGTCTGGTGTCCCATGCGAGCTGTTCGGGGAAATAATCGGGCATCGTCAGCATCTTCGGCTTCTCGGTGTCTCCGCCGGTCATTCCGAGGACGGATGCGGTGAATTCTTTCTCTTTGACCGGCACTCCGTCGATCTCGTAGTCCACCGTGTGTCCGTCGAATTCTTCATGTGCGCTTCCGCGCTTTTTCTTGTAGACCTCCTTGTAGGTCTTCTTCAGGGTGATGATCCTGCCGTCGTCTGCGCTGAAGACCGCCTCTGCGCTGTGTTCGAGGTGGTGCAGATCTCCGTCGGCTCCTTTGGTCTTCGGCGTGTAGTTTTTCGCTGCGGTGCTTGCCTTGTCGAAGAGCAGCCATGTCAGGGCGTTGTAGACCGTCGTCTTGCCGGTGGCGTTGTCTCCGTAAATGCTGGCGGATCGTCCGTCAGGGAAGTCGAACGTCAGGGCTTTGATTCCCTGAAAATTGTTAAGCGTGAGCTGCAAGAGTTTCATGCGTTTTTCTCCTTTCCATGTTCAGCCGTCCCATCTCGTTGATGTATTTCATCACGGCGTTTTCTCTGATATGTTCTTCTACCAGTTTTCCGAGGTAGTACGGTTTCCTTCTTTCACCTTCGAGGTCGCCCTCGCGGCTGATGATTCGTTCCAGCTTCCGTTTGGCTGCCGGTAGTGATTCTTTCCACTCCGCGTCTGTGATCTCTCTTCCGAGGTATCCGCAGGCTTCTTCTCTTACGTCTTCTTCAAACATTCGCGCACCTCCTCAATTCGGATAAGGGGTCGGGAGGCTCCAATCCCATGTGGTGCCGCCCTTCCATTCGTCCGTGAAGTGGTTGTGCTGTCCGTCGCCTGTGAAGTAGATGTATTCTTTCGGAAGGATGCGCCCTGCGTCTTCTATGCCTTGCTTCTCGGCGATCCATCGCATCAGAACGTCTGCCGCGATCTGCTTGTTTTCCGTTGTCGCGGGGTAGTCTGCGTCGTACCCGGAGAATTGATTCGGGAAGGTTACCACGTATTCGATGTCGTGTCCGCAGGCGTAGCCTTTTGCGTCCACTCTGTTCAGGACGCACCAGACGATTGCGGCTCGTTCCGTTATGCTTTCAATGCCTCGTGCCTCGCCCCAGATGAGCTTCGCCAGCATTTCGACCTCTGCCTCCGGCAGTTCAATCTTTGGCTTCTGCTCTGTGACGTAGACGAGGTTCGTTGTGGTTACGCTGTCCTGTGCTTCGATGAAGTTCTGCGTGTCCGCGCTTGCGGTCTGGGGGGCGACCTTCTGCGGTTCTGCGCTTGCTGCAGCTACCGTGTCTGCGGTGTATGCTGCGTCTGTTCCATTGGTTCCCATGATGAGGGCGGTGGCTATCACTCCGACCGCCAGTCCGAGGATCGCTCCTCTGATCGTCAGTCTTGCCCTTGCGATTTTCCTTCGGCGTATTCGCTCCGCCTGTGTGATTCTCGGTGCCGGTTCTGCCGGTGCCGGTAGTCTGATGATTGTTTGCTCCATTTGTCTTTGCTCCTTTCAGCAGTAAAGTCTTTCGAGTAGGTATCGGCGGGATATTCGCCCTGCCGTTACGATCTTGCCCTTGCTTTCGAGTTCCTTGTTCAGCTGCCGCATAATCTTGTAGGCGCGGCTCTCGCTGACTTCGAGGAGGGAGGCGACCTCTTGAACCTTCATGTACTTCGGTTCCTGCGCTTCTTCTGTCGTCTTTTCATCCATGCGTTTTTCCTCCCTTCAGGTTCTTTCTGACCCATATTTTCATTTCCTGCGCCGCGACCTCGATCTGTTCCAGCGCGGCGGTTATTGCTTTGACCTGCTCGGCTTCGTCTTGCGTGACCTCGCCGTCCTTTGCGATTTCCAGCATCGCTTCTCTGATTCCGTTTGCTTCTCCGAGTGCGGAAATGACCCGGATCGTCAGGCGGTCGATGTTTCTCATCTCTGCCGGAGGCACCGTCTTCTTTCCGAGTGGACACATTCGGGAGCAGTAGAAGTTCGCCAGTTCCGGCGCGTCGTATGTGTCCATCATGAGCAGGACTTCCTCTGGGTAAGGGTTCAGGCTTCCGAGTTCAATTCTCGCCAGCCGAGTGCGGTCGATGCCGGTCTCTTCGGCTGCGCCTTCGCGGCTCGCCAGCCTGTCGTTGCACGTTGAGGCGGCGATTCGTGCCTTGTAGAAGTCGTTATCACTTGCTTTCGTAGCGGTTTTACTCATATATCTTTTGCCTCCTTTCCGCTATAATAAAAGTACGATGAAGGTCTCATTCCGTGGGTGGTTCCGCTGGTGAGTTCTCGTTTTCCGAGAGTTCCTCGTCAAAAAAAATATGCAGGCTCACGCCGAAGCCCTCCGTGACGATCTTGAATAGTTCGTCTGCGGTAAGGCGAATAAGTCCAGTCTCGATCTGACTTAATCTCTGCGGTGTGATGCCTGCCTGCTTGGCGACGTGTGTCTGGGTGACACCTCTCTTCTCGCGGAAATCGCGCACCATCTGGCTTGCCGGTTTCATCATCGGGGTTCTCCTCCTTTCCTCTCTCGGTTTCCGAGATTTCATTGTAGCCCTATTATAACACTCGATTTCCGAGAAGTCAATACTTTTCTTAAAAATTCCGAGAAAAATATTTCAATTTCCGAGAATTGTGATATAATGGCTCTTGGTTATTGAGTGAAAACTTGCTTGAAAGGTGGTTTTTATGCTCTCATTTGGCGAGCGTCTGAAAAGGGCGCGTGAACGAAAAGGCTTGACCCAGTCGCAGGTCATGAAGGTTACGAACATCAGCGACAAATCTCTTTCCCGCTACGAGAACGGTGCTTCGGCTCCTGATCCCGACACCATCCTTGAATTGATCCGGCTGTATGACGTTTCGGCTGACTATATCATGGGCTTGTCGCCGGTGATGGGTCATGCCACGGACGAAGCCTCCGGCTCGTCTCTCGCTGCTCCGGCTATCGCTTCTCCCGATGCTCATGAAATGCTGGAGGGGCTTTCCGGCGATGCCCGCAAAAAGGCGGAGGAATATATCGAAATGTTGAAAACGCTGGACGAGGTCAAATCCGGGGAGAATTTCCTCGACATTAAAAAGAAAGCCTGAAGCGTGAGCTTCGGCGGTATTTCGTCTTCTGGGATTAGGTGGTGGTGCTTTTGCTGAAAATGAATATTGTTTGTCCGTCCTGCCGTCGCCGGTACTCTGTCGAGGTTCCGAACGAGGCGGGTGTGCATACGGTTCGTTGCCCATATTGCTCGGCTCCTTATTCGGCTACCGTCTGTCAGCCGGTGAAGTCTGCGCCGGTCTCTGGTCCCGCTGCTGTTGCTGCGAAGGTTCGGCGTGGCGAGGTCATTTCAAATATCGCGTGGATCGTCATCGGCATTGTGCAGTGCGTTACGCTTTACGCGGCCGCAGCCGGTGTCTGGAACATCATCAATGCGATTGTATCCCTTCGGAATGTGAAGAACATCCAGCCGGGGAATGCTGCGGTGGTTCCTTATTTTGACGGTCGGAAGGTCTGGCTCATCGTTCTGGCTGTCGTGAACCTTGTCCTCGGCGGCGTTGTCGGTGTGCTTCTGGTTCTCTTTGAGTGGTACCTCCGTGACTACGTCCTGCGGAACCGTTCCGCGTTCGAGGTATGAGGTACCCCATTTGAGGGATAGGGTTTAAGGTATCATGTTTGAGGTTTAAGGGATAAGGCTGGGCTTGTACGGTTTATGCACCGTGCTTGACTGGTGCTTTCCGAAAACGAAAGGAGGCGGGTCTGGTGTCTGTCTATAAAAATGAAAAGCGCGGCACGTGGCTCGTCACGTTCAGGTATCGGGATTGGGACGGTACGCGCCGTCAGAAAAAGAAGGAGGGCTTCAAAACAAAAAGGGAAGCGCAGGAATATGAACGCGAGTTTCTGCGGAAACAGGGCGGCGGCTCTGATATGTCCTTTGGCTCCCTTTGTGAGCTGTATATGGAGGACTGCTCCACGCGGCTCCGTGCCACGACCGTTGAAAACAAGCAGTGGCTTTTCGATTCTAAAATTCTGCCGACGTTTCGCTCCGTGCCGGTGCGGGACATCACGCCGACGATGATTCGGCGGTGGCAGAACGCTCTGCTTGACGATCCGATGGGTTATTCCCAGACGTACCTGAAAACGATAAATAATCAAATGTCGGCTATCATGAATTACGCCGTGCGGTTCTATGGGCTTCCATCAAATCCTGTCGTCGTCTGTGGTCCCTTCGGGAAGAAGGCGGCTGATGAGATGCAATTCTGGACGCGGGACGAGTTCCGCCGGTTCATCGAGTATGTAAAAAAGCCAGCGGCGCGGCTGGCTTTCGAGTTACTATTCTGGACGGGTATGCGCTCCGGCGAGCTGCTGGCTCTCACTCTGGCTGACGTGGACTTCGAGAAGTCCCGCATTTCCATAAATAAAACGGCGGCGCAGGTCGGCGGGGAGACGGTTATCAATCCTCCGAAAACGCCCCGGTCAAATCGTGTCGTGTCGGTTCCTCGGTTCGTGCTGGCTCTGGTGAGGGACTATGCTGACCGTCTTGTGGACTATGAGCCACAGGATCGTCTGTTCTATTTCACGAAGCACTTCTTGAAGTATGAGCTGGACGCTGCCTGTGCCGCTTCCGGCGTGAAGAAGATCCGCGTCCACGATATCCGGCACTCCCACGCCTCGCTCCTGATTGAGCTTGGCTTCTCTCCGTTGCTGGTCTCTGAACGTCTCGGTCATGAAAACATCCAGACGACGCTGCAGACGTACTCCCATTTGTATCCGAATAAGCAGGAGGAGGTCTCCTCTCGGCTGCAGTCTGATGAAGCCGAGAATTACGCCGCCGTTGTCTCGTCTTTCGAGAAGAAAATCGAGGACTTGACGTAAAGTGTTACGCTTTTGTTACGCTGGGTAAAAAAATAAAGCCGAAAGTCCTTGATTTATCGGGGCTTTCGGCTTTTTGGTTCTTATTCGTATTCAATCGTCGCGCACGGTTTCGGAGTGAAGTCGTACAGTACGCGGTTCACGCCCTTGACTTCGTGTGTTATCCTGTCAACAAGCGTCTGCATTACGTCAAACGGGATGTTCTCGACTGTTGCGCTCATAGCGTCCGTTGTGTTTACGGCGCGGATGATGCACGGCCACTCGTCAACTCTCTTGCCGTCCTTGATACCGGTAGAACGGAAATCCGGAACGACGGTGAAGTACTGCCATACCTTGCCGGCAAGACCGCACTTCGCAAACTCTTCACGGAGAATGGCGTCGGCTTCGCGTACAGCCTCAAGTCTGTCTCTTGTAATAGCACCGGGACAGCGCACACCGAGTCCGGGACCCGGGAACGGCTGACGGTTTACCATGCCGTCCGGCAGACCGAGCTGTTTACCGACGATGCGTACTTCGTCTTTGAAGAGGATCTTTACGGGTTCAACAAGCTCGAATTTGAGATCGTCCGGCAGACCGCCTGCGTTGTGGTGGGATTTGATGCCGTTCTCGCTCTCAAGTATGTCGGGCCATATTGTACCCTGCGCGAGGAATTTTATACCGTCGAGCTTGCGCGCTTCTTCGGCGAAAACTTCGATAAATTCGCCGCCGATTATCTTGCGCTTCTTTTCGGGGTCTGTAACTCCTGCGAGCTTGTCAAGGAATCTGTCCGTTGCGTCAACGTAAACGAGGTTTGCCTTGAGCTGGTTGCGGAATACTTCGATGACCTGTTCCGGCTCGCCTTTGCGGAGAAGACCGTGATTGACGTGTACGGAAGTGAGCTGCCCTCCCACAGCCTTGATAAGCAGTGCGGCAACAACGGATGAATCTACGCCGCCCGAGAGCGCGAGAAGAACTTTCTTGTCACCGATCTGCGTTCTGAGAGCCTCGATCTGCTCTGCGATGAATTTGTCTGCAAGTTCCGGAGTGGTAATACGGATCATATCGTCCGGACGTCTGTCATATACCATATAAATGCTCCTTTTATAAGTCGGGGTTGCCGACGGATTTATGAAAACTTTTTACGGATACATTATAGCACAATTTCAGGCGTTCCGCAACAAAATATTTTTACAAAATATCATTTTTCTGCACGCGGATTTCTGTAAAAAATATTTATATTTTCGGGAAAATACGGTAAAAATGAGCCTGTCTCCCTTTTTCATAAAGCAACAAAAAAACGGAGGATAACCTCCGTCAGTTTGTCTCAAAAATTACGAGCAGAGAAGATATGCAACGATAACAAGTGCAGTGAAGACGATGGAAACGATCGTTGTGAGCGTTCCGAGCTTAGCGTCCATTGTGCTTGCTTTCGATTTGCCGAAGAATGTTTCAGCTCCGCCTGCGATAGTGCCGAGGCCGTGGCTCTTACCGGACTGCATAAGAACTGCAACTACAAGGAAAAGAGATGCTGCGATGAGCACGATTCCTACTGTGATCTCAAAAGCCGTCATGATATATCCTCCAATACAATTATTTCGTTTTTCGGCATGGGAATACCCATTTGCCGTACTGAGCCTTTATATTTTACCATAAGAGAAGCGTAAATGCAATAGCAAAAAGCAATTTTCATTGATTTTTTTGCACCCGAATGGGAACAAAATCCGATTCGTGCAGTGCGTACACAAAAAATTCAATAATTGTCTATTGTTTTTTTGTGAAAATGTGTTATACTGTATATGAAGAAACAAATCAAAAATCAACGGAGGATAATATCATGTGTGAAAAGAAAGAAAACAGCGTTCTGAAAACAATTCTTATCATCATCGGAGCAGTAGTGAGCATCGCAGCTATCGCCGCCGCCGTCTGTTACCTCTTCAAAAAATATTTCAAGATCACGTTCAATACAAACGAATGCGACGAATGCGACTGCAACGGATGCTTCGTTGAAAACGACGACATGGACTTCGCTCCCGAATGCGACTACGACGGCGCACCGGAAGTAAACGACGCAGACGAAGACAAAACCGAAGAATAAAACACCCATACGAAAAGCAGAAAACGTGAGTACAGCGATGTACCCACGTTTTTGGTTTTTTGGAATGAAAAATGAAGAATGAATGATGAATAATAGAACAAAACCCAAATTCACTGCACGGTAGTCTTGTATACATAAACGTATGAGCGGCAGCGCGCAGTGGAAAAAAACAATTTGAAAACGACGTAAGTCGTTTTCTTCCTTTTGCCGTTATAGAGAAAGTGCAGATCGTTTTGCGGCAGGAGCAAGCCCCTGCCCTACAGAATACAGATGCAGTTTGTGCGTAGCCGTAGAATTTGTGCAAGTTAAAGAAAAGTGAAGTTTGCGCTTCGCGCAGGTTATTTCTCCCGCGCACGCAGTTTTTCGAGAACTGCCTCGAAATTCTCTTCAAGCGGTGTCTCAAACCGCATTTCTTCCCCTGTCCGCGGATGCCGCAGTATCAGCGCGAATGCGTGAAGCATCTGCCCGTCGATAAGCGGCGCGTTGTGCTTCTCGAACGCCGTATGCCCTCCGCCGTAGAGCGTGTCCCCCATTAGCGGATGCCCTATATGCGCCATGTGTACCCGTATCTGATGCGTGCGGCCTGTTTCAAGCACTGCACCGACGTAACAAAAGCCCGATTCGGGAAATCTTTCGATCACTTTCCAGTGCGTGACGGCATTTCTCGCTGTATGCTCGCCGCCTCTGATGACCGCCATTTTCTTCCGATCCGTAGGATGCCTGCCGATCGGCGCGTCGACTGTTCCGCTGTCCTCACGCATACCGCCGACGACGATCATTCTGTATTCTCTGTGCATAGTGTGGTCTTTCAGCTGTTCGGCAAGCGAGAGGTGCGCCGCGTCGTTTTTTGCCGCCGCGATCAGTCCCGACGTGTCCTTGTCTATACGGTGGACTATCCCCGGTCGCATCACGCCGCCTATGCCCGACAGCGAATCTCCGCAGTGGTATAACAGCGCGTTCACAAGCGTTCCCGACGTATGTCCCGGAGCAGGATGCACCACCATTCCGACGGGTTTGTTCACGACGATTATATCGCTGTCTTCATAAACCACATCGAGCGGAATGTTCTCCGGCACCGCTTCACAGTCCTCCGGTTCGGGAAGATCTACTTCGACTGCGTCGCCGCTTTTTGTTTTGTAATTCTTCGCGCACTTCTGCCCGTTCACCGTCACACTGCCGTCGTCGATGAGCTTCTGCGCCCTTGAACGAGTGACTTCTGCCATGCGCGCGACAAACGAGTCAAGCCGTTCTCCGCTCTCTTCCGCGTCAAAATACAATATTTCTCCGTCAGTCATCGTTATTTTCTCCGACGGTTTTTTCTTTGTTTTTCTGCTTCTGTTCGGCGATCATCTCAACGATCAGCGCGAGTATTATCATTCCGCAACCGATGCAGACGAACGAGTCGGCAACGTTGAAAACATAAAAATCAATGAAACGGCAGTCTATCATATCGACGACGAAGCCCCTGCCGATGCGGTCTATCATGTTGCCGATGCCGCCGCCGATCACAAACGAGATACCGACGCGCATCCACGCGCTTTTCGGCTTCGACACGACGAGCCACACAAACAGCGCGACGATGCCGACTGACGAAATTATCATGAACACCGCACGGTTGTCGGCAAGCATACCGAACGCCGCACCGCGGTTTTCAACGTAAGTGAAATGCAGTACGTTTTCGATGACCGTAAAGGTCGGGATGCCCGAAAGGCACAGCACGGAGAAATATTTCGTAAGCTGGTCGAGCAAAACGACTGCGAGAATTATTATTACCGAGAGAATCATTTTAAGTTAAGCCGTCCTGTCAGAATTTCTTGTGTTTGCCGCTCGTCGGAGAGGACGCACGGGGTGCGTCCGGCTGGCGCATTATTTCGTCGATGTCGCTCTTTTCTCTCATATCGGAGAACGCGCGTCTGAATTCGTCTTCGGAAACGCCGTCCGCCGCGAGAGCAGACACGATCCCGTCGAAGTCGTCTGTCTTTTTCGCACCGCCGTTCATCTTTTTTACGATGTCAAGCACGTTTGTGTTGCCGGACGCATCATCGGAGAGCGTGAAATCGTCGCGGTCGTCGTCTTTGAGAGCTTTTTCCGCCTCGTCGTATTCGAGATCGTATTCGTCCTGCTCGTTTTCGTCAGATTCCGTTTCTTCCGTCTCTTCGTCAAGCTCAAATTCGAGCGGCTCGCTTTCGGGCGACTCGTCTTTGTAGAGCGGCTCGTCTTCGTCAGATTCGCCCGATTCAGCCTCTTCAACAGGCTCGTCTTCGAGCGGCTCATCGTCCCACGGAAGCGAGCGATCTTCTTCGTCTTCTTCGTTCCCGTCCGTTTCTGCGGCAGGCTCGTCAGCCTCTTTGATCAAATTGTCTTCAAGCGGTTCGTCCTCGAACGGTTCGTCTTCTTCGGGGATCTCATCGAAGGAATCGTAATATTCTTCCTCTTCGTCGTCGCCGACTGTTATGTAAAGGTCACTTTTCGGAAGATCATCATCTTCGTCTTCGCCGTCATCGTTCACCGGTTCGGGCTTCGAGATCGTAACGTGAACTTCTTCCGGCTCGGCTTCGGGTTCGACCTCGGCTTCAGGTTCATCCGCCGTCTGCGCGTCTTCTGCGAACACAAGCGGCGCAGATTCTCCGTCTGCAGGAGTATTATCCTGATTTTCGCCGCCGTCCGTCAGCATCGCGCCCGTAACGTCATCCGGCACTTCACCGGATTCAAGCTGTTCGACGATCTTCGTCACCGACGAGAGCATCGTGTCCGCCGAGCCGCTTATCGACTCAAGCGAGCTGATATGATTCGAGTACAGCGAGAAAACGTCTCCGCGGAACTCGGATACTTCTTTATACATACGCTCTGCGGCGGTATAAATAGCGGTAAGGTCACGACAGGCGTCGTCCGCTTTGTTTTCGGCGTCGCGGATGATCTTGCGGGATGCGATAGCCGCGTCTGTGATGATCTGTTCAGCCGCCGCACGCGCCTTTTTCGCCGACTGAGCGATGATCGCGTCGGATTTTTCCTGCGCTTCGAGGATTATTGCGTCTCCGCGGCTTCTTGCGGCACTGAGAAGTGTGCGCGCTCTTTCTTCGGACGCGGCACGCAGTTTTTCGGTCTCTACCTTTGCACTCTCCAGTTCGGCTTTCTTCGCCTCAAGCTCGTCCGTGACACGTTTCAGTTCGGCTTTTGCGTCGGAGAGCAGTGCGACGTCGGAGTTTTCGGGCGTACCTTTTTCTTCCGTCTGCTCCGGCTCGGACTGCGCGTTTTCCGCGGACGAATAGATGCTTTGCAGCTCCTTTGTGAGCGATTCGAGCTTTCGGAGTGCAAATACGAGCCGTCTGTCGCTTTCCGCAGAATGCTTTTCGAGCTTTGCAAATTCGCCGTTAATCGACGAGATATAGGAATCAACGTCGTCCGGCGCGTAACCGCGAAGAGTACGCGAAAACTGCTTTTTCGTAAAATCCTTTGGCATTTATATCATCCCTTTCGCCCGAAGTGGTGTATTTTCAGTTACATATATTTCTTTGCGGCGATCTTCAGCCGTCCGCTTTTCGTTTCTCCCGTCACGTCGCCGATGAGGTATTTCCCGTACCCTCTGACGGAAACGATGTCGCCGGACTTCACGTCAGCCGAAACATTATCGGTAACGGCATACGACAGTTCGACAAGCCCCTCGCGTATCATTTCCGCCGAAGTTTCGCGCGACTGTCCCGTGAGTGCTTTCACGATCCCGTCGAGACGTGGAGACGACACCGTAAGCGGCACGTCTTCAAACCTGCGCGGCACGGTCCACGTTGGCTCTACATCGGTGCGCGTGACTTTCACGCCGTCACGCCCAATCTTTGTGAGTGATTCGATAATATAATCCGCGATCCTGTCGGCGACGAAGATCACGGCTTCGTTTCCGTTCAGCACCGCTATATCCCCGATCACGGAGCGGTTCACGCCGAGAGATAGGACGGAACCCATATAGTCGCGGTGAGTGAGTTCTCTGAATCCGCTTCCCTTTACCGACAGCGCGGTTATCGGGATCTCGGATAATATTTCGGGATGTTCGGCAAGGTACGACGCGAAAAATACCGTTCTTTCGCCGTCAGTGGGCATACAGTGGCGCGGCGCGTCTGTTGGCATATACCATTCGGGGAGAAAGACAGCAATTCTTCTCTCCGTTCCGAGAGCGCCGCCCCAAAAGAAACAGTTTTCGGTCGACAGTCCGGGAGTACAGAGTTCTCTCATGACATCGTTCTGCTCGCCGGGGGAAAAGAAATCCGTTGTGCCAGTGGCATATTCCGACGTGCGGTATGCGTCCGCCGCGCGTGAGGATGAAGATGGTTTCATGTGGATTGCTTCAAATTCTTTCTTTATATCTTTTATTAACTTGCGCGGAGCGCAATCATCGTTACGCTTAGCGTATCATCGTTGCGTCAGCATCATCGTTTGCCGCAGGCAATCATAACTTCCTGATTTGCTACTTCTTACTTCTTACCTTGATTCATCTTATCACTGACTGCAATAATGCTATCACTATTGCAGTGAGGAAAAACGGCACGTCGAGGACTCTTCCGCTTCCCGCTCCCATTGCGTTGAACAGTGCGCGCATAGGATAGCATATATAATACGCCGCCGTGTTTATCAGGTCTTCAAACTTTGACGGCGTGGACGGCGGAAACCAGCTCATTATCGCCGCAATAAGCAAAATGATCGAAGCCGCGTCAAGTGCGATCTTCAACAAAAACAGAATCATTACACCCATTTTACAAGCCTCCGTCGGGATCAGTACAACAATCCCATTATAATCGAAAACCGGACATTTTTATTCATAAAGAATCCGATGTCCGGTATTTTTTGTATAGAAACAAGACCTGACCGCTTTTTCTTCGCTTTCAGTTTTTGTCTTTTATGTTATTGTTCTTTCCGTTTGCTCAGTTGAAGTCAGCGAAATCGTTGATAACAGCCGTCGGTGCTTCGGGAGCAGGTGCCGGAGCAGGGGCGGGTGCCGGAGCAGGCTCTACCTTCTGCTGGTTGATCTGTGCGTCTCCCACATCGACATTCGACGGTGTGATAACATACGCGTTTGTGGCGATCTTCTTGAGAGAGCCGCCTATCGAGTATGCAACACCGGAAAGGAAGTCGATAAGTCTGCGCGACGTTTCCTTGTTCGTGTCTTCAAGGTTGAGAACGACTGTGCTCTTCTGAAGCAGATGATTTGCGATCTGCGCGGCTGTAGCACCGTCGTAGGTCGTGGGATGAACGACCTGCATCTTGATGTTCGATCCGGAAAGGGAGATGCCGCTTCCCGACTGAGGAGCAGAGAACGGTGCGGAATGTGTTGCCATGCCGCTCGGCTGATAAGAGCCGTTCTGGACCTCTGTGTCCTTTACGCCGTCATCATAGCTGTCGTTATCAAATCCGTTATAGTAATCGTCTTCGTACGACTCGTCAAAGCCGTCATTTGCTCCGGTTACTTTTTTGATTCGATCCATGAGTCCCATAGTATTCCTCCGTTCTGTCATCGTGACAGATAATTGACTTTATTTATTTCGAGAGTTTTGCGCCGTAATCCCGTCTGCCGAAAATCGAAGTTCCGACTCTGACGAGCGTCGCACCTTCTTCAATGGCGACCTCAAAAGAGTCGCTCATTCCCATAGATAGAATGCTCTCTTTTATATTATGCGATTTTTTTACGAAAATGTCAAGGAAAATTTCGTAAGATTCTCTAAAATATTTGCGATTTTCTTCAATTTTTTCACATTTCGGCGTCATTGCCATCATTCCGCGCACTTCAAGCGAGTGAAAACAAGACATTTTTTCGTATAATTCCGGCAGGAGAGACGAATTTATTCCCGTTTTCGACTCCTCTCCGCCGATGTTCACTTCGATCAGCACAGGCTGGATCAACCCGAGGCGTGCCGCCTGCCTGTCGATCTCTTCGGCTATCTCAAGCGAATCCACCGAGTGTATCAGTCCGGCTTTCCCGACGACGTATTTGACTTTGTTCTTCTGCAGATGCCCGATGAAGTCCATCCGGCAACCGGCGGCTGTCACCTCGGCGAACTTGTCTCTGAACTCCTGCGCGTGATTCTCTCCGCACAGTGTCATACCGCACTCACGGGCGAGAAAAACGGTGTCCTCCGCCGGCATGGTTTTCGATGCCGCAAGAAGCGTGACGGGTGCGTCGCCGCCGCGTTTCTTCTTCGCCGCTTCTATCCGTTCGAGCACGCTAAAGTAATTCTCTCTCAGCTCGTTCTTTCTTTCATCCGTCAGCATCAGCTTATCACCTTTCCGTCGTACAGATCGACTCCGCCGACTACGACTATATCGTTCTGTCTGATAAAGCCGTACGTCTTTTCTTCTCCGCCCGAGACGAGGTCCGACTGATTCTCATTCGTAATAAGAATCTCGTCGCCGCCCTCTCCGGTACATATGACATCGGTGCCGTTGTCATGGATTATGTTTATCCGTCTGAACGCTATCGTGACTTCGTCCATTATGTATACGCCCTCGTAGCCGTCGACCACGCGGACCGCAGATTTCGGTATCCTGAAACCGGTATACGAGCGCGACGTTATCGTGACAGGCTGCATCCGTGTAAAATCGAAACCGGACGGGATCCTGCCGGAGCGGAGAAATACAAGCGCACCGTCACCGCCGCTCTCTGCCGTCACTCGGTCAACGTTCATCGTCATTTCGTATCCCGAATACGGAAAGAACACCGAGCATTTTCCGAGAGAATCAAGCGCCGCCGCTTCTTCTTTCGTCATCAGGCAAGCGAGATACCAGTTATAGTCAGTCACCGTCACGCCGATTATTCCCGTCAGGCTGTCGGGAGACGACTCTGTCATCCGCTCAAATTCCGAATACGTCACCGTGTCCTTTTTGTCCGACGAAAAGATCTTTCCGTATCCGTCGTACCCTGCGAAGAAATATCCCGTGCCTGCGCTGTAGACTTCCTCAAGCCGCTTGCCGAGTTTTGAAGCCAGCTCGTCCTTATCCTTTGTGAGCTCCGCTATCTCTTTATCGCAGTCCTTGGTTTTTCCCGTGATGATGTTGTGATTCTTTATACCGAGCAGAAGCGTTGTGCGGAGAGAAACGGTATCCGAGTAGTTTCCGCTGTCCGCGCTTTTCCGTATTGCCGCCACCGTGTCGTAGATCGACGTTTCTATTCCCGCTGTGGACTTGAAAGAATTGTCCGATTCCTTTGCCTTTTCAAATAGTGCGATCTGCTTCTCGATCTCCTCGATGCGCTCCTCAATGTCCGGATGCGATTCGGAATATACCTCCGCGATAAGCTCCCCTGCGTGAACGTGCTCGCCGCTCTGCACTTTCGGGATCACGCTTTTTCCGCTGACGGAGGAATACACGGGCGTTTCCGCGCGCATTATGTAGCCATCCGTCTCCACAGTCTCACTGACAGTCGTGAGCCGTGCGTCGACAAGCTCGAGTCCGTCCGAAAAACGTCGGAAGAAGTGCGAGCCGATATATATGAGCAGTGCGACTGCGAGCAGTGCTCCGAGTACGATGAAGAGTACCCGGCGCAGGTATTTTTTGTCGAACATTTCCGTGATTTTCATTTCGTTTCCTTATATATTTCCGTTCTTATTCGAGAACGAACAGCTTTTCCTGCTTTATGCAAGGCTCGCCGTCTATCGTTTCGGCGCGTCCGAGCGCGATGAATCTGCCGCCGTTATTGAGCCGCACGAGCGTTCCGTCCGGATAGAACCGACGCAGTTTTTTCTGATACAGCGGTGTGCCGCCTCTTATGAGCTTTGCGTAAAAATCGTTGATGTTTATCTCGTCGAGGTCGGAGAACAGCGTTTCCACGGGTTTCGGGAGCTTTAATCTTTCCTCAAATGTCATATTGTCGAGATCTTCTACTGTCACGCAGTCGTCGAGCGTGAAGCTGCCCGTCCTCGTCCGCACGAGAGACGCCATAGCCGCTCCGCATCCGAGTTTTTTACCTATATCGGCGCAGAGCGTGCGGATGTATGTACCTTTTGAGCAGTTCACGCGGAGCCTGTAGGTGTCGTCCGTCTCCTTTTCGCACTCACACGAATAGATTTCGACCTCTCTCGGCTGTCTTTCGACTTCTCCGCCCTCTCGCGCGATGTCGCAGAGCTTCCGTCCTCCGACCTTGATAGCGGAGTACATCGGCGGTATCTGCTCTATCTTTCCGACGAACGCCGCGCACGCCTCGCGCACTTCGTCCTCCGTCGGGAGAACGTCAGTTGACGTAAGCACCTCGCCCGTCGTGTCCTCGGTGTCCGTCGTGATGCCGAGCCGCATTTCGGCAACGTATTCCTTATCGTGCGCCATGACGTAGTCCGACGCTTTTACCGCACGTCCGAGCAGTATCGGCAACACGCCCGTTGCCATGGGATCGAGCGTTCCCGTGTGACCGACGCGCGGCGTATCGTACAGCTTTCGGCACGACGATATTATTCTGTGAGACGTCACTCCGGCGTGCTTGTTTATCACGAGCACTCCCGTGACGGTATCGGGTTTCTTTTTCGACATTGTTATATCCTCTGTTCAGATACGGTTGTGTTTCTGAGGTATTCCTCTACCGCTTCCCCGAATGCGCCGACTGCGATTTTTTCGGCGTCCTCGGGTGAATCCGCTTCGATCGTGCATCCGGCGGCACGAACGTGTCCGCCTCCGCCGTATCTCGCGCATACCGCCGCGCAGTCGATCTCCGCATTGGCGCGGGACGAGACTTTATAAGTCCTCTCGTCCGTCTGACGCAAAGCAAGCGCGACAAGCACGCCGTCTATGCACCGCGGCGTTTCCACGGCGTTTCCGACGTCGCTCTCCGTAAGTCCGTTTTCAGTGAGCGTTTCACCGGAGAACACAACGACGCCGAGCCGTCCGTCCTCATATAAGCGCATATTCTTGATCGCGATCATCTTCGCCGTCATCTCGCGCACGGTGAATCTGCCGAACAGCAGGTGGCAGATAGCGTCGGTGTCAAGTCCGCCGTCGTTTGCCGTGTTGATATTTGCGACAAGCTCAGCCGCTATGCCGTGGGTGTACGGCGTTGTGTTTGAATATTTGAAGCTGCCGCAGTCGGAGACTATCGCCGCGTAGAGAAGCCGCATCACGCGCACGTTTCTCCTGATCGAGCCGCGAAAGACGAGTTCTTTATATATCCGGTACACGATCTCACCGGCGGCGGAAGCGTCCGTTTTAATCAGATTATCGGCAAACGGCGTACCGCTTGCATGGTGGTCGATCATCACCTTTATCTGCGGAATGAGTGCCTCAAATTTGCCGAGTTGCAAAGGCGACGCAACATCTACGGAAATGATCGTGTCGTATCCGTCCGCGTCCGCTCCGTCCGGCGTGAGGACAGCGTCGCACATGAACGACAGTCTGTCCGGCACCTGTCCGTCGCAGGCAACGTCAGCCCGCCCGCCGCAAGAATTTATCATCTCACGCAGGGCAAACGCAGAGCCGAGGCAGTCAGCGTCCGGATTCACATGACCGAGCACAAGCGTCCGGCCGGCTTTTTCGACAAGGTCACAGACCTCATAAACCGTGCGTTCAGTCATTTCCGTCACCGTCTTTTTCTTCGATTTCAGCCGGCTTGTCGGCGAGGTCGGCTTCGATCGACTTGAGGATAGCCGAGATCTCCGCGCCGTGCTTGATTCCTTCATCGCGCACGAATGTTATCTCCGGCGTGATGCGGAGGTTGAGCCTCTTTGCGATCTCCGAGCGGACGAAAGGCGCGGCGGACTTCAGTCCGCGGTTCAGCTCTTTTTCGTCGCACTCGCCGTAGACCGAGTAAAACACCTTTGCGAATTTGAGGTCAGCCGAAACGTCCGAGCCGACTACCGTCAGAAGCACACCCGACACACGCGGATCCTTTATTTCTCTGATTATCTGAGCGCACTCCTCAGTGAACGCTCCGTCGATTTTGTTTTTGCGATACTTTGCCATTTATATTTTCCCTTTCAGTTTGATTCTTTAAGATATTCCGGCAGATATTCGCCGTCGATAACATCGGTGACGATCTTTTTCGCACTCTCGACGGTGATCGAATAGCCGTCTATCCGCACGCCGCAGGTCTCTGCAAGAGACGGCGTGAAGTCCGAGAGAAGATAGAGATGCGTGCCGTACCAGTCCATGCCGTACCAGAAGAGCGTTGGGGTGAAGAGGATATTTTGGACAGTCAGTCCGTCCGCGCCGTCGCTCACTATATCGAGCGATAACAGTCCGCCGACCACGTTTATCGGTCTGTCCATGCCGGAGACGAAATTTCCGAGGGAATACACGCACAAAACGTCCTTGCGGTCGGTGTGTATCCATTTGATCGGCTGGAGCGCGTGCGGATGATGCCCGATTATGAGGTCCGCGCCTCCGTTTGCGATAAGCTCCGCGAGCCGCCGCTGTTCGCCGTTCGGTTCGGTGACGTTCTCGTCTCCCCAATGGATCGAAACTATAACGAAGTCAGCCGCCTCCCTTGCGCGTGCGATGTCAGAGAGGATAAGTTCGTCGTCGATGTACGGGATGACTATATCGGAATCGGCAGATTTCGTTATCCCGTTTGTGCCGTAGGTGTACGAGAGCCACGCTATCTTTACGCCGTCCGCCTCGGTGATGCGTAATTCTTTCGCGTCGTCTTCGTTTTTGTAGCCGCCGAGCAGTGTGACGGGCTTTTCGCGCCAGAAGTCGATAGTGGAATCAAGTCCGTTCGCACCTCTGTCGAGCATATGGTTGTTTGCGATGTTTATTACGTCAAAGCCGAGAGATACAAGATCGTCGCCGAGGGACTGCGGACAGTTGAAGCACGGCCAGCCGGAATAGCCGTACTCTGCGCCTGCCATGACCGTTTCCTGGTTGATGAACGCTATGTCAGCGGACGAGATCATATCTGCTACGTCCGTGTAAACAGGCAGAAAGTCGTACCGCTTTTCTTCGTTTCCTCTGTCGTATGCGTCGGTGTAGATGTTCGGGTGAATGAGGTTGTCCCCTGCCGCGATGAGCGAAATTTTCACGCCGCCGTACTTTTCGGGCAAAGGCTCAACGGACGGCAAAAGCGACAGTACGCTGTCCTTTTTACTGCTTTCGGAAAGCGCGGAGTAATATCCGTCGGGCGAATGAATCACTTCTTCATGCACTGTCGGCTGTATGTTTGCCGGCTGTCCGTCGGCAGGACGGAGCGAAACGCACGAAACAAGAGAGAACAGCAGTAAATCAAATGCCAGCATAAACACGGCACATCCTGTTTTGTTCACGTTCTCGCCCCCCTTTTATCGACAGATGATATTTATTCATATTATTATACCATTTATCCGTAACTATTTCAAGACAAAAGCCCGATTTTTCTCCGCGTTCACAAAATTGTACTTGAAAAACCGAACGGAGTATATTATACTGATAAAAAATCAAGCACTGACAAAAAGCAAAGGAATTATTTGAAATGAAATTCTCTCTCAGGCTCATCGCACTCGCGCTCGCCGCAGTTCTCACCGTTTTCGCTCTCGCGTCCTGTACAAAGGACACATCCGCACCGAAAGGCATGATAAAAGCCTCCGACGAAAAAGCGGACTTCACGCTCTACATCCCCGAAAAATGGACAGTCGACACCGTAGATGCTGCCGTTTCGGCGTATGTTTCAAAGAGCGATCCGTCGTCCGTTTCGATGATGGCATGGGAGCTTGAATACTCCGATTCCTCACTCGACGACTGGTGGAAACTGAACATTGAAGAAGTATCAAAGGTCTTCTCGGATGTTGAAGTTACAAACGAAGAAAGCACCCTCGTCGACGGTCTGAACGCGAAAAAGTACACTTACACCGCGTCCCTCGGCGATTATTCCTACAGGATCATGCAGGTGGCGTGCGTGAAGAACGCGACGGTTTATCTCTTCACATACACGTCCGTTCCCGAAAAGTTCGACTCGCACACAGAAGAAGTCGGAAATATCATCTCAAATCTGAAAATAGGAAGATAAACCATGAAAATGACAGGTCATTACCTCGACAACAGCGCAACGACGATGCCGTCGGATGCGGCGCGTGAGACAATAAACAATGCTCTTGAGGTGTGGGGAAATCCGTCGTCCGTCCATTCGCTCGGGCAGAATGCCGCGGCGCTTCTCCGCGAATGCCGCGCGTCTGTCGCAAAGACGTTCGGTATGCCGAAATTCACGGCGGACAGGCTGATCTTCACGTCCTGCGGCACGGAATCGAACGCGATAGCCATTCTCGGCTGTGCTCACTCGAAAAAGCGCGATCCCTTGAACCCCGGCACGGTCATTCTGTCGGCAGGGGAACACTCGTCCGTCGAAAAATGCGCCGCACAGCTTGAAACCGAGGGCTATACAGCAGTCCGCGTCCCGACAGTCGGCGGTGTGCTTGACCTCGATTACCTCAAAGAAGCAGTTGAAAACGCCGAGAGTCCGGTGATCGTCGCGGCGTTCATGCTCGTCAACAACGAAACGGGCGCGCTCTACGACGTAAAGAAAGCCGCGCAGATCGTCAAAGCAAAATACCCCGACGCACTCGTCCACTGCGACGCGGTACAGGGGTATATGAAAACGCGTTTCACGCCGTACACGCTCGGAGTGGACACGCTGACCGTTTCCGCGCACAAGATCCATTCAATACGCGGCGCGGGCGCACTCTTTATCTCGGCTGAGGCGGTAAAACGGAAGAATATCGTCACAATAGCACCGGGCGGCGGTCAGGAAAGCGGTTTGCGCAGCGGCACGGAAAACACCGTCTCGATAGCGGCATTTGCGGCGGCGGCGACGGATTCGTTCGAGCACTACGCCGAAAACCGCGCAAAAGTCGAAGAGCTGCGCGCGTATCTCGATTCGTCCCTCGCCGAAAGATGCCCGACCGTCCGCCAGAACAGACCGAGCGGCGAATTTGTGCCGAACATCTGCTCGATAGTCGTTCCCGAAGTACGGAGCGAGACGATGCTCAACTACCTCTCGTCGCGTGAAGTGTACGTCTCGGCAGGATCGGCTTGCTCGGTGCACTCGAAGAAGAAAAGCTCTGCGCTCGAAGCATTCGGCGTATCTCCGGACAGCGCGGATTCGACGCTCAGAGTAGCGCTGTCGTACATGAACACAGCGGACGACATTGACGCGCTTGTCGACGGACTTGCCGCAGGAATTGCAACTTTGCAGAAGAAAAGGTAAATATTGCCGAAACAGGCATATATAACAGTATAAAAATTGTTTAAGGTGCTATAATATTATTGTTGAATTATTTTATACAATATGGTATAATATATACAAAGATGATAGATGATGTTAACGGAGAGTGGGCTTCTGAAGGTGTCCACTCTCTTGTTTATAAAATGAAAACGGTGGATTATGAGTAAAAAAACAATAGCCGAAACAGTATGGGAAATAGCCGAGCCGCTCGCACAGTCGTTCGGATACATTCTTTGGGACGTTGAATACTCCAAAGAGGGCGCGGACATGGTTTTGTGCATAACGATAGACACTGACGCGGAGGGCGGCATCACGATAGACGACTGCGAGAAGATGCACCGCGCGATAGATCCCCTGCTTGACGAAGCAGATCCGATAGAGGACGCATATATGCTGTCCGTTTCGTCCCCCGGAGTGGAAAGAGTGCTTTCAAGACCGTTCCATTTTGAAAGAATGGCAGGCAGTGAAGTAGAGCTGAAATTCTACACGGCAATTGACGGCTCAAAGTCGGCACGCGGCGTACTCGTCGGGCTTGACGGAGACGAGATAGTCGTAACTGTCGGCGGAGAAGAAAAGCGGTTTTCGAGAAAAGCCGTGGCAAAGTGCATGACGGTGTTCGCGTGGTAACGCAACTTGCGCGAAGCGCAAACTTCACTTTTCTTTATTTTGCACAAATCACACGGCTACGCGCGGAACCCCACCTATTATCCGTAGGGCGGTGCGTATGTATACGCGTTGCTCCTGCCGCCGAAAGAATTTGCACAATTCTCACATAGGCAAAAAGGAAGAAAACGTCTGCGACGTTTTCAATTTATTTTCTTTGTCCTACGCGGACGACGCAGGATCAACACACCTTTATTCCGTAGTGGAGGGTTTTCCCCTCCCGTCGGTTTCCTGCAAACACCAAGTCGGCGCACATCCGATTCCATACATCCATAACTTAATCAAAAACAAAAAGAACATACAGAAAGGCAAACACCATGAACTCAGAGCTTTTTGCAGCACTCGAGCAGCTCGAAAAAACCAAGGGCATTCCCGTTGAGTATATGCTCGAAAAAATTGAAGCCGGTCTTATCTCCGCCTTCAAAAAAGAGTACGGCTGCTCCGCAGTCAGAGTCGACATCAACCGCGCAAAGAAAGACTTCAAGGTCTACAAGTGCCGCACGGTCGTCGAGGAAGTCACCGATCCGAAATCCGAGATCACTCTTGAAGACGCAAAGGCAATAAGCCGCCGCTACGTTCTCGGCTCTGTCATCGAAGACGAAGTAAAAACCGTGAACTTCGGACGCATCTCCGCGCAGACCGCAAAGCAGGTCATCATCCAGGCGATCCACGAAGCCGAAAAGAACAACATCGCACGCGAATACGAAAAGAAGCGTGAGGAAGTCATCTCCGCTATCGTCACTCGCCGCGACGACAACACCGGCGACGTATGGGTAGACACAGGGAAATCCGAAGAGCTTCTCCCGAGATCCGAGCAGATCCCCGAAGAAGAGCTTTACGTCAACGACAGAGTAAAGGTTTTCGTAACGGAAGTCACACGCAACTCCGAAAACGAGCCTGTAGTCACTCTTTCCCGTATCGCTCCGGCAATGATCAAAAGAATGTTTGAATCCGAGATCCCCGAAATCGCAGACGGCACCGTCATCATCAAGGGCGTATCCCGTGAGCCCGGCTCGAGAACGAAGATCGCAGTCCTCTCCCGTGACGAAGGCGTCGACGCCGTCGGTGCGTGCATCGGCAACAAGGGTTTGAGAATTGCGTCTATCGTCGATGAGCTGAGAGGCGAAAAGATCGACGTCATCGGCTTCTCCGAACATCCCGAAGAATACATCGCCGCCGCACTGTCTCCGGCATCAGTCATCGACGTTGAGTTCGACGGTCAGAGAAGCGCAGTCGTTCACGTCGCAGGCGACCAACTCTCTCTTGCTATCGGCAAGGAAGGTCAGAACGTCCGTCTCGCCGCAAGACTCACAGGCTGCAAGATCGACATCAAGGGCGTGCGCGAACAGTAAAATAAAGGGAGGTGTCCCCCTATGGCACAGACCGAAAAGAATCCGGCAGTGAAAAAGAAAGTACCCGAAAGGCAGTGCGTCGGATGCCGTGAAAAACGTGAAAAGCGCGATTTCATCCGCGTCGTCCGCTCTCCGGAGGGAAATGTTTCGATAGACTTCACCGGCAAAAAGTCCGGACGCGGCGCGTATCTCTGCAAAAACTCCGCCTGTCTCAAAAAAGCAAGAAAGACCGGAGTCCTCGCGCGTCAGCTTAACTGCGAGATCACAGACGAGATCTACGCCGAGCTGACAAAGGAAATCGAACTTGACGAAAAGCTCGCCGATAATAACTGAGGGTAAAATGACCGGAAAAATAAACGAAAAATACTTATGTCTCTGCATGGCGGCAGGCGGCGCAAAAACAGGCGTCGACACCGTTCTCGGAGAAGTCAGATCGCAGAGAGCAAAGCTCGTTCTCATCGCGTCCGACGCCTCCGATCGCACAAAAAAGCAGATAAACGACAAATGTGCATTTTATAACGTCAGATCAATCGAAGTAAACTACACCTCGGATGCTCTCGCGTCACTGCTCGGGAAAAGAGCACAGTGCACGGCGGTGGCTCTGACCGGACGCGGGCCGTGGAAGCTCGTTCCGGCGGCAGAATCGGATGAGCATACGGGAGACGGTGACAGAGCCGTGACAGAAGACAGAAAGGATGATAACCGATGGCAGTAAAATCAAATCCGTTATTCAAAATCAACCAGCTTGCAAAGGACCTCTCGATGAAGCCGAAAGAGCTTACGACTGCGCTCGACGGTATCGGAATTGCCGTCAAGAGCAATTCCGCAACGCTTGAGGACGACGAAGTGAACCTTCTTTTTGCCACACTCACCGAGCAGGCAAAAATCAAGGATATCGACGGGTACATCAAGGGAAAAACGAAAATAACTCTTCCCGAATCTCCGGCGCAGGCTGAAGCACGTCTCAAAGCGGAAGCGGAAGCCGCCGCAAAAGCTAAAGCAGAAGCGGAAGCAAAGGCTAAAGCGGAAGCGGAGGCAAAAGCCAAAGCGGAAGCGGAGGCACGTGCAAAGGCCGAGGCGGAAGCAAAAGCGAAGGCCGAAAAAGAATCCCGTGCAAAGGCTGAAGCAGAAGCAAAAGCCAAAGCAGAGGCAGACGCAAGGGCTAAAGCGGAAGCAAAAGCCAAAGCCGAAAAGGAAGCCGACGAAAAAGCGCGTCAGTCTCAGCTCCAGCTTGATATGGCGGCTGAACAGAAGAGACAGCAGTCCCGTCCGGCACAGCAGGGAGACCGCAGACCGGCAGGCGGCCAGCAAAGACCCGGTCAGCCGAGAGATACACGTCCCGGCAACAAGGAATTTGCGAACGACCGCGCTCCCGTACAGCCGAAACCGAAGCCGAAGGTCGAGCAAGGCGTTGAAAAAAAGCGCACCGGCAATGTCCGTGTCGTCGATACGCGCGGATCGAACGTCGACCTCTCGAAATACGACGAAAAGCTCGACAAGTTCGCATCGTCCTACGGCGACGACTCCAAGGGCGGCAAGCAGAAATTAAAGAAGCAGAATCAGCGCGGAGACAATCGCGGTACCGGACGCAAGAGCGACAAGGAACGTCTTGCAATGGAAAAGATCAGAGCGAACATCGAAAAAGCGAAGAAACAGCCGCTCAAGGTCTCCATTCCCGACGAGATCACTGTCGGCGAGCTTGCACAGCGTCTTAAAGTCACCGCAGCGGACTGCATGAAGCGTCTTCTCCTCATGGGAGTTATGGCAACGGTCAACCAGGTGCTTGACTACGACACAGCGTACCTCATCGCAGATGAAATGGGCGCGCAGGTCACAAAGGAAGTCAAGGTCACTATCGAAGAAAAACTGTTCAGCGAAGCCGAGGACGACGAAAGCGCACTCGTAAAGAGAGCGCCTGTCGTCTGCGTAATGGGACACGTTGACCACGGTAAGACCTCGATCCTCGACGCTATCAGACATACGAACGTCACAAGCGGTGAAGCCGGCGGTATCACACAGGCTATCGGCGCTTACAGAGTCACCACACCGTCCGGTGAGGACATCACGTTCCTCGATACTCCCGGTCACGAAGCGTTCACCGCAATGAGAGCGCGCGGCGCACAGTGCACGGATATAGCTATCCTCGTCGTTGCCGGAGACGACGGCATCATGCCGCAGACCGTTGAGGCTATCAACCACGCAAAGGCGGCAGGCGTTGACATCATCGTTGCGATCAACAAAATGGATAAACCGCAGGCGAACGCCGAGCAGGTCAAGACCGAGCTTACGAAATACGATCTCGTTCCCGAAGAGTGGGGCGGCGACGTCATGTGCGTTCCCGTATCCGCGCTGACCGGAATGGGTATCTCCGATCTTCTCGAAAACGTTCTGCTCATCGCAGAGGTCAAGGAATACAAGGCAAATCCCGCAAAGCGTGCGAAAGGCGTTGTCATTGAAGCATCGCTTGACAAGGGGCGCGGTCCCGTTGCAACAGTCCTCGTTCAGGACGGTACTCTCCGTCACGGCGACATCGTGATCGCAGGCACATCCGTCGGACGTGTCCGCGCCATGGTGAACGACAAGGGCAGACAGCTCAAGGAAGCAGGTCCGTCCGTACCGGTAGAGATAGTCGGTCTTTCCGAAGTACCGGTGGCAGGTGACGAATTCAACGCGGTCGAAGACGAAAGAATGGCAAGAGAGCTTGCCGAGCAGAGACGCGAAAAGGCAAAAGAAGCCGAATTCAACGCAAACTCGAAGGTCAGCCTCGACGATCTGTTCTCGCAGATCTCGTCCGGCGTAAAGGAACTGAACATCATCGTAAAGGCAGACGTTGGCGGTTCCGCGGAAGCCGTAAAGCAGTCGCTTGAGAAGATCTCGACAGACGAAGTTAAGGTCAAGGTCATCCACTCTGCGGCAGGCGGCATCACCGAATCGGACGTTATGTTCGCCGCAGCATCCAATGCGATCATCGTCGGCTTCAACGTCCGTCCCGACAAGGCGGCTATCGACTCCGCCGAGAGACAGAGCGTTGAAATCCGCACATACCGCATCATTTACGAGTGCATCGAAGAGATCACCGCCGCAATGAAGGGTATGCTTGCACCGACGTACAAGGAAAATCTGCTCGGACACATCGAAGTCCGCCAGACGATCAGAGTACCGAACGTCGGCATCATTGCCGGATCGTACGTTCAGGACGGCAAGGTCACACGTCAGGCACAGCTCCGCATCGTCCGCGACGGTATCGTCATCATGGAAGACAAGATCTCGTCTCTCCGCCGCTTCAAGGACGACGTAAAGGAAGTTGCCGCAGGTTACGAATGCGGTGTCGGTCTTGAAAGATGCACCGACATCAAGATCGGCGACATTCTCGAAGCGTTTGAAATGGTCGAAGTAAAATAAAACAAAGCAAAATGAAAAAGGGACTCGCGTGAGTCCCTTTTTTGATGCGGATTATTGTTGAGACGCTGTCTCAAACTCTGCCAAGGAAACTTTTTGAAAAAAGTTTCCTTGGATCCTTCAAAAACTCTATACAACTTCCGTCTCGCCGACTGCGTACCATACGCCGTCGTGCGGTGCGTCGGATTCAAAATAAACGTCCTTGAATCCGTTGCCGGTCAGTGCGATCTCAACCTTATACCTACCCGTCGGAAGGTCGGAAAAATCTGCCGACAGATCTATCTCCGTCTTTCCGGGCATTACGTCGCGGATGTCTGCGTCCGTTTCCGCCGTCGCCTGTGCTTTATCGGACGAAAGGCGAATCTTCAGCGGCACTTTGTGATATATCGGCGCGTTTCCTCGGTTATCGAGCGCAAGAGAAGCGTTCATTCGTCCGTTTGTCACGCACTCATCGCACGAGAACGAATCTATGACAAAGTGGTAGCCCATTCTGTCGAGAAGATAGTCGACGTCCTCTCTCCACTCAAACGGTATCGGCAGATACTTGCAGTTGAAAGTACTGACGTGGAGCGAAAGCATATAATCGAACGTGTCGCGTGCGTCCCAACCCTGCCGCTTCCATTCGCCGAGCCAATAGAACGACTCAGCCGAGATTGGCGCTTCTTTCCAAAGGTCTTTCGGGAGATTCTTGAGGAACATCGGGTAGACTTCATATCTGTGAGCAGGCTGACCGAGTGCGTCCGCGCGTGTGCCGATACGCCGCTTTCCGCCGCCCCGCGCCCTCTCAAGCAGTTCGGGAGACGACATCTGACAGAGGAGCTGTGTCGTCGGGAACGCGGTGGTGTATGTATCTATCATATATTCAAGCAGGCGGTGATCGTAGAGGTCGCGCTGATGCCCCTCTCCCCACGCGCCGACTGTCGAAATATCGACTATATCAAGCGTAGGATCACTGTCAAACCGCTTGCCGAGAGCCTTTACCGCGTCGCAGAACAGATAAATGAACTGCGGATCGCGCGGAGAATCCTTGAATCTCGCTCCGTCCGGACGTACAGGGCAGTCGATGATACCCCTGAGCCAGTCGGGAACGTCGTCGCGCGCGCAGGTGCTGTGCTGCATCAGGCGGAGCATAACGGTCTGACCGCGCGACTCTGCCGTACGGAGGATCTTTTCGATAAAATCGTAATCGTACTTCCCCTGCTCCGGTTCAAAATCACGCCACAGTGCGCGGATGTACGCTACCGTCGAATCCGGATGAAATCCCTGTGCGTCGCCTTTTTCTTCGATACCGGCAGGCACGGGATAGCACTCAAAATCTTCCGTTTCGATATTGTTCCGTCCGGGAATTACGACGGAATCGGAGTAGAGCGGATCGCCGCGGAAATGCTGGAACGACGTGAATCCGATATACGGGTTCGGCGCATCCGTTTTTTTATAGTGAAATTCTGTTGTACGCATTTGTTTTTTCCTTATTTTTTGTCAGGACTCCGTCCCGACACCTTGCGACCTTTTTGAAAAAAGGTCGATCAAAAACTTTAATATGTGGGGAAGAGAAAAGACTTAGCCAATATAGTTCAGCAAAAACTTTAATAAGAGGCACCCTTGTCTTTTTTCCCCCCCTATAAAGTTCTTTGCCAGGCTTTTTCTCGAAAAAGCCGCGTATCTCTCCCGCGTATCTCCTCGCGTACTCCCCAGTGTCCTCCCCGCGTCAGATCTCTCTGACCTCTTTCATGCGCTGATCTTCAACCGGTCTGTCGCGCTTGTCTGTCGGGGTTTTTGCTATCTCATCGACGACTTCCATACCGTCCGTTACTTTACCGAAAGCGGCATACTGACCGTCGAGATATTTTGCGTCCGCGTGGCAGATGAAGAACTGCGACGACGCGCTGTTCGGATTCTGCGATCTCGCCATGGAGATGACGCCGCGCTCGTGACTGAGGTCATTATCTACGCCGTTTGACTTGAATTCGCCCTTGATGTTCTTGCCGGAGCCGCCCATGCCCGTTCCTTCGGGGTCTCCGCCCTGGATCATAAACCCCTCGATAACGCGGTGGAAGATAAGTCCGTTATAGAAACCGCGATTCACGAGAGAGAGGAAGTTTTCTACAGTGATCGGCGCTTTGTCGGGGTAAAGCTCGACTGTTATAACGCCGCCGTTTTCCATTTCGATCTGTACTTTGTTTGCCATATTATTAACCTCACTTTATCAGCCGCAGACGACGACTGTGAGCTTTCCTGCGATCTCCGGATAGAGCTTTACATCAAGCGTGTATGTACCGTACGCCTTGATCGGATCGTCAAGCACGATTTTTCTCTTGTCTACTTCGATCTTGTGCTGATCAAGCAGTGCTTCTGCGATGTCCTTTGTCGTAACTGCGCCGTAGAGCCGTCCGTCAGCGCCCGAAGACACCTTGATCTTTACGACGATACCCTCGAACTGAGCGGCAGTTTCGCGTGCCGCCTGCTTTTCAAGCTCGATCTTGCGTGCCTTTGCGGCTTCCTTGTTCTTAATATCGTTGAGGACTTTTGCGTCGGCTATTGCGGCGAGCTTTTTCGGAAAAAGGAAATTGCGCGCGTATCCGTCGGACACGTCGATTATCTGATCCTTTTTGCCCTGTCCCTTAACGTCCTGTAAAAGTACGACTTTCATTTTATTTTCCTCCGTTTGATTGGTTTTCTGTTTATTTCGACCGGTTGAAGCCGGTAAAAATCATTTTTCGTTCTCGACCTTTGCGATAGCCGTTTTGATGTCTGCGACGACCTCGTCGACCGTCTTTGACGCGAGCTGTACCGCCGCCGTGTCGAAGTGACCGCCGCCGCCGAGTTCTTTCATAACAAGCTCAACGTTTATCTCCCCTGCCGAACGTGCGGAAACGTGTACGGTGTCTCCCTCGACGATCAGCGCGAACGACGCTTTTATGCCGTCGACTCTGAGAAGATTGTCCGCGGCTTTAGCGGCGATAGTACGGTCGAGCGCGCCCTCTTCGCCGTCGTTTCCGACTGTCGTGAAGGCGTAAACGTTTTTGTAAATCTCGACGTTCTGGCGGAAGAATGCCTCTCTTCTGTAGTCCTCGAAGCTCTCGCGGAACAGCGAATTGATACGCATGGGGTCCGCTCCCCTGTCTCTGAGGTACATGGCAACGGAGAACGTGCGCGTGCCGGTGTTTTTCGTGAACTGCTTTGTGTCAAGCGCGATACCTGCGAGAATGACGTTCGCCTCCGCCGCCGACAGCTCGTCCTTCGGCAGTACCTGTTCGAGCATTTCCGAGACAAGCTCGCAAGTCGACGACGCGGACGGGTCGATGAAGTTCACGACCGGCTCGAGGTTGTAGTCGCTCATTACTCTGTGGTGGTCGATAACGGCGAGCTTTTCCGCTCTCTTTGCAAGCTCCGGCTCTTCCGTAATGTCGGGGTTGTTCACGTCGCACATTATGACGAGCGTGCCTGTTTCAAGCATATCGAGTGCCTCGGGAGCGGTGACGAAAAGACCGAGATAGTCTTCGTCTTCGGCGATGATGTCGCGGCATCCGATGAGATTTCTGTCTGCGGTGTCGATGACGATATTCACTCTCGCGCCGCACGAAATGGCGATCTTTGCAAGTCCGACGCACGCGCCGAAAGCATCGAAATCCGCGTGTCTGTGTCCCATGACGATGACGTTCGACGCACTGTTGATCTCGTTCATCAGCTTGTTTGCGGCAACTGCCGACTGCGCGCTCGTACGCTTCTGCGCGGTCTTCATGACACCGCCTATACATTCGGTCATGTCGTCGGTTTTCAGTACTACCTGGTCGCCGCCGCGCTGGAGAGCCATGTCAAGTGCCGCGTGAGCCGCCTTTTCTTTTTCGTCGTATGTTCCGCCGATCGTTGCAACGCCCATGGAAACCGTAAGCGGCAGGTTCGTCTCGCCCACTCTGACCGAGCGCACTCTGTCGAGAACATCAAACCGTTCGTCGAGCATTTTTGCAGCAGTTCCGCGATTCGTTATGAGAAGATATTTGTCGTTTTCGTATTCTTTCAGCAGTGCGCCGTGCTCCTCAGCCCAGCCGGACAAAATCCTGTCGACCTTTGCCGCCGCCGGACGGTAGTGCTCTGCGTCGTACTGGAGCATTTCGTTGAGGTTGTCGATAACGACGTAGCCAACTGCAAGCTCACCGTCGTCGAGCTTTTTCGTAAGGTTGTCGTAAGCCGTTCTTTCGGTCGTTATGACGAGCGTGTATTCGCCGTTTTCGTCGATCCTGCGGTTACAGCTCAGGCGGAAACTGCGGTCCTTGTACGCAAATCTGACCTTTTCGCCGTCTGCCGCGTTATATAGGTCTGCGAGCGACGACGAGAACAGCTCGCGCACCTTTTTGCCGTAGATCTTTTCCGTGCCGAACAGCTTTTCCGTTGCCGCGTTGAACCACAGGACTTTTTCCCGTGCGTCGCAGATGAACGCCGGAGCCTCGGAGTTTTCGAGAGTCTCAAACATCATCGGCGCCATAACGGGCTTGAGTTCGTCCGGAACGTCCCCTCTCGCGCGTCTTTCGAGAACTATATACAACAGAATGCACAGAGCGGCGAGCACTATCAGCGCGATCACGCCGCACAATGGAGCGGGAACGGGAGAAAACGTCACAAGGAAAGTGAGCAGGAGGACAGAGAAAACCGCCGCGATTCCGAGTGATGCGGCTGTCTCTGTTTTCAGCGTTATTTTTTTAGTTGTCCGGTTGTTATTGTTTGCCGGCTTACTTGATTTTAACATACATACTGCCCTTTCGGATGTATTTATATAAAGTCATACATGATACCCATTTTATTTCATTATTATTATAACATAAAAATTCCCGTTTATCAACAAAAACATTGATTTTTGTTATCCGTTATGATAAAATACAGATAAAGACAGATATCGTATCAAACGGGAGGCAATATGGCAGGAAAGAACAAAGTCGTTTTCAGCGTGCGGCTTGACGAAGAAATGTACAAGAAAATGCTTGCGGTAGCCGAGTTCAACAAAGTGGACGTGAACAACCACATCCTTTCTCTCGTCCGCACGAACATCGCCTACCACGAACGGGTACACGGGCATATCGACACCTCAAAGATACCGCTTGACGGCGCGGTGACAGAATCAAAGGAAACCAAATAAAATTACATAAATCAGGAGGCAAACCATGGCAAAAGAAAAGAAAAAAGGACTCATTAAAGAGTTCAAGGAGTTCATCTCGAAGGGCAACGTCCTCGATATGGCAGTCGGCGTTATCGTCGCAACGGCGTTCGGCAAGATCACAACGTCTCTCGTTAACGACGTTCTGATGCCGTTCATCGGCTGGCTGATCGGCGACTTCGACCTTTCCAAGCTGAACATCACGCTCGCTCCCGAAGTTCTCGACGAAGCCGGAGAAGTAACAAAAGCAGCAGTCGTCATCGGCATCGGCACACTGCTGACGGCTGTTATCGACTTTTTGCTCGTTGCTCTCGTTGTATTCGCTATCGTAAAGATCTTCAACAAGGCGAAAGAGAAAGCAGAAGCAAAGAAGAAAGCCGAAGAAGCGGCAAAAGCAGCAGAAGAAGCCGCAAAGCCTGCAGAACCCTCCGAAGAGATCCTTCTCCTCAGAGAAATCAGAGATTCGCTCAAGAAATAAGAAAAACACTCCAAAAGCACGGTACGGCTCACAGTCGTGCCGTGCTTTTTTGCTAAAAAAGACGGTTTCCGTCGAATGTTCGGCGGTTTCCGTCTTTTTTCGTTATTCTGTTATGCTTTTGAAGTACATCTCCGTCAGTTCCACGTCGCTCATCGCCGTCGTTCTGCCGGAGGAATATTCCGCGTCGACCAGCTCTTTCATACGGGCGACAACGGGAGAATGCTTGTCTATCTCCCTGCACTTTTCGTCAGGGCAACGGTGCTTGAGCCAGTGCGCTATCCCCGCAAGTCCGCTGTGCGAATCTATCGCCACCTGCGCCGGACGGTTGAGCAGCTTTTCCGTGTTGAAGATGTTGTATATTTCTTCGTCCTTGATAAGTCCGTCCGCGTGAATGCCGGCTTTCGTGACGTTGAAATCGCGTCCGACGAACGGTGTGCGCGGCGGTATATCGTAGTGCATCTCGTTCTTGAAATAGTCGGCGATCTCGGTGATGACGGTCGTGTCCATGCCGTCTGTCGTTCCGCGAAGGGAGGCGTATTCCATGACCATAGCTTCAAGCGGAGTGTTGCCGCATCTTTCGCCGATACCGAGCAGAGCGCAGTTGACTGACGAGCAGCCGTACAGCCATGCAGTGGACGAGTTCGAGACGGATTTATAGAAGTCGTTGTGACCGTGCCATTCGAGCATTTCCGAAGGGATACCGGCGTAGTGCGTCAGGCCGTAGATGATGCCCGGTACGGAACGCGGAAGTGCGGCACCCGGATAAGAAACGCCGTAGCCCATGGTGTCGCAGGCGCGGATCTTGACTGGGATTCCGTATTCTTCGGAGAGGTTTTGCAGTGCCTCCGCGAACGGAACGACGAAACCATAGAAGTCGGCGCGCGTGATGTCTTCAAAGTGACAGCGCGGAGAAATGCCCATTTCAAGCACTTCCTTGACGACTCCGAGATATTTGTCGAGCGCGGATTTTCTCGTCAGCCCCATTTTGTTGTAGATGTGGTAGTCGGAACAGCTTACGAGGATGCCCGTTTCTCTTATGCCGAGCGATTTGACAAGCTCGAAGTCCTTTGTCGCCGCGCGTATCCACGTCGTTATTTCGGGGAATTTATATCCGAGCGACTGGCAACGGCGGAGCGCCTCTCTGTCTTTTTCGGAATAGACAAAAAACTCCGACTGCCTGATAAGTCCGTGCGGTCCGCCGAGACGGTGCATCATTTTATAAAGATCGACGATCTGCTTTACGGTGAACGGCTCAGCCGACTGCTGTCCGTCGCGGAAAGTCGTGTCGGTGATCCAGATGTTTTCGGGCATATTGACCGGCACGAAGCGGTGGTTGAACGACACCTTCGGCACGGATTCGTAATCGAACAGCCGACGGTAAAGGTTCGGGTCTTCTCTTTCCTGGAGAGAATAGCGGTACGACGACTGCTCGATAAGGTGGGAGTTGTCGGAATATTCTATTCGTGTGTCGTGCTCGGTAAGCACTTTGTTTATTTTATTATCTGCCATGGCGATTCTCCTTTGGCGTGCGGTTAAAACTTATTAGTTTGATTATATCACCGATTTTGAATAATGTCAACAGCAAAATTGCAAAATTATTGCATAACCGCCGCATTTTGTGTGATAATTTGAATAATCGTTTTGCCTTCAGTGCAAATTTGATGTGTGTTTGTTTATTATGGCGGTGATTTCGGCGAAAAAGGGTGAAAAAGCAAAAAAATCCGAGGAGATGAACAAATATTCGGCGGATATGCTTGAAATTTGTGCCGCTTTGTAATATAATAAAGTAGAAAAATTGTGCGGATCACACGGCTACGCACCGCACGGCTTTGCAAGAACTTCCCCTATATACCGTAGGGCGGGGGCTTGTCTCCCGCCGCCTAATGATCTGCACAAACTTCACTTTTAACCGTAGGGGAGACCATCGGTCTCCCGTCGGACGATCTGCACACACTTTATATCGACAAAAGGTAGAAAACGTCGAAGACGTTTTCAAATTATTCTTCTGTCCTGTTCGCCTGCGAACGGGCGGACGGCGCACATTTTTTTCAAGCCACACGTTTGGCATCGGTTTCTGTCCTGCTTGTTTACAAGCGGGCGGACGGCGGACAAGCCGGTGTTCGACTTCGTCGAAACCGACGCGACGCTCTTGTGAATCACCGCGCTTAGGGGGAAGGGACTTCGTCCAATTCACGCCTACCGACTTCGTAAACGAAGTCGTCGAGATGCTTCGCATCTCGGTTGAACCCCTTTGTTACAAAGTGAACATAAGACTTTAGTTCGCTTTGTCTAATTATTCATTCTTCATTATTCATCATTCATTATTCGCTAATAATTTACGAAAGGAACATATAAAACATGGCAAAAGCAGCTACGACAAAAAAGGCGGCTAACGCGGCTTCCGCCGACAGAACTCCCGAAGAAAAGAAAAAAGCCCTCGACACCGCGATATCTCAGCTTGAAAAGAGCTTCGGCAAAGGCACGATAATCAAAATGGGCGAAAATCCGCAGATGAACGTCTCGGCGATCTCCACAGGTTCCCTCTCCCTCGACCTCGCCCTCGGCATCGGTGGTCTTCCGCGCGGCAGAATAATCGAGATCTACGGTCCCGAATCATCCGGTAAAACAACGCTCGCGCTCCATTCCATCGCCGAAGTTCAGAAAAAGGGCGGAGAAGCGGCATTCATCGACGCAGAACACGCGCTCGATCCCGTATACGCAAAGGCGCTCGGCGTAAACATCGACAATCTTCTCGTTTCTCAGCCGGACTCCGGTGAGCAGGCACTCGAGATCTGCGACGCGCTCGTCCGTTCGGGAGCTATCGACATCGTAGTCATCGACTCCGTTGCCGCACTCGTTCCTCAGCAGGAAATCGACGGCGATATGGGCGCGGCTCACGTCGGTCTTCAGGCAAGACTTATGTCTCAGGCACTCCGCAAGCTGAGCGGCACTATCGCAAAGACGAACTGCATCGTAATCTTCATCAACCAGCTCCGTGAAAAGGTCGGCGTGGTCTACGGAAACCCCGAAACGACAACGGGCGGACGTGCGCTGAAGTTCTACGCATCCGTCAGAATCGAAATAAGAAAATCCGAATCCCTCAAGAACGGCACGGACGTTTACGGCAACCGCGTAAAGTGCAAGGTCGTGAAGAACAAGGTCGCACCGCCGTTCAAGACTGCGGAATTTGATATCCTCTACGGCACTGGCATCTCGAAGACGAGCGAAGTCCTCGATATGGCTGTCGACTTCGGCGTAGTCGAAAAATCCGGCGCATGGTTCTACTACGACGGCAACCGCCTCGGTCAGGGACACGACAACGCGCGCGCCGCACTCGACAATGATCCCGCTCTTGAAGCCGAGATCGAAGCAAAGGTCACAGAAAAGGCAAAATCGAACGGCAGTGAGCCGGATATGAGCATCGACGCACTCGACGAAGACGGAGAAGAGCTCGACATCCGCCTTATCGACCTCGGCAACGACGAATAAAATATAGAAAAGCCAAAGGAACTTTCCCAAAAAAGTTCCTTTGGAATCCTCAAAAACTAAAAAGACATTGTCTTATAAAGCTTTTTGAAGATCGTTAAGAAACTTTTTCCCGAAAAAGTTTCTTAACTCAGGGTTTGGGGTGAAACCCCAACAAAGGAGAATCACGATGACCGTATCCCGTGTTGCGTGCCTTAACTGGCGTAACATCACCGAATGCGACATCCCTCTTTGTGACGGAATAAACGTGCTCTGGGGGATGAACGCCCAGGGCAAATCGAATATACTCGAATGTATCTATTTTTTCGCGCGCGGACGTTCGTTCAGAGGTGCGAGAGAAAAAGAGCTTATCCGCTTCGGAAGCGACTATTCCGTTGCACGGATCGACTTTCTGCGCGACGGCTACACGCACGACACTGCCCTTGAAGCAACGCTCACGCAGTCCGGCAAAAAGCGGCTGACGCGCAACGACGCACCGCTCACACCTGCCGAGATGATGGGCTCGTTCCGGGCTGTTCTGTTCTGTCCGGCAAATCTGACCGTCGTTTCGGGCGGTCCGCTTGAGAGGCGCACTTTCCTTGACGTTGCGCTCTCTCAGCTCTCGCCGAAATATCTTTCATGCGTCAGGCGGTATTCGCATCTGCTCGCCGAAAGAAACGCACTTCTCAAGCAGGCGGCATCGGGACAGTCCGTTTCAGCCGAAGAATGGGAGGTCTACGCCGAAGCGATGAGCGAACAGGCGGCGTGGATAGCGGCGTTCCGGCGCGAATACACGGAAATGCTGAACGCGGCAGTCGGACGGTATTTCTCCGGCATGACAGGCGGGCGCGAGGTGCCGCAACTGACATATACGTCGCACGCACTGACGGACGAAATGCCCTCTCCGCTGTCAAAACCGGGAAAAGAGCCGGACAGAAGCGTGCTTATATCAAAGCTCACCGAAAACATCGAACGCGAGATCGCGGCAGGCTCTACTCTGTGGGGTACGCACAAGGACGACATCGGCATCACGCTCAACGGCAAGGAAGCAAAGCTCTACGCATCGCAGGGACAGCAGAGGAGCATCGTTCTTTCGATGAAGCTGGGAGAGGCGGAAATCGCGCGTGAAGTCGGCGGAGAATACCCGGTCATCCTGCTCGACGACGTTTTCTCGGAGCTTGACGAAGAGCGGCGGAGATACATTCTTTCCTCACTCGGCGGCGGAAACAGGCAGATAATCATTACGTCGTGCGAGCCGGACGTCATACCCGAAAAAGGGACAGGGCGCGTGAATTTCCTGCGCGTCGAGAACGGCGAAGTCAGATGTGACGGCACACGGGAGGCGGTCGGCGATGACGATTAAGTCTATCACAGGCGAGGGTGGCGCAACGGTCTGCGTAACGGTCGCAGGAGACGGAAGCGGCGAAAAAGAGCGGTTCTTCATCTCGAAAAAGCTATGGCAGTCGGGCGTTTACTCAGCAGGCGACTCTGTGACGGAGGAAGCATACGACAGGCTGAAAACCGCGTCGGAGCGGACTTCTGCGCTCAGAGAAGCGAGCCGTGCTATCGGTTACGGCGAAAAGAGCGTGCGCGAGCTTGAGCGGAAGCTGCGCGGCAAGAATCTCCCCGAAGATGCCGTGAAATGGGCAATCGCGGTACTCCGAAAGAACGGGTACATCGACGAAGACAGCGCGTGCGCGAGAATAGCCGAATCTGCGGTGTCATCGAAGCACTACGGGCGGCGGCGCGTACTCGACTATCTGCTCTCCCACGGGTACGACAGGATTTCGGCCGAATCGGCAGTCAACGCGATCCCCGAAGAAAGTTACCGCGCGGCGCTCATGTACAACATCGAACACAAATTCCCCGCCATTGCGGAATTTGACATACAGGACAGGCAAAAAGCCGTCGCGTCACTCGTCAGACTCGGATTCACTCCGAGCGAGATCATGGACGCGGTGAAAGAGAGAACGCGGCTTTCTTGAAAGAAAGCCTGGCAAAGAACTTCATAAAAGAAAAGCACATACCCATTACATTTCCCATTAAAGTTTTCGTCGACCTTTTTCAAAAGGTCGCGGGGCACGGGGTGGAACCCCGAAAAAAGGAGATAAAAATGAAGAAAGTCGGATTTGTGTCGCTCGGATGCTCGAAAAATCTGATCGACACGGAAATCATGTTAAAGCATCTCATGGACGCAGGGTATGAGATCACGCCGGAGGAAACCGATGCCGACGCGGTGATAATCAACACCTGCGCGTTCATCGAGAGCGCGAAAAAGGAGTCGATCGACAACATCATCGACATCGGCTGGCTCAAAAAGCACCATACCTTAAAGGGAATCGTCGTCACCGGCTGCCTTGCGGAGCGCTACCGGGAGGAGATCCTGAAGGAGCTGCCCGAAGTGGACGCGCTGCTGGGCGTGGGAAGCATCCACCGCATCGTGGAAGCCGTCCAGTCCATCGAAAAGAACCTCGCCAAAAAGGGCGGGAAAAAGCAGAAGTTCACCGCTTTCGACGATAAGGAAGCCTGCAACCTCGGCGGCGAGCGCGTCATCACCACCGGCGACCACATGGCGTACCTTAAGATCGCCGAGGGTTGCTCGAACAGATGCACGTACTGCGCCATACCGCAGATACGCGGCAAAATGCGGAGCCGCACGATGAAAGACATTATCGAAGAGGCGACAATGCTCGACTCAATGGG
>JAZUKN010000032.1:0-38085 GCA_045643285.1 Eubacteriales bacterium
ACTTTCAGAGTGATCTCGCTCTATTACTTTTAAGAGCTTTTTAATTTCAAAAATTCAAAAGAATTTTCGGAGCTTCTTGTACTTTTTCGTTGTTGTTCAATTTTCAATGAGCTTCCCGCTACCGGCTCTCGCCGACAGCTTTTGTAGTATAGCACTTCCCTCTCTCTTTGTCAATACCTTTTTGGAAAAATTTATTTGATTATTTTCAGATTTTTCCGAAAAAGGGTGAATCTACCTCTTTTTCCTTTTCGGGAAAGATCAGCGAAACGGGTTTATGTCCGCAAAGTACATACGCATCCGCCATAACAACGCCCGATTTAACCGTGTGATCGAGCAGTTTATACACATCCGAACGCGGAAGTGCGTTATTCTCCGCCAAAACGATAATATATCTTCCCTCTCCGACGAGTGAAACTATCCCGTCGCCCGTCTTTTCGGGAGAAAACACGTTTTCTTCATATTTTATATCCGCGTCATACCACTCGCGGAATACCCCGTCCCTGTCAAGCGCGATTATCCCGGCTTTATGGGAATCCTTCTTCATAAACCAATCCGCAAGAAAAGCGATCATCTCTCGCGTGACCTTTCCCATTTCGCGGTACTGCTCACGTATCAGGTCTGAAACCTCTTCCTTTATCGACGCGAGATACTCAGCCGAAGTTTTCCCGATACCGTCGACCTTTTGCAGATCTTTGGGATCGGCGTCGAGAACATTCATCACGTTTCCGAAGCGGTCAATGAGGTTATGCCCGACCGGATTTGTATTGACACGCGGGCGAACCTCAAAAAGCAGTTGCTCAAGGACTTCGTGCGGTCTGTAATTTTCAAAACCGTCTTCCGCGAAACGCTCGCGCATTCTTTCTCGGTGACCGAGGTGGACGTTTTTCTTTCCGCTCATCAGTTTACACCGACCGCGGCAAGGTACAAACGCGACCATGCCGGCGAGTTTGCCGCCTGAATATTATTGACAAATACTATATCGGTTATTCCCGCGTCGGCGAGCTTTGTTTTGATGTCAAAGTCGGAATAACGAGTGTCGACGACGTAAATATTCCCGAAATGCTCACAGAGATACGGTACGAATGCGTTGCCGAAGGAATCCTTAAGAACGAGAACGTTTCTGTCCTGCGGATTATCGGGAACGTTGATATGCGTGTACGGATTGTCGCCTGCGATGAACGCAACGTAGGTATTATTGAAAGAAACAACGCTTGTGTTATAGTTTTCGGTAGTTCCCTGGCGAGTCGTGAGCGTCATCGTATGCGGTTTACGGGATATATATGCGTCGACTGTGTCGTACATACTCTTGACGCGCTCGTCCTGGGTATACTGATACATCGAGCCTTGATAATATTCGTTTTTCAAAACATAGTCGAACTCGTCGAGCGGAGTCGGCTCAAATCCAATGGATTTTGCGTAAGCCGCATAAGCGTAATAAGCGCCTCTCGCCGTCCAGTGGTGATCTGTTTTATAGTAGAGATATTCGTCCTTATGCGCGTACATCTCGGAATAGGTGTCGACGAAGTTGACAGACGGATCGCAAAGCGCCGCCATATTGCTCATGGCCGCTTTCTGATTCGGTATCTGCGATGTGATCTTCGGGTTATCTATAACCATTGACGAAACGGGCGCTACAACGATGCTCATCGTCACATCGCCGAAGAGATTCTTATAGTAGAGTGCGGTGTCTGCGTAATTCTTCGCGTTTGTCGCCGAATATGCGCCCTGCGTATATACAGCGTCACCGTATATGAACAGACCGTCGGTGAGAAAGTCGGCTGCTTCTGCATCGGGATTCTGTGTCTGTTGGGATTTAACGGTCACGGTGCATTTGACCGAGCATCCGCCGGACTGTGCCGTAACTGTGCAGGTGCCGGAAGAAAGCGCTTTGACATTGACTCCGCCGCCGTTTTTGAGAGACAGCTCGGCAACGGATTTATCGGAAACCGACCAAAGTACTACCGCGCCGTCGCCGTCCGCTTCGACTGCCGCATCAATAGCCGCGCCGCTTCCGACGGCCAGCTCCGTCTCGGTAAGGGAAAGAGACAGATCGCTGATCTCTCCGCTGTTCTCACCGGAGCCGATGACCTCGCGGATATTGCCGTTCGGCAATACTTCCGATTTCGGTTTTCCGTCGTCGGGTGTCGGTGTCGTGGGCTGTTTTGGCTCGTCATCGGGATTATTCAGTGCGTCGAGTGCTTCGGCGAGCTTGGACGACAGTTCGTCGTCTCCCTCGTCTGCCGTTTTGTCACCCGTCGGACTGAGAAGAACAAATTCTTCATCGTCTCCGAGCTTCATTTTTACGCCGGTATAGGAATCGAGCTTTTTCGAGTATCCGACGAGCGTATCGCGTCCGATGAATGTATCGGAAATATGACGGGCAGTATCGGAGAAGAACGAGCCGTCAGTGAGCGACTGCCACGAAAACTCCGGCATTGCGGCGAGCGTGCGTTTTTCGGATTCGGATATGGTCGGGCGATTCGGCTGAAAGAGATTCACGACAGCGACCGTGCCGAAAAATCCGATGACTACGGCTCCGCAGATTATATCGGTTATGAATTTGACTTTGTTTATCTTTTTCACTTTAATTTCATTCCTTTCATCATCAGAATCTGAAGTACAGGAACGGGCTGTATGTGTCGCCGACGAGCTTGACCGTCGACACTGCGATAAGTGTGATAACTGCACATGTTTTCAGCACTCGGACTACGGAATAGTGGCAGTTCTTCTCTATCGGCTTACCTATGAGCTTTGCGACAGGGCAAGCGAGAACGCAAGCCGCAAGGAAGAGTATCACGTTATCGGCAAGGACTGAACGGGTGAAGAGGTCTGTAAATCCCGTACATCCCACACCGAAGAAATTGCCGATCCTCGGGAAGAGATCTGTATTGAAGATCGCAAAGCCGAACACTGTGATGAATATTGTATAGAGGTGTGTTATGATGAACTTCGGCACAATTGAGATCCGCTCGAACGCTTTAAGCAGGAATTTCTTCTCGATAACGAGCAGTACGGCGTAGTAAAGTCCCCACAGAACAAAATTCCACGACGCGCCGTGCCACAGTCCGGTGAGGAACCAGACGACAATGATATTACGCCACTGCATACGTCTGTTTCCTCCGAGCGGAATATAGACGTAGTCGCGGAAGAACGAACCGAGCGACATATGCCAGCGTCTCCAGAAATCAGTCGCACTTGTCGACACGAGCGGATAATTGAAGTTTTCGAGGAACTCGAAGCCGAACATTTTCCCGAGTCCTATCGCCATATCGGAGTAACCGGAAAAATCGAAGTAAAGCTGCAGGGTAAAGAAGAATGCCGCCGCCCAGCTTCCGACGAATGTGGCGTTTGAGAGTCCCGTGAGAGACTTCAGTGCTTTAGCGCAGGCGTCTGCGATGAGGACTTTTTTGCCGAGTCCTATGGCAAATCGGAACAAGCCGTCGTTCATCTTCTTCGGAGAAACGCGCCGTCTGTCAAGCTGCATTTCAATGTCTTTGTATCTTACGATAGGTCCTGCGATGAGCTGAGGGAACAGCGAAACGTACAGAAGGAGCTTTGAATATGAAGTCTGCACTTCCGTATCGCGTCTGTACACGTCGATTACGTAGGACATAGTCTGGAACGTAAAGAAGCTGATACCTATAGGCATTCTGACGCTGACTACAGGAAGAGACAGCGAGAACAGAGAATTGAGCGTCGTCGTGAAGAATCCGAGATATTTATAGAAGCACAGCACGCCGAGGTTTATTATCACCGCGGCGGCAAGCCACGCTTTACGCCCTGCTTTTGAATCGGTTGAGGCGATCATGATACCAAATACGTAGTCGGCGAACACGAGTCCGATCATCAGAAAGACGCAGACAGGCTCTCCCCACGCATAAAAGAACAGTGAGAAAAGAATCAGCACTGCGCGGCGGTATGTATCGTTTTTGATTATAAAGTACGCGAGAAAAAGCGCAGGCAGGAACACATAGAGGAAAAATACATCTGAAAATACCATTATTTAATCTCCGGTCAGTAGTTAACAATCTGACGTATTAAGTATCGCGGAAGTTCCGTTTATTTTGAAAAATTCACAAAAAATCAGTCGGTCACGAGAGAATAAAGCTCGTCTGTATCGGAAGCGAACATATCCGCACCTACGGTTTCGAGATATTTGCGGTCTCTATATCCCCACAGGACGGAAACGCATTTTATTCCGGCGTTATGAGCCGTCGCAATATCGACCTCGCTGTCGCCTACGTAGATGCAGGCGGAAACGTCGATCCCCATATCCCGTGCGGCGGCGAAGACAGAATCGGGCGCAGGTTTTCTCCGTATGCCGTCCGCTTCACGCTCACCGCATACGGTGTCGACCGTCGGAAAATATTTCTTACACAGTGCGACGGACGCGGAGTGGATCTTATTCGATACGACAGCGACCTTTATCCCGTCCGACTGAAAGCGTTCGATGACTTCGCAAACTCCCTCATACGGGTGAGTGAATGTGCCGGGGTGAACGTCGTAGTACGCGCGCATATTGCGGAGAATTTTTTCGAAATCGGGAGTGTTCTTTCCGTCGGGCAGGGAAAGCTCAAGCAGTTTCCCGACGCCGTTTCCGACGTAGGTGCGGACTTCATCCTCGGTGTGTTCGGGGAAACCGTTCTCGCGCATCGTATGGTTGACTATATCTGTAAGATCGCCGAGAGTGTTCAGGAGAGTTCCGTCAAGGTCGAACACCACGGCTTTATACTTTTGATTTTTCATTATTGCTCCGATTATTTCGTTGATCTTTGTGTGAGTTTTGCCTATGATTTGTTCGGTTATACGGAAAAAACCGATTTCGCATAAACCGACATAATATTATAACATTCCAAGGTGGGGAATGCAAGGGGAAAAGGAAGAAAACGTCGAACGTTTTCAAAAATCAGCTTTTCTTCACGGCTGTGCGTGAACTGCTAATCGTTTCTTCAGCTGAAAATGGCAAATGGCAAGTGGCAAATGGCAAGTTAGAAAGTGATGATTGCCTGCGGCAAACGATGATGCTGACGCAACGATGATACGCTATGCGTAACGATGATTGCGCTCCGCGCAAGTTAAAAAAAGCCAATCTAACTGCACATTAGCCTTGTATACATAAACGTATGAGCGGCAGCGCGCTATATCTTCACGGGTTTAATCCTCGAACACGTCGCATTAGCTTTGTAACAATGGGGTGTCCAACCGAGATGCGGAGCATCTCGACGACTTCGTTTACGAAGTCGGGAGGCGTGAATGCGAAGCCCTTCCCCCTTTGGCGGGTAGATTGACAAGGAGGCGACGTTCTGCATCACCGAGATGCGGAGCATCTCGACGAGTTCACGGAGTGAACTCGGCTTGTCCGCCGTCCGCGTAGGACAAATCTGCCGCAAAACGTACGGTTTGGACAAACTCCCTGCCGTCCGTAGCGTATTACAATACGCATGGGAAAAAGATTGAGTCTAAATCAGCACAAAAAATCCTCAGTTAAAATCAAACTGAGGACTTTTTATATTATGTTCTTTTTCACTTATTCCGCCAGCCAGCCAATTACTTCAAACCAGTTTTTCATCAGTCCGGGCCACTGTCCGATATGCTTGTCTCCCTGCGCCAGCCCTGCGCCGTGTCCGCCGTACGGGAATATGTGCATCTCGTGCGGGATATTATGCTTTCTGAGTGCTTCTGCATAGCGGTAACTGTTGATGACATTTACTCCCGGATCCTCCGATGTATGCCATATAAACGCTGTCGGTGTGTCATCGTCTACAAGCAGATCGGGCGAATAATTCCAATATCCCTCATCTTCGCCAAGCAGATTTTTGAAGCTCCACCAGTGGGATATCTCTGTTTCGTCGGGGTAATGGATAACGGGATAGCAAAGGATCGTCGCGTTTGGCTTGTAGCTTTCGCTGTCGACAGCGTCGCTTCCCTCTCCGTCGATCTCACCTTTATAAGTTGACAACAGTGCGGCAAGATGTCCTCCGGCTGACGAACCCATTACTGCTACTCTGTCTTTATCAATACCGAACTTTTCGGCGCTCGCGCGGACGAATCTCATCGCGCGGCGTGCGTCAAGCAGAATATACGGGAAATGATCCGGTGCTACTCTGTATTCGCACACGAACGCATTCATTCCGATTGAGTTGAGGTACTTTGCGTAGCCGTCTCCCTCGTGTGCCGCTCTCATCGCGTATCCGCCGCCCGGGAGGATCACGACTGTAGCGGAAGTCTTCTTATTTTCAGCCGGATAAAACTCAAGAAGCGGCTCATATTCTTTCAGTCCGGGGACAGTGTCCCACATTTTGTATGTTTCCATATCCTGCGCCTTTCGATTATCTACCTGCGATCGCGTGAACCGTTGCGTTCAGCTTATCCATTTTTTCTTCGATCTCCTTGACGAGCTTGAACTGTGTTCTTGCTCTGTCGAGGTTATGTTCGGGATATTTCGTCTTGAAATACACGTCGCCGTTTATATAGTCGGCGAGGAAACGCGAGCCGCACTCGAGCGTCATCAGCTTGATCGAGAACGGGAGCAGATCAAGCTCTGCATCTGTGATAGACGGAAGTGCTTCGATGAAGCCTTTTGTAAATGCCTCGAATTTGTCTTCGCAGAACCAAATCTTCGAGAGGTCTTTTTCGTCTTCCGCGCCGGACGATGCGCCGAAACGGAGAGAATCGCCGTAATCGTACAGCAGTGAGCCGGGCATTACGGTGTCGAGGTCGATAACGCAGACGCCTTTTCTCGTCTTTTCATCGAGCAGGACGTTATTGAGCTTTGTGTCATTGTGTGTTACTCTGAGCGGTATCGTGCCGTTTGCGAGCGCGTCTACGACAACGGATGCGTCCTTTTCTCTGTCAAGCACGAATTTTATCTCATCCGCGCAGGTGTCTGCCCTGCCAGATTTGTTATTCTTCACGGCTTCTTTGAACTGGTCGTATCTTGCGACGGTGTTATGGAAGTCGACGATAGTTTCGTGGAGCTTCTCCGCCGGATAATCGGCGAGCATATTCTGGAATTTGCCGAACGCCTTTGCCGCTTCGTACATCTCGGAGAGATCGTCGACGGAATCACAGGTCACTGTTTTGTCGATAAATGTATAAAGTCTGTAGTATTCGCCGTCGGCTGTAATGAAATACGGCTTACCGTCAAGCGCGCGGTGCATTTTCAGTGTTCCGCGTGTCGGATCTCCGCCCTCTGCCTTGATCTTCTCGGCAAGAAATTCCGTTACGCCGATGATATTCTCCATTACTTCGTCGGGGTGCGGAAATACGTTTTTATTGATTCTCTGAACTACGCATTTCGGTTCGCTGTCAGTGATATAAGTATCGTTGATATGGCCGTTTCCGAACTGTCTTGCCTCACAGTCAAGTCCGAATCCGGCAAGGACGCTTTTTATCGTGTCGTTCATAATAAGTCCTTTCGTCTTTTCTGTCAATCTGTTTTACTTACTGTTATTTTAGCACGGATTTAAGGAAAAGTAAAGTGAATTTATAAATCTTTTTCAGATTTTGGTTAACTGACCCTCAAAAATGCGGCTTTTTCTTTCGGTTTCACTTGCATTTTTCATAGTACGGTGATAATATATATGTAGTTTATTATTGAAGAAAAATGAACGGAGGATGAGACGTTGATCAAAGTCACTAACATCGGTCACAGCGGATTCGCGGTAGAGTGCGATTCCGTCATGCTGATATTCGACTACTACGAAGGCACTTTCCCGGCTCTGCCGGAGAAGAAAAAAGTGTACGTTTTCGTCAGTCACAGGCATCCCGACCACTTCAATCCCGATATATTCAGGTTATGCGCCTCTCATCCGGATGTTCACTACTTCATCTCGGACGACATTTACGAGAGCCGCGTGAACAGATACATTGATTCGGGCTACACTATGGTACATCCGGGCGACGACATCCGCGTAACGACAAGATTCAGAGTAAAGACTTTTCCGTCGACCGACTGCGGTGTTGCTTTTCTCGTGTTCGTGAACGGGCGGAACTTCTTCCACGCAGGAGACCTCAACCTCTGGCTATGGGACGGAATGAACGAAGCAGAAGCATACGCCATGACGAAGCGGTTTGAAGAATGCACATCCGGCATCGGCTCAATTGCGATAGACACGGCGTTTTTGCCGCTTGATACGCGACAGGGCATTTACTCATATCTCGGCTTCGACTACTATATGCGCCACTTTAAGATACGCCGCGCGATCCCGATGCACTTCTTCGGCTCGCCGAAAATCAGCCGCGATCTGAAAGAATCACCTATCTCGCTGAACTACAGAGAAAAGATCATCACGCTCGACCCGTCGTCAAGCACAGAACTGAAATAAGTTTAATTAAGAATGAATAATGAATAATTGGTTTGGGAGTGAAATAATTGCTCACGAATCAAGGATTCACAAGCCGAGGAAAATCACAAATCGGAAACTGCACTTCACTTTCAGCTATCATTATTCATTCTTCATTATTCACTATTCATTATTCATTTGGAGTAATTATGGCAGATATATTTGAACTTTTACGTCAGATCACTAAAAAAGAGGACTCGTCCACACCGCCGGAGTTCATCATCGCAGGCTTAGGGAACCCCGACGAAAAATACTTGCTCACGCGGCACAACGCCGGTTTTATGGCGCTCGAATATCTTTCGCAGAAGTATTCGGCTGACGTGAAGCAGCTTAAGTTCAAGTCGCTCGTCGGACGTGCGGTGATAGGCGGACACAGCGTGCTTTTAATGAAGCCGCAAACGTATATGAACAATTCCGGAGAGGCAGTCAAAGCCGCCGCGGAGTTTTATAAGATACCACCCGAGAAGATCATCGTAATTTCCGACGACGTTCACCAAGCGTGCGGAAGAATGAGGATAAGACGCTCCGGTTCATCCGGCGGTCAGAAAGGTCTCGGCGACATCATCGAGAAAATGGGTACGGAAAACATACCGCGCATCCGTATCGGAGTCGGTGAAAAACCGTCTCCCGAATACGATATGGCGGCGTGGGTGCTCGGCAAGATCCCCGAAGACGACAGGAAAAAGATGTTTCAGGTCTTCGGATGTGTCGCGGACGCAATACCGCTTCTGCTCGACGGTGACTTCGACGGAGCAATGGGCAAATATAACGGAGTCAGCTTTTAATGAACTACAGAATCCTTTCATCCCTTTTCAGAGAGAACAGAGAATATAAAGCGTTCCTCTCGTCTCTCGCCGAAAAAAGGCGCGTAAACCGACCGTATTCCCTGTCGGGACTGACGGACGGCGCGGAATATGTTTTCTTAACAACACTTGCGGAGGATATCGGTCGAACCGATTCTCCGCTATTTCTCGTGTATCCGGACGCAAAACGCGCGTCGTCATTTGCGGAATTTTTGCGCTCGGTCGGAATCAAAGCCGAATTTCTGCCGGAGAGAGAATACTGCTTCTCGAACATCACGTCGTCGCACGAATTTGAAAGCAAACGACTGTCTGTTCTCGCGTCTCTCGCCGGACTGACGCCCGAAGACTGCAGTCCGTCTGTCGTTACGGCAACAGCATCCGCGCTGACGCAGGTCACGATGCCGCCGGAGTTGCTCGATTCCCTTTCGATCCGCGTGTCTTACTCCGAGCCGCTCGACACTTCCCTGCTCACCGAAATGCTGACAGCAGCAGGCTACGCGAGAGTGGAGCTTGTTGAAGCCGTCGGTCAGTTTGCATTGCGAGGTGGGATCGTAGACGTTTATCCGCCGTCGTCCGAGCCGATACGGCTTGAGCTGTTCGGCGACGAGATCGACAGAATGGGATATTTTTCTGCGGAAACTCAGCGGTTCACCGAGCAGGCGCCTGAGCTTATCGTAATTCCACCCGTGCGCGAGCTTATTATAAACGAAAAACAGCGCGAAGACCTCGAAGGTGCGATCTCACGTCAGATACGCCGTCTCGGTCAGAAAGAAGAGGCTGACGACGCACACGCAAGAGCCATTGCAGAACTGCGCAGCGAGCTTGAATCGCTCAAAAACGGGCTGGACATCAACTTTGCCGACAAATATCTGCCGTTTATCTACGAAGACGGCACCTGTGCGCTCGATTACGTCGACGGAACTGTGGTTTTCGTCGATTCTGCCGGTTGCAAGGAACGCGCCGACGCCGCAAATGCTCTCATCGAACAGAGCATCACCGATATGACGGAGCATTACGAACTTCCGCCGATGAAAAACGGGCTGTACTTCCGCACGTTCGACGAGCTTGCGGAAACCGGAAACGCTAAGACCGTTTTTCTCGACGCTCTGACGAGAACAAAAGGGATAGACGCCGAGAATATGTTCGTTTTCAACACGCGTCACGTCACGGCGTACGCAGGAAACGTTCAGCTTTTCGCCGAAGACCTCGCGCGTTTCACCAAGGAAAAATACCTCTGCGCGGTCATCGCGTCAGGAGAGCAGGAAAAAGAATCTCTCGTTTCCCTGCTGACCGAGTCCGGCTACACCGTAATGTCGGCGGACAGCGAGGACACAGTTATCCCGTCCGGAGGAAAGCTACCTGTGCTGATAATGACGGGCGAATTTGTCGGAGGTTACGAGACAGCAACGCCGAAGTTCGTTCTCATGGACTTCACAAAAGAGGGCGCACGTCCGACAAGGGGACGCTACTACCGTCTGCCTAAAAAGAAAAAATCCGCGTCCGAGGCAATCATGTCTTACGCCGATCTGAACATCGGTGATTTTGTCGTTCACGAGGCGTACGGCATCGGGCAGTACATGGGCATTGAGACGCTGACTATAGACGGCTCGGCGCGGGATTATGTAAATATCCAGTATTCGGGAAGCGACAAACTGTTCCTGCTCGTCGATCAGCTCGACCATGTTTCAAAATACATCGGAACAGGCAGTGACACAGGTGCAGTCAAGCTCTCGAAAATGGGCGGCGCGGAATGGAGACATTCGACGAGCAAAGCAAAAGCCGCAACGCGCGAAATGGCAAAGGAGCTTATCGAGTTATACGCGCGGAGAAAACGGACGGCAGGTATCTCGTTCGATCCCGACGACGATATGTGCCGCGAGTTCGCCGATTCATTTGAATATGAAGAAACGGACGGTCAGCTTATGGCGATCGACGACGTGCGGCACGACATGGAAAAGCCGTACCCGATGGACAGGCTTCTCTGCGGTGACGTCGGCTACGGCAAAACCGAAGTTGCGCTACGTGCGGCTTTTAAGGCTGTAATGAGCGGAAAGCAGGTCGCGGTGCTTGTCCCGACTACGATACTCGCGTATCAGCACTACGGCACGTTCCGCACGAGAATGAGGGCGTTCCCCGTCAGAGTCGACATGGTTTCCCGTTTCCGCACGCCGAAAGAACAGCAGGTCGCTATCCGACGTGTGGCGAGAGGAGACACCGACATCATAATCGGCACGCACCGTCTCATATCAAAAGACGTTGAATTCAAAGACCTCGGTCTTATCATAATCGACGAAGAACAGCGTTTCGGCGTCGCGCAGAAAGAAAAGCTGAAATCCCTTGCGATAAACGCAGATATTCTCACGCTTACCGCAACGCCGATTCCGCGCACTCTGTCCATGGCGATGGGCGGGATCGTTGACATGAGCGTTCTCGAAGAAGCTCCGGGACTCCGCTCCCCAGTTCAGACTTATGTAATGGAGCACGACGAACCGATCATCAATGAGGCAATCAGACGAGAGCTCAGGCGAGGCGGTCAGGTATTCTACCTATTCAACAATGTTGAGGGAATTTACGGTGTAGCCGACAGAATAGCAAAGGCGATACCCGAAGCAAGAATAGCGGTCGCGCACGGCAAAATGGACAAGGACGAAGTCGAAAACGTCTGGAACGCGCTCGTGAACGGCGAGATCGATATTCTCGTCTGCACGACTATCATAGAGACAGGCGTTGACGTGCCGAACGCAAACACGCTTATCATCGAAAACGCCGACAGGTACGGTCTTTCTCAGCTCCACCAGATCAGAGGGCGAGTCGGACGCTCAAGCACGCGCGCGTTTGCGTACTTCACCTACAGGCGAGGCAAACAGCTCTCGGATATAGCCGAAAAGCGGCTCTCCGCCATACGCGAATTTGCGGAGTTCGGCGCAGGATTCAGAATCGCGCTCCGTGACCTTGAGATACGCGGTGCCGGGAATCTGCTCGGCGCGGAACAGCACGGACATCTCGATGCTGTCGGATATGATTTATATATGAAGCTGCTCGAAGAAGCCGTCGTCGAAGAAAAAGGCGGCGAAAAAAAGCCGGAGCTTCCCGACTGCGCCGTCGACGTTCGCTGTGACGCTTATCTGACGAAATCGTATATTGCGTCCGCGCCGCAGAGAATGGATATGTACAAGCGGATAGCGCGGATCGAGACGGAAGAAGACTACGATGATCTCATCGACGAGCTATGCGACAGGTACGGCGAGCCGAACTCACAGGCAGTCAATCTTTGCAGGATCGCTCGGATCCGCTCACTCGGTCGTGCGGCAGGATTTACGAAAATCGAAGAAAAGGACGGCTTCATTCGTCTTTATACCGCGAACATCAACACGCAGAAGGTCCAGCGCATGGAGCTTGACTATCCGCGCCTCGGCGTTCGTGTGATGCTCGGAGCAACTCCGTTCATCGTTATGAAAACTCCGACAAATCAGAGAAACACGGAATTTCTGATCGCGCTTCTTGAAAAATACAACAGCTGAAGTTATTCTTCGCCGTGAAGCCGCAGATATTTCTTCCGTGTCGCCTCACCTCCGCGCAGGTGCCGCTCGGCTTTGTTCTTCTCGAGCACGTTCTTCACCTCTCCGTACAGCGACGGAGACACACGTGCGAGTTTTTCGGTAACGTCCTTATGTACAGTGGATTTGCTGACCGAAAACGCCTTTGCGGTCTCGCGGACTGTGCTTCCGCTCTCTACTATATATTCCCCGAGCAAGACACACCTTTCCGTCCCCGAAAAGCGGTTTTCATTATATAGGTTTGTCCTCGGTTCTGCTGTTTCGTTTATCATATATTCCTCCGAATCGTTCATTCCGGTTAAATATATGATTTTTGCTCCGGTTTATTACAAAAATAACCTGCCGACTTCCCTTTTTTCGGAAATCGGCAGGTTTTGTTTAAGTATTCTTTTTCGCTTTCTTTTTGCGGCGGAGCTTGCCTATCAGAAATGCGACGAGCACGCCGGTGAACGCTCCGGCGAAATCAAGCAGGACGTCTTTTGCTGAGCTTGTGCGAGACGTGAAGCTCTGAATGAATTCGTCAATGACAGCCGCAAACAGTGCGATGAACAGTGTCAGTGCGGCGTAAAGTCTGTGCGTTTCATCTAGCACGCAAAGCGCCATTCCGCAAAGGCATACGCCGAACGTGAAAAATTCGATGAAATGCGCGGCTTTTCTGACGAGGAAATGGACGATCTTCCGATCGAGCTTACCCTGCGGATCGATGATTTTCAGTATCGTTTCCATTACGCTCGTGCTGATGTCGTTTGATTCTTCGCCGGTCTTCATTGAGTTGGCGAAAATGAAAGTCAGCACGAGTACGGCGAGGAGTGCAAAAATGAGAAATTTGATATGAGTTTTCTTCATAAAATCACTGCTTCGGAATATCGTTTTCTTTCGGAATGTATCTCTTGAACGTCGGGACTATCGCCATAAGCGCGCTCTCGACCTCTTTCGGCGTGACTGCGGTATTCGAGACGAGCGTTTTCAGTCCGTCAAGCCCGGCAGTGAGTTCGTCGAAGTCAATAGGCTTTACGCTTGAAATGAATATCTTTTCGTTGAGCGTATTTTTTAGTCCTTCTTCGCTCATCAGAAGTTCTTCGTAGAGCTTTTCACCCGGTCTGAGTCCGATATAGCGGATATTGATGTCTTCTCCGAGCTTTAGCCCTGAGAGGCTTATCATCTTTTTCGCAAGATCGAGAATTTTAACGGGCTTGCCCATATCGAGAACGAAAATCTCGCTTCCCTTTGCCATGGCTCCGGCAGTCAGAACGAGCTGGCTCGCTTCGGGGATAGTCATAAAGTAGCGGATTATTTCGGGGTGAGTTATCGTTACGTCCTGGCGATTCTTTATCTGCTCCTTAAAGAGCGGGATAACAGAGCCGTTCGAGCCGAGAACATTACCGAATCTGACTGCGGCGTATGTAGTATTCGGAGAAGTGGACTCGAAATACTGGATTATCATTTCGCAAACGCGCTTTGTCGCACCCATGATATTCGTCGGATTGACCGCCTTATCTGTGGAAATGAGAACAAATTTCTCGACTCCGTTATTCCGTGCGGCGAGAGCGGTGTTGTATGTACCGAAGATGTTGTTTTTGACTGCCTCATCGGGGGATACTTCCATGAGCGGAACGTGCTTATGCGCAGCGGCATGAAAGACGATCTGCGGCTTTTCAACGGAGAAGAGGTAGTCGATCTTCTTCTGCTCTCTGACGGATGCGATATACACCTGCAGATCAAGCGAAGAACCGTACTTATTTATAAGCTCCTGCTGGATGGCGTATGCGTTATTTTCGTAAATGTCGATGATAACGAGCCGTTTCGGATTATGTGCGGCGATCTGTCGGCAGATCTCCGATCCGATCGAGCCGCCGCCTCCTGTAACGCATACAACTTTACCCGACACAAAATCGGATACGGTATCGTTCACTATAACAAGCGGTTCGCGTCCGAGAAGTTCTTCGGGCGTTATATCGCGCACGCGGTTGATAAAGCTCGATTCTTCGCCATCAAACTCAGAATAGTGTGGCAAAATTTTCAGCGGAATATTGGCTTTCGCGCACTTTTCGAGAATAGCTGCTCTTTCGGCGTTGGTTGCGGACGGAATAGCAACGAAAATCTCGTCTGCTCTGCATTTGGCGGCAACAGCCGGAACATCTGCAATAATACCGAGGACGTCGACTCCCTTGACCGTTCTGCCGACTTTTTCGATGTCATCGTCAACAAGTGCGACAGGCACATATCCGCACGCGGGATTAGAGCGGATGTCACCGATAATAATTGATGCGGACGATCCTGCACCGACGATGAGAAGCCGTTTGTTTTGAGTTACTTCTCCTTCAGTCCGCTTGTTTTTATTGGAACGGTGATTTGAAACGAGCAGTCTGTATATCACACGGGAGAATGTCACTACAGATGCGTCAATGAGAATCGCAAAAACATAATACTCCCATTTCAGGTTGAGTAGTCCCGTGATAATAAACAATGCCGATGCACCGCCGGACGCAAAGACTGCAGCCGCGAAAATCTTGACATAGTCTCGTTCAGTGCTGTAACGCCATATCGTTGTATTGACTCTGAATAAAACGTACACAAGGACCGTGAATGAGACAAGTACAAGAGCCGCCGCAAGAAGAGACGGTACTGGCGGGCGAAAACGGCTCACGCGCTCTGCGTAATTGAACACGATCCCGAATGAAATCAGTGCGGTAAGCACGTCCACCGACCACATTATAAATGCTCTCAAATGCTTTTTCATAAGATAAAATCCTTTTTTATTCGGTTTCAAACATCTTTCTGAGCGGAATTGCTCCGTTAAGCTGTAGTTCAGTCGTCTCGGTGATATAGTCGATCATATCGCTGCCGAGCAGTTCTTCGATCGTCTCAAGTGCTTTTCCGAGCGTTTGCGGGCGGGACGATGTATTATGGCAGTCGGAGCCGATGAACTGTATCTCGTTCCGCGCGAGCATCGTTACTGCGCGACGACGGGTGAGAAAACGTGTGAAGAAGTCGGCGTTCGACTGGATCCTTACTCCGAGATCGGACAGTCTGTAGAGCATTTCCCTGTTCTGGTACGCCATATACCGTTCGATATGTGCGATGACCGGAAGAAGTCCGAGATTGTCGGAAAGACCGCGCATATCCTTGAGTACCTGCTCCGACCAGGGAGAAAACGGCATTTCGACGAGGATAGTGTGCGTTCCCTTGACAGTCAGGCGACGCATCTGCTCACTTCTGCCCATTCCGCCGAAATAAGCGACCTCGGCACCGACATAGACCTCGGGCATTGACGGGGTAAGCACTTTATAAAGCTCGTGCATCGATTTTCGGCGACGGTCAAGAAAAACATCCGGCTCTTCCTTATCGGGATAGAAATGCGGTGTTGCGACGATCCCGGAAATACGCTGCTGTTCTGTCATTCTGAGAAGCTCAAGCGAATCCTCAAGAGTCTTTGCGCCGTCGTCCATTCCCGGCAGAATATGCGAATGGAAATCAATCATTTATCATTCCTCAGAAATCAGTTAATTTCTTCTTTTTTATCGAAGAACAGATCGAGAACGAAGTCCTTGAAGCTGTCTTCATCGATATCAAATCTTACGTGATCCCTTTCAACAGTTGCCTCACCCTCGGGTGAAACAAGTCCGTCAAATTCGTATTCGTCAAACGAATCGATAAGATTTGTTATATCTTTGGATTCGATATTCGTGAGAGTATATTTCTGCATACTGTGCATACATCCGAGGACGAATTCTTCGGCGTCGTCTGCGTCATTGAACAGTTCCATAAGCGAGCTTATGAACTGCTTCTGTCTTTCCATACGCTTGATGTTCGTACCGTCGGAGACTGACATACGCGCTCTGACGAAATCAAGTGCGTCGTCACCTTTGAGCGAGATTTCAGAGCCTTCAGTGAACTTCGGGTTTGCGGCTGTGAGGTCTTCGTTTATCGTGACCGGAACACCGCCGACATAATCGGCGATCTCAGCGACACCTGACATTGTGAATGCAAAATATTTGTCGACATTCATTCCGTAGAAGAGGTTGGAAACTGCGTCGGTCGTATTCTTGACCGAACGTTCGAGTCCGTTACCGTATGTATGAGACAGTGCTATCTGCATCAGTTTTGTCGACGCGACCTGTCCGTTTACTCCGAGAACATTGACGGGAGTCATCGTATCACGGTTGATATGCACGATTTTATAAGTCTTCGCGTCGGAATCAAAGACGATAAGCGCAAGAAAGTCACACTGTTGTTCGTTCTTGTACGACTTTGAATCCTTGAATCTGCCAGTTTTATCGACACCGATGATAAGATAAGACGTTATGTTCTTCTTGTGAACATATATTTCACCGTCGATATACACTTCATCGCCGGAATATGCGCTGTAGTCGACAGTATCGCCGCCGTCCTGTGTCTTTAGATTTTTGAAATACTTATTTTCGATCAAACCAAACACAAGAATCACTGCTACACACAAAATAATGGCAAGCAGGAATATCAAAAGATTCTTCACGAACGGTTTGCGTTCGAGATAATCTTTCGTTTGTTTGACTGTCTTCTTCCAAGAAGCCGCAAGTGATTCTTTCTTGTTTTTCTTCTTTTTGGAATCGTCATTCTTACTGCTTCCACTGCTCGAATGGTGATGATGATGGTGGTGGTGATGCTCACCGTCGCTGCTATGGTGATGATGTTCATCGCCACCGCTATGGTGGTGATGTTCATCGTCACCGCTATGGTGGTGATGATGTTCCGTTTCAACGGCAGTATCGGTTGCCGGGGCAGAAGTTACAGTTTCAAGTTCATCGCCTGACTGAACAATTTTATCGTCCATGTGATTCTCCAGTTATTTATCGGTTAAGCATTATGAAAAATAAGGGAACGGAAGCAAAAAACTACCCGTCCCCGTATGTTCGTCTGTATTTTACGCTTTCTTCTTTGTCATAAGAGCAACGGAAGCGGCAACGGCGACAATGACCGCTACACCGCAGATCACGTAGGGAGTCCAGTCAACACCGGTCTGAGGGGAAACGATGTCGGGATTCTCGATCACCATTCCGGAAGCAGTCATGAGGATCGCGATCGGGCAGATCTCAAGGAAAAATACCGTTACTGTAAGGTCTTCGTTGACTGTAACGTTTTCTTCGTCGATGATGTGCCACTCGCCTTCCTCATCACGGTAGATGAATACGGGTTCTTCCGTAGCATCAGTCAAACCGATATCGAATGTGATCTCAATATTGGTAGCATAGTCATCATGAAGAATCTCGTCATATCCGTTGATAAGCGTTGCGTCAAAAAGGTCGGCAACAACAAAGTTTTCGGATGTGAAATTGGGGTCGATCGTCTTGACGAGATCATCGAGTCCTGCACAAAGATCACTCATCGTCTCAGCTATTTTAATATCGTTCATAGCTTCGTCGAGTGCGATAGTGATATGCTCGTCGTAAGCGTGATCGGCATCGACAACGTTTGTTACGATAAGAGCCTCAAACGGAACTTTAACATCTCCGTCAGGAGTGTGAATAGTACCGACGTCACCGTCTTCATCGGCAACAACGTCGATTCTCTTCTGTTCAATACTCTTTACTGTAGTTGCGGCAAAAACGGGTAACACGAGAGAAGCAACTACAATCAGAGCTAAAACTGTCAGCAGGATTCTTTTCATTATATTTCCCTCACTAAAAATTTATTCAGATAATATTTCTTCAATTCCATCCAGAACGGAAAGAACCAGGAAGCGTTTGTCGTTGTGTCCCTTCAGACAGGTCGAAAGGACGAGGATCTTGTCTCCGTTTTCAAATGACGGAAGTATTTCTTCATCAAGGATCGCGTCTATACTGCGGATATTATATAAGCTTTCGATGAACCAGTCGTAGTACGAGCGCATAGTGAAATCGTAGTAATGCAGGATATGCACATTACTGTAAGATATTGCACCGAAAGTTTTATATGTCAGAATCTTGTCCGGCAGATAAACCTTTATCTCCCTGTGTTCGTCAAAGAATGACCTGTCCGAGAAGCTCTTCTGAAGTGTGCCGAAAAACTTTGTGCCGGTCATCGAATGTCCGTACAGTACAACGCACGGATCGGTGAAATCACGGGAATTGTAGTCCTCCGAGAAGATCGCGCCCATCGGATTCCAGCGTGCATCAGACGAGTGGGAGAGATAATACTTATTGTTATGCGGTCTGTTACAGACAGGATATGAGATCACGGTATCCGTTATCGAAATCCATGCGTACACGTCGGGATTCTTTTCCATAGCATCGTGCAGAGCGGAAACGTAATCGAATTCCTCTGCTTCTGCCTCCGGCGTAGCGTCGTTTTCCTCTTTTATCAAATCGGACGATTCAGCACCGTAGTCTTTTTCGGAGTGCTGTCCTTTTTCCGTTACGGTTTCATCGCCGTCATACGCACTGTTTATTGCCGCTTTTCTGACGTTGCCGAAATGAATGAACAGACAGGCGAGAACAGTAACGATCGCAAGCAGTACGAGCAGCAACGGAAACAGAATTTTGTTTTTTCTGTTGTCCATTTGTTTCAAATATCAATGATCGCCGATTTACTTTTGCTCGGCATTCGCGCTTGAGGAGTCGCTATGATGTGTTTTATAGCTCGAATAGTAGTGACGCTTGTAGTAGCCCTTGTAGTAATTCTTGTAGTAACCGCCCTTACGGTAATATTTGTTTCTGTAGTAATATCCGCGTCCGGTGTTGCCGTAGGAGTTATAAACAAAGCCGAGGATATGTACGTGTGTGAATTTAAGCTGACGTACGGTTTCGTTTACGTCGCTGCGGCGTGTTGTGTTATGTCTTGTTACTACGATGATACCGTCGAGGTTCTTCGTAATGACGAGCGGGTCGGATACAGACAGAACAGGCGGCAGGTCAAGAAAGATATAGTCGAACTTTTCCTTGAGCATTCCAAGCACCTCGAACATTCTCTGTGAACCGAGAAGCTCGGACGGGTTCGGAGGGATATCTCCTGCCGTTATTACACACATATTTTCGTGGAGAACGCCTGCGTGGATGACATCTCTCTGGTCGTTTACGAGAAGATTCGTAAGCCCGGGAGACAGCGGCATTCCGAGGTTTTTATAGATCGAAGGACGGCGAAGGTCGCAGTCCACGAGGACTACTTTATGTCCGGCTTCGGCTGTGGAATATGCAAGGTTGAGAATAGTGAAGGATTTACCTTCCTGAGGACACGGGCTTGTAACTCCGATGACCTTTGCGCCGGGTCCTTCGGGGAATGAGAACAGCACGTTCGTTCTGAGAAGGTTGTATGCTTCTGTTGAAGCAAAGTCAAGATTCGGACCGAGCTTTTTCTTCAGATCCGGTTTCTTTTTAGTATCTTTTGCGGATGTCTCGGAGGATTTGACGTTCTTTTTTGTTTTTTTGTTTTCAGCCTTTATTTCTGTATCAGTCTGAACGTCTTTCATTTCTTTTGTTTTCTTATCCTTTTTCACGTCTGTATCCTCCTTTCATCAAAGGGATTCGATATGTTCGACCGGTTCCGGTGCTTTCTGAAGCTGCGACTTTGATCCGTAGTAACCGTTACGGTAACCGTATCTGTATCCGCCGTAGTTTCCGCCGTAGCGCGTCTTGTTACCGTAGCCATAGCCGTAACCGTAGCGCTTACTGTACTTGTAGCCGTACTTGTAGCCGTATTTGCTTCCGTATCTTGTGCTTCTCGAACCGTACTGGTTTGCGTCCGGAATAGTTGCGAGCAGCGGAATATCGTCCTTAAAGGTGGTAAGGATCCATTCTTCGGATGTGATCGTATCGTTGAGGAGGTAGAGGACTACGAGAACAGCGACTGCAATTACAACACCGACAGCAAAACCGATCAGCATATTTTTCGAGTAGCTCGGAGAAGTTCTGGAGCTTGCTACGACAGCATAGTCAACGACGCGAACGGACGAACCGTCAACGACGCTGGAGATCTTATCGGGAAGCACCTGTGCCACGGTATTTGCAATAGTGCAGGCGTCCGACGGATTGGAGCAAGTTACTTTAACACGGAAAATTTCCGTATCGTTTACTGCAGAGTAAGAAATCATCTTATCGAGAGATGCATAGGAATAATTCAGTCCGGAGTTCTTGAGGTTGTTTGATACCTCTTCGAGCGTCAGTCTTGTTTTAAGGATAACGCAGTATGTATCAACGAGCGTTTTTGCGGCACTCAGTTCACCGGTAGAAATACTGATCGACTGGGATCCTATCGACATTGACGAGTTGTTGACATAGAACAGCACACTCGACTCATACTGCGGTGCGATAAAGGCTATGGTATATCCGAGAAACAGTGCAGCGCACAGAAGACCTGCAAGCACGATTACCCACCATCTGCGGAGTACGACCTGCGCCACTTTAAGTATATCTATTTCTATTCCCTGTTCTTTATTCTGATCCATATAAACAGCTCTCCCTGACAAAATCTTTACATTTTACAATATACAGACATAATTACACAAAAACAACTATGATTAGTATATCACCCTTTTTTTCATTTGTCAACAAAATTTATCAAATTAATATCAATATTTTTAAGTTTAATAATCAAAAAACCTTATCTGTAAAATAAAAGACGGCTACCGAGCCGTCTTTTCAGTGTTCGTCAAGATAATTTTTTATTTTTTTCATATCAGTAAGCATATCCGCTTTTTTCGCAGAATCTCTGAGCAGTGCCGCCGGATGAAAAACGGCAGTCATCGCAAACTGACCTTTTTCGACAATCACGCCGTGCTCCCGTGTGATACGGAAGTCTTCGTGGATCAGTCTTGCCGCCGAAATTCGTCCGAGGCAGACTATCATCTTAGGTTTAATAAGTCTGACCTGCTCTCTGAGGTATCCGATGCACGCATCCTGCTCTTCGGGAAGCGGATCGCGGTTATGCGGAGGACGGCATTTGAGGATGTTTGCGATATAAACGTCGTCCCGTTCTATACCTACAGCCGCGAGATACTTATTCAGAAGTTGTCCTGCTGCTCCGACAAACGGCACGCCTTCCCTATCCTCGTCCGCTCCCGGTGCTTCGCCGACGAACATCAAGTCCGCTTCCCGGTTTCCGCAGCCGAAAACAAGATTTGTGCGTGTTTTGCCGAGCGCGCATTTTGTGCAGGATCCGCACAATGCTTCAAGCTCTTCCCATTTCATTTTCCGTCAATCTCCGCTTATTTTTCCTTGACTATTCTGCCATACAATGGTATAATGTCATCAGTAATATTATAAATCAAAACAGAAACGGAGTCAACCATGAAAAACAAAATAATCGTTGCCGGAAACATTATCGTTGACAATCTTTATCCTATCACAGGCTACCCCGAAAAAGGACAGCTTACGACAATCACCGACGGTATCTCGAAAACAGTCGGCGGTTCGGTATGCAACGTCGGTATAGATCTCAAGAAGCTGATGCCCGATACCGACATCGCCGCGCTCGGTCTTGTCGGAAACGATGAGCTCGGTGACTACGCTGTCGGAACGATGAAAGACGCCGGAATAGACGTTTCCCTTGTCGGACGCACGGGAAAGACCTCGTTCACGTCCGTCATGAGCGATACTCTCACAAAAGAGCGCACATTCTTCCAGTACCGCGGTGCGAATGCGCACTTCTCCGAGGATTCGTTCTCGTGGGACGACTGCGACTGCGATATTATGCACGTTGCGTATATACTTCTGCTTGACGCACTTGACGAAGAAGACGACGAATACGGCACAAAAATGGCACGTCTGCTCGTTCACGCAAAGGAGCACGGCATAAAGACCTCTATTGACGTGGTTTCCGAAGTCGGTGAAAGATTCTCCCGTCTCGTTCCGCCTGCGCTGAAGTACACCGACTATTGCGTCATCAACGAGATCGAAGCAAGCCGCTCGACGGGTATTGCTCTTCGGGCAGAAGACGGCTCGCTCATCTACGGAAACATCAAAAAAGTCCTCCGCGCACTGTTCTCGCTCGGTGTTTCGACCTGGGCAATAATCCACTGTCCCGAAGGCGGCTTCGGCATGGACAGAGACGGCAACTTTGCGACCTACGGACAGATCTACACACCGAAGGAATTCATAAAAGGCAAGGTCGGCGCAGGAGATGCGTTCTGTGCAGGTGTTCTTTCGGCGGCACACAGAGGAATGTCGCTTGAAGATGCGCTCAAGCTCGGAAATGCCGCCGCAACTCAGTCTCTCGCAGAGCCGGGTGCCACGGAAGCCATGAAGACAGTCGAAGAGGTTCTCGCGCTTGCCGACGAGTTCGGCGCAAAAGAAGTCCCGGCTATTGATTAACGAAATTTCATCCGAAAAGGAGATACAATAAAATGAAAACTGCTGCAATCATCGGCGCCGGTAACATCGGCAGAGGATTTATCGGTCAGATAATGTCGGAGGGCGGATACGACGTCTGCTTTATTGACGTTGCCGCTCCCGTTGTTGACGCGCTGAACGAAAGACACGAATATCCGCTTGAAATAGTTTCGTCCGCAGGCAACGTAAAGAAAACCGTGAAGAACGTCCGTGCGGTAAACGGAAACGATCATGAAGCCGCCGCCCGCGTTATCGCCGACTGCGATATATGCGTGACCTGTGTCGGTGCAAAAGCGATAAAATTCATCATACCGAACTTCGTCGCAGGCGTGAAGCTCCGCTATTCCGAAGGAAAGAAGCCGATCAATCTTCTGATCTGCGAAAACCTCATGGACGCGGACAAGTACATAAAATCCCTGCTTGAGCCGGAGCTTACACCGGAGGAGCTTGACTTTGTCGGACTCGTCGAAACGTCGGTCGGACGCATGGTTCCGCTTCCGGACAAAGCACTGCTTGAGATCGATCCGCTTCTCGTCCGTGCAGAAGCATACCCCGTTCTTCCGTGCGACAAGGATGCGTTCAAGGGCGAAGTACCCGAGATCAAGAACGTCATTCCGGTTTCCCCGTTCCGTTTTATCATTGAGAGAAAGCTCTACATCCACAACATGGGACACGCTGTCTGCGCTTATCTCGGACTGAGAAAGGGCTACAAGTACATCAGCGAGGCTATAGCAGACCCCGAGATCCGCGTTGTTGTACGCGAGGCAATGACCGAATCCGCAATCGCCCTCTCGAAACGTTACTCAAAGCCGCTTGACGAGATTCTCGCGCACACCGACGACCTCATACGCCGCTTCGGCAACACCGCACTCGGCGACACCTGCGAACGAGTCGGAAACGATATTCCGCGCAAGCTCGCAAAGTCCGACCGTCTCACCGGCGCGGCTCTCAGCGTACTTGAAACGGGAGGGCACCCAACGTACATCTGCATCGGTGTTGCGGCGGCACTCTTCAAATTCTACAGAGAAAATCCGCTTACTTCCCCGAACCAGTTCATCGAGTTCACGGGAGTTGAAAGCGGCGAATACAGAACGACCACACTTGACCTTGCCGCGCGTATGTCGTCCGGCGACTCGATCTCGCTTCTCAGTCAGCACGCTGACAAGCTGCTCGCAAAGTTCACGGGAACGATAATGTAAATTTTTTCTCACTCCCTCAGTCAACTCCGCTGACAGCTCCCTCACAGAGGGCGCCAAAGTGAGATTTCTTTTAACATAATAAAGGGACTGAAACCAGTCCCTTTATTTTTGTCTTTCTCAGAAATCGAGCGAGTCGACTTTGTCGATATATTTTTCGAGATTCTCTTTGAATGCGTCGTATTCGAGCTTGCCCGTTTCGTTTTTGTTGAGGTCCTTTCTGATGTTCCTCTGCAGCAGACGGAGATAACCGACGAGGCGGGCTTTATTTTCGTATTCTTCGAGCTTTGCTTCGTCGTCTGTTCCGAAGTAGAGGCGAAGCGTCTTTTTCCAGAACTGTACCGATATATCATACTTTATTCCGAGGAAATGTTCGACTGTGGTATGATCGACTGTCGAAAATCCCATAAAAGCGTTGAAGATCGATCCGAACTCGAATACGGGATGTCCTTCGGTGAGTGTGTCCATATCAATGAGAAGTGCTTCCCCGTTCTGCATCATAACATTCTTCGGGTGGTAGTCGCCGTGGAGCATTGTGCAGGTATCCGGTGTGGCATCGACGAGTTTTTTCAGCTTCTCAAAGCGCGCGCCGTCGATATGTCCTTCCACTCTCGACAGCCAGCCGTATACTGTATCCTTTATATCGGGGATCTCACCCGGTTTCAGCTCGGTTGAGTGGATAGTCTTCAAGAGCCCGACAAAATCACCGACGAATTTATCGAGGTTTTCCGGCTCTTCAGCGATCAGCTTTGCAAGGGACTTTGCGTTGAGCAGCTCAAACATCGAGCCGTAAGAGTCGCCTATTCTGACAACATCGTAAGAGATAGCCGTCGGTACACCGAGAACGAACGCACGGCGTGCAAGCTCTCTTTCCCGCTTAATATCGTCGAGAGAATCGGGATTGAGGTACACCTTGACAATAGTTTCGGGATCAAGACGGTACACTTCACCGTTCGCGCCCTTGCCGATGACCTCACAGCCCTCAACAGATACACGGCGGTATGCCTTTTGCACGTTTATCATTTCGGAGAATCCCGTCATCTCGAAAATGTCGTATACCTCGCTCGAAGCATTGACGACGGTCAGATTCTTTTCCTGCTTGAGGAGCTTGAGCATTACTCTGAGTCCTGCGCTGGATATGTATTCGAGCGCGTCCGCGTCAATAAAGACTTCAGTGTGCGCGTTTTCCGTGAGCAGTTTTTCAGCCTGTTCCTCAAAAACCGGAGCGGTCGTTGAATCCACACGGCCCTCAACGATGAGCGTAATGCGTCCGTTGTCACATTTCGATGTTACAGTCATTTTTCATCCTCCGTATCGGCAAATATTTGATTTACAAGTCCGCAGAATTCTTTATATGCGGCTGTATCGGAAAGCTCTCCGATATTTTCGATTATCGAGCGGTAATACCACTCCTGTTTTGATTTATCCTTCTGGTTCAGAGCGAGCCACATATCGTCGTCCTTTTTCTGATATTCCCTGTAAAAAGAGCGCATATTCGAGAGCTTATCGCCGAGCCAAAGTCTTTTTACGTCAATATCCTTCGTGAGCTTCAGGATGAGAAGTGATTCTTCTTTTCTCTCCTGCCACGATTCCGCTTTAGTTTTGTTGACTGCCGTTCTGTCCTCCGTCTCGCTCTGTACGAGAGCCGAAACGCGCGCGCCAAACAGTCTTTTTATCTCTTTAGGATCCACGTCGCAGTCCTCCACGGTGTCGTGAAGCACCCCTGCCGCCATTACGTCGAGGTCCGCGGTCATTGTCGATATTATAGCGGCGACCTCAAGCGGATGAAGGATATACGGCGTGTTCGTCATTTTGCGTATCTGCCCCGAATGGGCGTCTGTCGCAAACTTTATTGCTTCTTCAAGTACATTCATTTTTAGTTAACCCCAACTCTTCTTGATCGTCAGAACATTCTGGTCGTTCTCGTATTTATAGCGCACATCGTCCATTGTCTTTCTGACGATGAATATTCCGAGTCCTCCGATACCTCTCTCTTCTGCGGAAAGCGTTGTATCCGGTGCTTCCTTTGTGAGAGGATTATACGGTATACCGTTGTCGCGGAAGTTGATATAAACGGTGTTCGGCTCTTCGTCCTTTGCTAAGACTCTGATCTCAACGTGGCCGGACTTTTCGGGATAGCCGTAGTTGATGATATTCGAGAGTATCTCGTCGAGCGCAACGTCGATCTGCATTACGGCTTTCATCGGGCAGTCGATTTTTTCAAGCTCCGACTCAACAAACTCGGTGAGCTTCGGAATATCGTCGATCACTGCGTCTTCAATGATCATCTTCGGCACAGGTGGCTTGCCTATATATCTGAAAGCGAGCATTGTGATGTCGTCGAACTGCGGCGCTTCTCCCACGAATGCGTCAACGTCGGATTTGATAAATTCGCACATCTCGCGGACGGTTTCAAATTCTCTCGAATTGATCGCCTGAAGAAGTCGTTCTTCACCGTAAAGCTCGGTATTCGCGTTTGTCGCCTCAGTCACACCGTCCGTGTAAAGGAATACGATGTCTCCGGGCTCAAGGGATATCTCCTGCGTTTTATATTTCACGCTGTCCATACCGGCGAGGACGAATCCCACCTTTGAGCGGAGGTACTCGAATCTTCCCGTGCTCTTATGATAAACAAGCGGCGGATTGTGTCCTGCGTTTGCGAATTTCACAATACCCGAATCAAGGTCAGCACTTCCCTGCCATGCGGTGACGAACATTCCGGCGTCGTTCCCCTCGCAGAGTGCGGCATTACCGCGTGTGAACACGTCGTCGATCGGTACGTCGGCTTCGGTGAGGGTTTTCAGCTCCGTCTTTGCCCTCATCATGAACATTGCGGCAGGAATACCCTTGCCGGACACATCGGCAACAAGGAAGTTGAACGTGTCGTCGTGAGTAAGATAAAAGTCGTAGAAGTCTCCGCCGACCTCTTTTGCGGGATCCATCAGTGCGAAGATATCGAAATCCTTTCTCTTCGGGAATGCCGGGAACTGATTCGGCAGTGCGGACGCCTGGATATTCTTCGCAAATTCAAGCTCCTTATCTATCCTTGCGGATGCTTCCGCGATATACTTTTTCAGCGTATCGACGGTATTGTTTATGTCGTCCGAAAGGGAGGCGAATTCTTCGCTTGAACGAACGTCGACAACAACATTGAGGTTGCCGTCGGAGATCTGTGCAAGAGAGCGGTTCATGCTCTTTATTCTGTCTACGACGACCTTTTTGATGAGCAGATATATTACAGCGAACAGTGCACCGAATACGATTATTTCAAGGAATGTATTGACGTACAGCGCGATGTTTCTCATTCTGAGTGCTTCGGTTTCGGGATAGACGGATAAGATATAATATCCTTCGACCTCCTCGAAGCGCATATAATTGCGTTCACCGTCTATTTTTGCGGTGAATGTTTCTCCCTCTTTGGCAAACTGAACATCAATGAATTTTTCTTCAAGCTCTTTAGCTGTCACACCGTCCGGAGTCGAGACGATCTTCTGATTTTCGTCCACGATGATGACCATACCGCTCTGACCGACGTGACGGTTCTTCGTGATTCCGATGACCTCGCTGTCGATCTCGGACTGGAGCGTTTCGGCGTCGTATCCGACCTGAATGAAGCCGGATGCAGTTTTTACACCTGCATACTTGCGGAATATGCTCGGATCATTCTCGATAGGGCCGTATTCCTGAACATATTCGCGTTCATCTCCGAGCAAGCAGAGAAATTCCTCCGACTGTCTGCCGGACGCCATATCGAATCCGACAAAGCTCGGCTCTGAGCTTGAAATGATAATACCCTTTGAGTTTACTACGTTGATCTCGGTAACGTTTCTTTCCTCCATAACTTCTTCCGGCGTTTTTGTCATGAGGTCCGTTCTGACGTTTTTGGCAAGATCGATCATCGTACTGTCGGTACTGTCACGTATATCATCTGCCACCTCATTTATGGCGATCGACAGAAGATTATCCGTCTCGACCTTTGCGGTCTTATCCTGCAGGCTGTAAAGGAAAAACGATGTTACAAAAAATGCAATCAGCACCGATATGAGAAGCCAGCGCTGTATAGTCTGTGAAATACGGACGGAGTTCTTCTTCGCGACGATCTTTTCGCGTGAAAGCAGAGTTATCATTATTGCGGCGAGGAAGACAGAAAGGCTGTTCGCGGCTATCATCGGGATAGAGCAGGCCTTGACTACCTCTATGGCTTTCTCTGCCTGGTTCATATTCGTGAGGAACACCATAGACAGGTGGATGACCTCCATTACGACGCCGCTTGCGAACGCGATGAATACGCTCGGCTTTTTGTCTTCAAACAGAACTTTTCTGAGGAAGGCGGCGTAAAATCCCGCGAGGATCGTAGACACGGAGCACGCAACTCTTGTGAATGTTCCGATGCCCCATGCAACGGCTATCCAGCGCTCGATACCGCCGATAAATCCGGCGATTATTCCGGCAGGAGAGCCGAACATCAGTCCTGCGATAAGAACGGCGGAGTCGCGGCTGTTGACGACCGCACCGTTCATTTCGATCCCCCATTCGGTACCGAGAACTGCTATACCGCCGAAGATGATACCGAAAATGATCTGTTTCACCACATACGGAACTTTTGCAAACGCCGTCTTTTTTTCAAGAATATACAAAAGCGACGCGGCAACGACAGGTATCAGTGATGCAACCGCAAGTTTTATATAAGGTATAAATTCAGTCATGAACGGAAATACTCCTTTTCCGACTTTTTAATATTTTTATAATTATAACACATGAGTCAAAAAAAAACAATTCTTTTTTCGTTTACGTCAAAAACAAATCGGATTACTTATTCACTGTTGAAAAGGCGTAAGTCGTGTGATATAATATCGGTACAGAAAAAACAGTGCGAGGTTTGCGTTTTTATGAAAACACTGAGAGAAATCGAGCCTTTTGCAGTCGGTTTCAGAGACGCCGACGTTTCCGGAGTCTCTCCGGAATACGAACGGGAATACCGTATAGCGTGCGGTTTCAGAAAACTATGCAGGCTCGGTGAAATTTCGATAGATCCGAAGGACGGATTCGCAGGTCCCTGCTGTACTTTCGGAAACAGCGGTATCTCGTACTACCGCAGTCAGGGTATTTCGTTCTCCGTCGAAACAAAAGAGCGGCAGAAAAAGAAATATCCTCATCTTGCGGACGAGATCGACGAGCTGTACAACGGTTTTTGGCAGTACCACACGATGGGAAAGAATTTCGAGCCGTTCACCGAGCGCGAGCACCGTTTATTTGACACGAACTGTTGTTGGGGAGCGGGCTACGGTCACGCAAATCCCGACTACGAAATGCTTCTCCGCATCGGAACGGACGGACTGAGAGAAAAGATCGCGCTTTTCAGAAATATCCACTCGGACAAAAATGGCTTCTACGATTCTCTTGAGGTCGCCCTCTCGTCTATTGAAATTCTCGCGGACAGATATAAAGAACTCGCCGCAGAAATGCTTTCAACTGCCGAAGGAGACGACAAGACCGCACTCCGACGGCTTATTACCGCGTTTGAAGTCGTTCCGCGAAAGACGCCGCGCAATTTCTTTGAAGCGTGCGAATTTTTCTGGCTCGCGTACAGCTTTATCGAAAACGACTCGCCCGGACTTTTTGACTATGCGCTCGGCGTATACTACGAGAACGACACGGACGGCGACAGATATGATTCACTGAAGAAGCTATGGGAGCTGTTCCACCGTGTACGCGCGTGGAATCTCTGCATCGGAGGAAGTGACGAATTCGGGCGCGACAGATGTTGTGCGCTGACTTACGATGTTCTTCGCGTCGCGCGTGATACCCACTACAACACACCGAACATTACAATGCGTTTCCACAAAAACAGTCCCGAAAGAGCGTGGCGTGAAGCGGCTGAGACGATAGCGACGGGAATCGGTATGCCTGCGATATATAGCGACGATTGTGTCTGTCCTTCCCTCGAAGCACTCGGAATCCCGTCGTCCGATTCGCACCTGTACTGCATGAACGGGTGCAATCAGATAGACATTTTCGGCAAGTCTCACATGGGACTTGAAGACGGAGAGATCAACGTTGCCGCCGCGCTTGAGTTTACGCTGTTTAACGGTCTGCATCCGAAAACAGGCGAAGTTCTCGGACTTGAGACTGGCGACGCGGCGGAATTTGCGGACTTTTCCTCACTAATGGACGCACTCCGAAAGCAGATCGAATATCTCGTCGACAGTACGGTGTCGATGTCGCTCAAATCTTCGCGTGTCTTTGCGGATCAGGCGCCGAATCCGTGGCATTCGCTCATTATTCAGGGGTGCATCGAAAAGGGACTTGACTACAAGAACCGCGGTCCGTACTACGGTCACGGTCAGCTTCTTACCGAGGGGCTTCCCGACACAGCGGACTCCCTTGCCGCGATAAAACATTACGTCTACGACACGAAAAAATACACCATGGCGGAGCTGATCGACGCTCTGCTAAAGGATTTTGACGGGTATGACGAATTATATCGCGATTTCTCGACATATCACAAATTCGGTAACGACATCGACTACGTTGACGCGATATACACGGAAATAACGGACTCGCTCTACCGTTACGCGCAAACGAAAGAAACATTCCGCGGCGGCGTTTACGGTATGGGATGCAGTACGTTCAACCGTGCGGCGAGATACGGACGTTCGATCGGAGCTTTGCCGAACGGGAAAAAGGCAGGCGACTCCACGCTCGCCGACAGCATCGGTGCAGTACCCGGATGTGACGTAAACGGTCCGACTGCGCTTCTCTGCTCGGTTCTGAAGACAAATCAGCGTCTTTCGACGAGCGGAAACGTGCTTCAGATGAAGTTTTCGAAGAATCAGTTCGGCACGGAAAGAGGGATCGAATCGTTTATCTCCCTCGCAAAAACGTATTTTGCAGAGGGCGGACAGACCTTACAGGTCAACGTCCTTGACGCAAAAGAACTGAAAGACGCAAAAGAAAACCCCGACAGGCACAGAAATCTCATCGTGCGCGTCGGCGGCTACAGTGCGTATTTCGTCGATCTCGAAGAAGGGTTACAGGACAACATAATCAAGCGCACGGAACAGGAAATGTAAAATGAACGGACTTATTTTCGACATACAGCGTTTCAGCATATACGACGGTCCCGGGATTAGGACGAACGTGTTCTTTTCGGGGTGCGATCTGCGCTGTCTGTGGTGTCACAATCCCGAATCGCAAGAAATGCGTCCGAGGCTGATGTTCTACCGTTCAAAATGCGTCGGGTGCGGTGAGTGCAAAAAGTTCTGCTCAAAAGCGTTCACCGACTTATGCGACGGATGCGGAAAATGCGCGGAGGTTTGTTCGCACGGTGCGAAAAAACTCGTCGGGCGGACTGTCAGCGCGGATGAAGTTATAGACACCGTATCACGCGACGCGGCGTTTTACAGGCAGTCGGGCGGCGGTGTGACGTTATCGGGCGGTGAGCCGCTCTTACAGGCTGACTTTGCGGCGGAAATATTGTCGGGATGCAAGGCGCGCGGATATAACACCGCAATTGAGACGGCAGGCAACGTCCCATGGGAAGCGTTCGTGAAAGTTCGCGCGTATGTTGACCATGTTCTATACGACATCAAAGCGATAGACGAATCGCTTCACAAACGGCTGACTGGTGTATCGAACGGGCTTATACTTGACAACGCGGCGCGGCTGAAAGAATCTGGCGTATCGCTCGTGTTCCGTATGCCGGTAGTACCGACGCTGAACGACGGCGAAGTCGGAAAAGTAAAGGAATTTGCCGGGAACGTACCGCTTGAATTGCTCGCGTACCACAACACCTGCAAGGACAAATATTCGGCGCTCGGTATTCCCTTCCCGACTGACGGTATCGAGCCTCCTGGCAAAGAATATATGCAGTCTCTCGCCGACAGATACGGCTGTATCTACGCGCCGACGGGGATATAATTTCAAAAATAAAACTGAGGTCAAAATGATAAAGCTCATCGCAACGGACATTGACGGCACACTTCTCACAGCAGAACGCCGCCACATCAAGCCCGAATTTTTCGCCGAAGCCGAGCGTCTCATGGACAAAGGCGTTATTTTTTCGACGTCAAGCGGACGGCAGTATCACAGTCTGCGCTCGCTGTTCGGTCCGATAAAGGACAGGATATACTATATATGCGAAAACGGCGCGGTCATCTACGGTCAGGGCGAAAAAGGAAAGATCATCTCGAAAACCGTGATAGACCGTGAAGTCTCGCTAACTTTATGCCGCGAAATACTGTCTTACTCTGACTGCGAGCTTCTTGTCTCCGGTGCGGATATGAGCTACGTTTTCCCGAAAGGAAACGAGATCGTCGACGAGATGACGAACTATGTCGGGAACAAGGTGACGGTGCTGTCATCCCCTGAAGAAATGCCGGAGGATTTTATAAAAATCTCTGCTCGCTGTTCGTCGGGTGCGTCAGGTCTTGAAAAGATAATGGCGCCCGAATGGTCTGACAGATTCAGCGTCGCGGTCGCCGCAGAAACGTGGCTCGATTTCACGATAGCAGACAAAGGTAGCGGAATACGCGCGCTTTGCGATCATCTCGGCATATCTCTCGCCGACACAATGGCTTTCGGCGACAACTTCAACGATACGTCGATACTCGATATTGTAGGGCATCCGTACATCATGAGCAGCGGTGCGCCGGAGTTACAGCAGAGGTACAAAAACCACTGCGAAAATGTGGAAGATGTGCTTAAATTGATGTAACGCATTCTCCCTCAGTCAACTTCGTTGACAGCACCCTCCCGGAGGGCGCCTTTTATTATTACACTGTTTTTTCATTTCGGTTATGTCTTTTTTAACAAAAAAGAGCCTCTTGTGAAAGAGACTCTTTTTCTTGTTGTGAATTTACCCTATTGCGACCGAGCCCGTACCGATCAGCTTACCCGAGCGGCGGCTGAACAGCATGATCCCGCTGCCTTTGAGCGATACACGGACTTTTTCGCCAATGTCGTATGTTACACCGCCGAAAACAACGCCTGTAAGGATATAGTTCCCTATCTTCACGCGGACTGTCGTTTCCATACCGGTAGGCATCGCGCTGTAGATCTCGCCTTCGAGACCGCCGTCTTCGCATATCTGTACCATTTCGGGACGGACGCCGATAACAAAGTCATCGTCTGTCATTTCTGCGGCGTTCTCGTCTTCTTCCGCGCGGATTATCGGATACTTGAACGGAACGTCCTTGTTCGTCTTTTCGGCGTAGCCCTTCTGCATCTTTGCTTCTTCAAGGGCTGCGGCTTTTTCTTCTTCGGCTTTAAGCTCCTCCGCTCTGAAAGCGGCTATGTTCATGTCGTCATTCGGAGCGAACTTTGCATTGATCCCGTCGAATATCTTAACGGCGAGTGTTCCGTCAGCCGTCTGCTCTCCGCGCGCTTCGATGAAGTTGATCGAAGGATTTCCGACGAAGTCAGCGACGAACAGATTATTCGGACGACCGTAGACTGTAAGCGGTGCGTCGTACTGCTGGAGAACGCCGTTTTCGATGAGGCAGATGCGCGTTGCGAGCGTCATAGCCTCCATTTGGTCGTGCGTTACGTAAACGAACGTACATCCTGTGTTGAGGTGGAGTCGCTGAAGCTCTGATCTCATTTCAAGGCGGAGCTTTGCGTCGAGGTTCGAGAGCGGCTCATCCATAAAGATAACGGACGGTTCCGGTGCAAGAGTGCGCGCGATAGCGACTCTCTGCTGCTGACCGCCGGAAAGTTCTGCCGGATAACGGTCAAGGAACATTTCGATCTTTACGAGGTGCGCTACTCTTGCGACGATCTCGTCTATCTCTTTTTTGGAGTATTTCTTGAGATTTTTCAGACCGAACGAGATATTTTCGTAAACGGTCATATTCGGCCACAGCGCGTAGTTCTGGAAAAGGAATCCGACGTGGCGCTTATTCGGGGGTACGTTGATTCCCTTTTCGCTGTCGAACACTACAGTGTCGCCGATCTCTATTCTGCCGGAAGTCGGTGTTTCGAGTCCGGCTATCATACGGAGCGTTGTTGTCTTGCCGCATCCGGACGGTCCGAGAAGCGTTACGAACGAACGATCCTCGATAACAAGGTCGAGATGATCTACGGCGTAGAAACCGCCCCAACGTTTTGTTACATCAGTTAATACTATTTTAGGCATAATTAACCTCCAATTCCTTTGTCAAGACTTGCGCCTGTGATTTTATTCACAAGCCAGTTGCAGATAAGGATCGTTACGATCAAGATAAGGTTGATACCGCTTGAGAATGCGTAAAGTCCCATTTCGTCGAAGTAGTCGAGGGTAGTCGAGAGGATATATCCCTGCACGCAGAGAAGCATAAAGAGCGACAGCTCGCGGAGACACGTCATGAACGGAAGCAGGAATCCGCTGACTATTGAGGATTTCTGGATCGGAATGACGATCTTGAGCATTCGTTTATACCAAGGTATATCCTGGATTATCGCCGCTTCTTCGATCTCACCCGAAAGCTGAAGCATGGAGTTAAGCGAGCTTCGGCTGGCAAACGGGATATATTTGACCGTACCGACGAGGATAAGAAGCCAATAAGTGTTATAAAGATTGAAATACTTATTCGAGAACAGGATGAAGAACGCGATACCGACTGCAACAGACGGCATCAGATACGGCAGGAACGCCACGCTGTTTACGTAGCTTGCGAGCTTCGAGCGGCGGTTCTTCGATACGGCGTAGCCGATGAGCGTACCGAGGATGCCGGCAAGAAGTGCGCACGCGACGGAAACGAGCATCGTTCCGCCGAAACCGCGCCAGATAGTCGGGTTAAAGAGCATACCCTTCTGACCGTACATACCGTTTTCGGTGATGTTCTCGGAGGTGAGCCACCATTTCGACGTCAGATTCTTCGGGTTCAGCGTATAGAGGAAGCTGTAGTCGCCCGGGTTCGGCAAAATCGTCTCGAACGCGAACGAGATTATCGGGAAGATACTCGTGAAGAACGTCAGCACTATGAAAATGATCGCAATAACGATCTTTCCGACCTTGCCGAGGTTGATCTTCGAGATCTGACCGGATTTACCGGTGACCGTCGTATAGTTCTTGCGGCTCTTGAGGCTTCGCTGGTTGAAATACATGATCGTGAAACCGAGGATCATCATTATCACGGCGAGGATACTTGCTTCTCCTGCGCGGGATGCGTTCATTTCAAGGTATTTCGTCGAAAGTGTCGTGAGCTTTAAGTAATGCGGTACAGGATAGCTACCCATGGAGCTTCCGAACACGAGCAAAATCGTCGAAAGTATCGCAGGTCTGACGAGCGGAAGCGTGATGCGGAACATTATCTTCGCTTTCGGTGTATTCAGGATCGTTGCGGCTTCTTCGAGGTTTGCGTCCATATTACGGAAGATGCCGCCGATCAGAATATACGCGAACGGTGCGTAGTGAAGTCCGAGCACAACTATACTCGGGAATATTCCCTGGCACCACCATAGCGGCATCCGGATACCGAACAGTCCCGCGAGAAGTCCGTCCTTCGTTCCCGTGATAAGGTTGGAGTCGAAGAGGTTTTTCCAAACCATGGCGAGCGTCCACTGCGGCATGATGTACGGAAAAATGAAGATCGAGCTGAGATATTTTTTGCACGACAGGTTCGTTCTTGTCACGAGGAACGCGAATATTCCGCCGTACAGGATAGCGACAACGCATGAGAACACTGCGAGGATAACGGTATTGAGAAGCGGTGTCCACAGGTTTGTCTTTGATACGTTGCCGGTAAAGAGATCGATATAGTTCACGAGCGTGAAGCCCGACGGTTTGCCGGAAAGATGTTGGTCTATAGTGCCGATATGGACTTTCAGAGTGTCTTCGACAATGGCAATTATCGGAGCAAACGTCGTCAACGTGCAGAGCACCGCCATTATGACGAGAATAGTGTTCTGCGGTTTGGAGAAGAACGTGCGGAGCTTATTGAGCCGTACGGCACGTCTGTCTGCTTTTGTAGTCATAGTCTTCTGCATAATAAGACATTTCCTTTCAAAAAGCCAAAGGTGCCCATTGTAGGACACCTTTGAGCTTTCAAATATCAAGCAAATAAATTATAGCTTATCTTAATCAGTTGCCGTATTTTGTGAGCATTTCGATCCAGCTGCCTACAGTGAATGCTACGCTTGCGCAGTACTTAGGATCTTCAACTACGAGTTCACCTTCACCGACCCACCAGTCACGACCGAGGTCGCCGTCAGCCTTGTGGTTGAACTTCTCTTCTGTGCCCTGAGCAACTGTCGGGTTGGAGGAGTAACCGCCGATGTCCTTGCCCCATGCGGAGAATCCGTCTACGGTGCAGGTCATGTATGCGATGAATGCACATGCAGTCCACGGAAGCGGGCTGTTGTCTGTTACGAACAGATAATGGCAGTAGCCGTATCCGCCGAAGCCTTCGTAACCGTCATTGTAAGCGGCGATCGTAACGTTCTTCTTCGATACTGTGTCGGATTCTTCAACAGAACGGAGCTTCGAGTAAACGAGGAGACCGAACTGGTCAGCAGCGGAGCGGTCAACAAGTGTGTTGCAGATCGGGCCGTCGTCTGTCTGTGCGGAGTAGCTGCCTACCCACAGTTTGATGTATGCGAGAGCATATTTGCCGTTTTCGCCGAGTCCGAGGTCAGCAGCGTCTTTTGCCATTTCGTCGATTGTCGGCTGGAAGTATGCCTTGGATGCGTCGTCGAGCTTATCAAATGCTTCTTTGAGCTTTGCGGAGTATTCATCCTTTGTGAGCATGTAAAGGAAGTTCTTACCTACGATCTCGGAGTCGATGTCCATGAAGAGACCGTGTTCGCCTTCAGCGATGAAGTCCCAGCAGTTATCGTAGTTCTTGCCGTTTACGTTGTTGAACATGAATACTTTGTTGAGAAGCTGAAGTGCGAGATATCCGTCGTATTCTTCAGCCTTAACACCGTTTGCATCTGCCCAATCCTTCGGAATGAACGTATCAAGGATACCCGGCTGTACCATCTTGCTTTCGATCTGGTTACCATCCTGGATAAGTGTCATTGCGAATGTGCCTGTGTCCTTGAGGGAGTCTGCTGTGAGCTGGTCGAAGATCTTGTTGTTCTTCGGCTGCTGCCACTCGAATTCCATCGTGTAGTTGGGATCGATGGTCTGAAGGTACGCGATGAAGAGGGGAAGAGCGGTCTTGCCGCGGCTGGAGTTGCCCACGCCGTAGAACTTCTTGCCGTTCGACTCTTCGATTGCCTTGCGGGCGAGCTCCTCGAGAGTCATCGTCTGAGCTTCCGCGATAATCTTTTCGGTTTCGCTCATCTCTTCGGGCTTCTTATTCCCGTTGCAGCCGCAAAGGGTGAACGGAAGAATGAGAAGGACCGACAGAAGCAACGCAAGTAACTTTTTCATAGTGTTGTTCCTCCAATGAGAAATAGTGTATATCAACGCCTTTATGGCATTAATAACAACAAATATGTGATTTTCGTCGTTTCATTTGTTTAAGTATACTACTGACGGGCTGTTTTCGCAAGTGTTTTTGAAGGGAGAGGGCGACCGAGGCGCGAAGGGAGAGGGCGACCGAGGCTCCGGGGACGCGGCGGCGAGACGACGCACGGGGCGACGCACGGGGCGACGCATGATTTCAAAGACCGCCAGCAGATGCTGCCGGGTGATTTCAAAAGCCAGCGGCAGATGCCGCCGCCTTCGTCTCATTTTTCGAGGCAGTTTTCAGATTTTGCTGTCAAATCGGCTCAAAAAAGGGAATTTGACAGAAAGCAAAAAGTGACCTTTCCGGGATTTCTGTCAAATCGGGGGGAAACAGAGGATTTGACAGACATTTTACCTGTCTCGACGGCTTTGGACGCATCACCGACGAGCTGGGTTCCGTCCCCTCCGCACATCGGCCCGATTTGATGCATCAAATTTCTGTCAAAAAGGCTTACAACGGTGGATTTGA
>JAZUKN010000033.1:0-8648 GCA_045643285.1 Eubacteriales bacterium
TCGGCTGTACCGTCAAGCACTGTCCCTGCATTGACGAGCGAATCACGGTCGGTGCCGCATCCATGCGTGAGATTTTGAAAGAACTTATGCTGACGGTCAAAGAACCGCATTTTCAAAGCAGACTGCAACCATATATATACGAAAAGGAGTTTCATCCGATGGAATTTAAGAATCCGAAACACCGTGCCGTCTTTTATGAGGCGGTCAGAAAGTCAGACCGTGGCGATAACGCTCTGATGTCCGCTATCTATCTCTTGACGGCAGACCATAAGCTGTGGAATACGGCAAAAAGATATGTGTCCCGAAACGATATCCGCTTTGACGGCTTGAAACCGAAAACCTTTACAGAAGAATCATATACCCTTTTCTGCTGTGCAAAGGATCTGTTCCTCGGCACAAAGCACATTACGGTCAGCGACCTTGCGGATAAGGAACTCATCGCACCGAAGACCTTTCTGCTCGTCTGCAACGCCATGAGCATCCGCCGTTACGGTGTCGGTGCCATCAGATATGACGAAAAGGACGGTGAAAGCAAATGACCACCATCAAAGCCGTACTCAAGCGGGGCGATAAAACCGTATCGGTAGATTTCCCCTGCCGAGAAAATGATCTTCTTGAAAAACTGCAGCAGATCGATGCGGAAAGCAGTCTGCTGCCGACCATAGTAATCGACAAGATTACAATGCCGAACTGCTTCGGATATTTTGAGGGAAAGAGATTAAACCTTGACGAACTGAACTATCTTGCCAAACGGATGGACAGCTTTGATGAAAAGGAAATGAGCCGTTTTTATGAGGCGGTCATGCACCGTGAAGACAAATCGCTCAAAGACCTCATCAACCTCACATTCAACCTGCACAAGTATGTACTGATACGGGATATAAGCTCCCCGGCACAGGTTGGACGGGATTACCTTTTACAGACCGAAGGTGCATTGCCGAATGGTGACCGAAACGATCCTAAATACGCCGAGGTCGGCAAGGATATCATCGAAAAGGGATACAGCGTTTTCACAGAACACGGTCTGTTCATTTACAATCCGTTTGCCAAACTTGACGAGGTATATGACGGCACGGTGTTTCCGCAATATATGTGGGGCGGATCATTGATTGAAGCCGAGATTGACTATAAGGGAAAAGCCGAATTTGTCTATCTTCCCGATGACGAGCAGGCAATCAGGAAAGCAGTGGAACGGCTCGGTGCCGAAAGCATAGACGAATGTGCCATCGGGATTGAATCGGCGGATATATACGATGACAAAATGCTTGAAATCATCGAAAAAGCCATCAACACGGACGGTATATATGCCGCCAACGACCTGTTCCGAAAGCTCAGTGAAGCAAGCCCCGAATACGATAAGCTCGCCGCAATGGTGGAATTCACCGATGCCGTTCATTGCCATGACATCGGCGTACTGCTTGATCATGTCAATGACTTCGGGTTCATTGAAGGTGCGGAAACAAATGAAGCTGTCGGGCGTTTCTTCGTTGAGAATTACGATGAATACCAAGTGAGCATGGCGCTCGAAGACTATATCAACTACGATGGATTCGGCGAACAGATGGCAGAAGAACATGAGGGCGAATTCATATCAAGCGGATTCGTCTACTATAACGGAAGCCGATGCCTTGACGATATTCTCGCACAATTCGGCGAACCGGACAGTACAATCACGATGGGAGGAATGTGAAATGATAACCGCAGTCATAAGAAACAAAGAAGACACACTGGTCATTGACCTGCCGCATGACATCTATGACCTATACGAGAAAATGCACTCGGTCGGAATATGGTCGCCGCCGCAGAAAATCAAGCTGACGGATAATGAAGATGAAGATATCGGTGTCAAGCTCTTTTCCGACAACGATTTCGGAAATCATCTGCTTGGGATACTCGGTGAAGACAATACCCTTGCCGATGCCAATATGCTCACCACGCTGATTCAGGATGCAAGTCCCGAAATCAAGGAAGAACTCGAACAGAATGTGCTGTACGACCAATATACCTCTATGAGCGATGTGGTACGGGATATCAAGAAAATGATCGATGAAGCCGGTCCCGTGAAGGTAACCTTCTACTGTCCGCTTGAAGGCCATGTTATTGACGAGGACGGTCTGGAATCCGGCATGAACAACCGCTATCTGCAGTCGTATCAATGGGCAATTGAGGAACTCATCGAAAGCCGAAGCGAAGACGATACCAAAAATATGGCAGAATACTTCGATCAAGACGAATTCGGCAAACGAAAGCTCGTCTCTGCCGTTTGGGGTGTCGAAAACTACCGAGGAAAGCTGTACGGTAAAATCGAATGCTCACTGACCGAAGAACTCACCGATGACGAAACCGAAAAACTCAAGGACTGGATCAGTGGACAGAATTCGGACGGCTGGGGCGAGGGCTTCGAGCAACAGCCCATAGAAACCGAGGACGGCGAACTGTTCGTCTCCTTTTGGAACAGCGGCGATGATTACGCCATTATGACCAAAGACGAATTAGACGAATATATCGAAAGTCAGAATGTCGGGATGGGAGGAATGTAATATGGCTTTGCTCTTTTCTGCTGTGACCGTAACCGCAGGCAATAAACAGGCGGAATTCCTTGTCGGCGGCATACCGAGAGAAAGCGAAGACCTCGAAGGTTGGACTGCCTATGATGAACTCATGGAAGACATAGACACCGAAACCGAGGTGGATGTTCATGCCGAGGTGTATACCTACGGCGGCGAAGAAACATTCAAAGCATCGCCGGAGGAAATCGCCTATCTTAAAATGCGAGCCGATGCGGATGAGAATTTCCTGTCGGATCACTGCGACAACATTGAGGATGCGGACTTCTCGTTCACCTTCTCTCCCGAAGAATCCTGCGGAATGGAGATGAAATAAATGGATAAACAGAAAGAAAAAAGAAAAACCATCCCCATCAAAAGCGTTGCCGAGCTGAAACGGCAATTGCAGGTCGGCTCGGAATTTATGGCAACCTATCACACCAAGCATCCCGAAACGGTCGGTCTTGTCCGTGTTGTGTCGGAAGTGCATACCAATTGCATCTATTCAAAAATAAAGGATCAGCCCGATCATAAGTGGTCAACGACCAACTACGGAAAGGGCTTCCGTACAGACTTTGAAAAGGCAGACCGTTATCACTTCGGCGAAACCGGTGTCGATGTACTGCATCCCAAAACCGGTGAAGTCATGTATTCCTTTGAGGTTTACGGGATTCCTACAATGGACGAAGCCGTAAAAGCCGGTTGGGATGAATGGCGCAAAAACGAGAAAATGGCTCCCAAGTACCGTGAGGAATATCCGCCCGGAACACGCATTATGCTTCTGCACATGGATGATCCCTATGCTCCCGTGCCGCCGAATACAAGAGGAACGGTTGACCATATTGACAGCCAATCACAGTTCATGATGCATTGGGACAACGGCAGAACATTGGCACTTGTTCCCGGCAAGGACTCCTTCCGAAAGCTGACCGAGGAAGAACTTGCAGAAGAACAAAACGAAGACATTACCGAGAGCGAGGATGCTCCCGAAATGTCCATGTAAAACGAAAGGAGTGGCAGCTATGCCCGATGAAAAGAAGGGTGTCACCGTGAAAATCGATGCCGAACTGCATTCGCAGATTCACGACTACATCGAAGAACACGGAATGACAATGGCGGAATTCATTACCCTTGCCGCCGACAACGAATTACATCCGAAAATGAAAGAAGGGACGACAATGGCAAACACACGAACCATCGCATTGCAGGTGTCTGAAGAACTGTTTCAGAAAATCAAGGATTACCTGCAAAGAAACCACATGACACAAAAGGAATTCCTCACCGGTCTTATTGAAGACGAGATCGAAAGAGATCTCGCCGAGCGTGAGAACGCTGACGGCGTTTGTGAGGGCGATTCCGATGAGGACGAGGATGACACCGAAGCGGAAGAAAACGCCGCAGAAGACGAAATTGACGGCGAAGACGAGGATGCCGGAATGTCTATGACGATGTGAGGTGATACAGACAATAAATAACGATATGTAAGGAAAAGGTCGGATCGCTATGGCAATCCGATTTTTTGATATGTTTTCGGGTATCGGCGGATTTCGTTCGGGACTGGAAGCAGTCGGCGGATTTGAATGTGTCGGCCACTGCGAAATAGATAAATTTGCAAATCAGGCGTACTGCGCCATGTACAATACGGAAGGAGAATACTACTGTGAAGATGCAACAAAAATCAACCCCGATGAAATGCCCGACTTTGACCTCATCTGTGCGGGATTTCCTTGTCAGAGCTTCAGCGTTGCGGGAAAGCGGCTCGGATTCAACGATACAAGAGGAACTCTCTTCTTTGAGGTTGCCCGACTCATTGCAGCCAAACGGCCTGCATTTTTTCTGTTGGAAAATGTCCGAGGGCTGTTATCGCATGACGGCGGCAAGACACTTGAAACCATCTACTCCACGCTTGTTGACTTGGGGTATCATTTTGAATGGAGTTTGCATAACAGCAAATATTTCGGAGTCCCACAAGAAAGGCGCCGGCTGTACATTGTCGGATATCTTGAACCGAGATGTGCCGGACAAATATTTCCTCTCGCCTGCGGCGATGCAGAAAATCTGCGGCAGATCGTCGGCGGCTCACAAGGACAAAGAGTCTACGACACAAACGGAGTAGCCTGCACCCAATGTGCCGGATCAGGCGGTTGGGGCGGAAAAACGGGACTGTATTTTATCGATATGAATCCCGAACCGCAGATGACCGAAACCGCACGGTGCATTACAGCAAGACAGGATTCGGGCATCAGCAAACACCGTGGCGAACATTCCGCCGTATTCGTAGAGGAAGATGCTCCGAGAGCAGTAATCTCCCCGGACCGTGAAACCGTCCGTCAGCAAGGCAGACGGATCAAGGAACCGAATGAGGCGATGTTCACCATCACAGCCCAAGACCGGCACGGCGTTCTCCATCACGGGCGAATCCGAAAGCTGATGCCGATAGAGTGCTGGCGACTGCAAGGATATACCGATGAGCAATTCAAAAAAGCCGAGGCGACAGGACTCAAGGACGGTCACCTCTATAAGATGGCGGGAAACAGCGTATCTGTTCCCGTCATTTGTGCTATCGGGCAGCGCATCAGATATGTTAACGAACTATATGAAATCGTGAGGTAAACGATATGACAAGTGAAGAATTCAAAAAATGGCTTGACGATCCGCAATATAAACCGCTGTCATTCAATGACGGAAGTGCATTCCGAGTCTATATGCGAATCCCCAAAAACGAACACTTTGACTATCTCTACGGAATGTCCACTTATCACGGGGACAGCATCAAGAGAAATATTCAGTTTAATTACCGTGGTATTTACAGTAAGATAGACGGTCACATTTATGACAGTGACGGTGAATTTACCGCATTCGCATATAAGCTTATTAACAGCAAAAAGCCGTCTTCGATGGCGGATGATGTAACGGCGGCGGTCAGGGCGATCATCGAAGAAAGGTTGGAGGACGATTGCTCCAATCTGGATATCCGAAAGCTGACCGACAGCGACAGCATCAAAGCCGTGGAACGATACCATGAATACTGTCTCGAAAAGGAAGCAAGAGCATTCTTTATATCGGGACGGGATGTCTCCTCGCTTCACTTTGAATGCCAATATGAGTTTGGCGGGTGGAACGAAGACAATCTGCTTGCCTACCTTGCCGACACGGACGGCTTCATCCGTGCGGAAGCAAAACGGTATTGGGATGAAAATCAGGAATATATGCTGGTGCAGTTTACCGAAGATGACCTGCTCAAAGGCGAACTGAACCGGATGGAAGCCATGACCGACAGCACTCTCCACCGTATCCGAAGAATAGCGGAGGCCGTCAGAGATTCCTTTGCCAAGAGCGTGCTTGTCACGATCTGTAAAGAAGGACAGGAAATGACCTTCCGAACCGATGTCAGCGAGCTTACGGGCGATCCCGGCTCCCACTATTCCACATGGCATATGGCGGCACCCGACCGTGAACGGTTCAAGCAGATGTTCGGGAAAGGCGCCGACTATACGCCGGACGAAATCACCGATATCGAATACCGCGGAAAAAGCATTTATTCGGCAGAACCGCCGACTATGGAAGACGGCGAAGACGAATCTGACGGTATGTCAATGACAATGTGAAAGGATGAAAATGATGAACAACGAAGAAAAAATGACACAATTCCGAGAAAAATGTCCTCCGTTTTATATCGTCGAAAATGACGGTCAGTTTTCTCTCTGCCACTTTATATTCAGCGATGAAGCAGTGGCGTTTTGCCGAAACGCATTTGACCGCTACTCCGAATCTGTCGGCGATCCCGTTCAGGACGAGTACAGTTGCTATACGCACGGCAGCGGATACGAATGGGAATATGCATTCCGAAAAGCGTTTGAGGACGAACCCGACCTTAAAAAAATCAGTTACGACAGCGAAGGTGACGGATTCTATTGCCAAAGCACCGACCTTGATCTGATGATTCGGCTCGGCGAGCGTTTCCATGAGATTTGCACCGATGAAAATGCTTTCTATGACCTCATCTGTAAAGCCATACCCGAAGGTGAACGCATGAGGGCGGAGGACGAGCATTTACGGCAAAGCTTCAGAGGATTTCTGCTCAACCATCCGTATGCGGATAGTATGTTAAAAACCCCACAGGGACGACTGCGTATAACTCCCGAAACGGCACAAAAACTCTTGGACGGTACGGTTGAAAAAGTGTTTGGCGAAGGTTTTTCGATGGATGCCGAAGAACTGCTCGGCATGAAGGTAGATAAAGCGAATCAGGATATGTTTGACGAGAACCGCTATCAGGTTGCCATTGAACCTTTTGAAGAACAGACCGAAACGGAAGGTTTCGGAATGACAATGTAAAGGAGGAAATCGCTTATGGCATTATCCGAAAAAATGACCGTGGAAATCTCCGGCGAATATCCCATCGGCGTAAACCGATATTATGCCGAGCTTGAACTCCCGACCATCCGGACAAGGATCGAAGATGCCAAGCACCGTGCAAGATGGGATAAAGGCGATGCGGTTTACAAAGAATTCGAGATATATAACTGTGAACGCTTCCCCGAAATCGAAGACCTGCGGCTTGATACCACCACACCCGAAGAAATGAACTACTTCGCAAGACGGCTCGCCGAACTGCCGGAGGAAGACATCCTCAAGTTTTGGGGCGTTTTCAATTATCTTTGCAAGGAAAAGCAATTCGCAGACGAACCCGTATCTGTCAAAGACCTCATCAATATCACCTACGGTCTTGACGGTGTGATGATTGCCTCCAATGTCGGAAACGATGAGCAACTCGGTCAGTTTGTTATTGAAAACGAACTCAATCAGGATATAAACGACATCCCCGACAACGCTCTGTATCTGCTTGACAAAGCACACATCGGAAGACTCCAAAGGAAAAACGATGGCGGCGTGTTCGAGCAGGGCAGTTATATTGTCGCCGGCGAATTTGAAATGCCCTCAGTATATGACGGAATCCATATCCCCGATGATGACGATTCCGCCGTATTCAAATTAAAGGTCGTGTCGGCGGATTATGATGAGCCGGAGGATGCGGATGCCATTGCCGAATGGATGTCGCTTCCGATTCCCATAGAAGAAGCCAACCGTTTTGTAAAAGAACTGTTCGATGCCAAATCTATTGAGGACTGCGTATTCTTCGGTTTTGAATCCGGCATTCCGCAAATTACGGACAGTGTATTTGAGGTTATGACCGATTTCGGTACACTGAACGCCATTGCCGAAAGATATCAGGCGATGAGTCCTGCCGAGCAGATCAAGTACAAGGCGATTCTCGAAGGCGAGAAAATCGACAGCATCCGTGATGCACTTCAGCTAACCGAGCATTTACACGAGTATGAGCTGTATCAGGAAAGCACCGATGCGGATTCGTTCTACAGAGATTATCTGCGTTATCACATGGATACCGGGCTTGATTCGAGGTGGCTCGGCGAAACGATACGCACACCCGAAGCCGCCGTCCTTATGAAACGGCTCGGAGCAAAACAAACCGATTACGGCATTCTTTCCGCCCGTGGCGGCAGTCTTTTCGGGATTGTTCCTTATGACGAACCGGCAGAAAAGAAAGAACTGAAAACGCAGAGTATGACCGATGAAAAACTCGAAGTGGTCGAGGTACTCGGTCAAGCCGCCTTATTTACCGAAGGCAGAGTCACCGAACCGCTTCCCGATGGGCTGTACAAATATGACCTGCGAAGCGGTGAAAGCATTTCTTTTGCCACGGTTGAACCTCATGTAACAGTTGACCATGCCGGAACGCTCATCATGGGTGAACGGCTCGATTTCAGCGAAAAGGGATATATCGAGCTTGACGAGGATTCCTCTCCGAACTTTTCGGGAGATGAAATGTCGATCCGAGAATTTTCGGAAGAATATGCCCGTGTGCAGACCGACACCGGACAGCAGCTTGGAGGGATGTAAATGGCAATCAATACCGTAACCGCCGAAACGCTCCGAGAAATGAAAGGCAAAGAAGGTATCATCTTTCAGGGCTGCGGCGGCGATCCGCAAGAATGGCTTGACGGCATTAACGACTTATTGACGCAAGCCGGCATTCTGCAAAACGGCAGTAGGTTTCAGAATATCGAATCCTTTCGGAAC
>JAZUKN010000034.1:0-2656 GCA_045643285.1 Eubacteriales bacterium
GCATACAGTGTCGCACTTGCGTTTGCGGTATAACTACCGCCCGCAGAATAGGACGCGCTTGACGCATAACTGGAGGTTGACCAACCCAAAAAGGTATATCCGCTTCTTGTCGGTTTTGTGCTTGACAGGGTCAGCGTCACACCCTCCGTCTTTGTCTGAGAAGACGGCGCTCCGCTACCGCCATTGGCGTTATACGAAATCGTATAAGTGGAGAGATTTTTCTGCCACACGGCGTACAATGTCGCGCCGGCGTTTGCCGTATAACTGCCTCCTGCTGAATACGTCGCGCTCGTTGCCGTGCTGGATGTTGACCAACCTTTGAACGTATAGCCGCTTCTCGTCGGCTTTGTACTGGAAAGAGTGAGCGTCACACCCTCCGTCTTTGTCTGCGAGGATGGCGCTCCGCTACCACCATTGGCGTTATACGAAATTGTATAAGTGGCGAGATTCCTCTGCCAAACAGCATAAAGCGTAGTATTGGCATTGGTCGAAAATGAACCGCCCGCCGAATACGTTGCACTCTTTGCCGTACTGGATGTTGACCAGCCGAGGAAAGAATATCCGCTTCGATACGGGGAAACCGTGGTTAGTGTCAACGGAGTAAAATGATACTTTGTCTGCGAAGACGGTGCGCCGCTTCCGCCGTTGGCGTTATATGAAATCGTATAGGTGTTTTCGTAATAATATACCTGCTCGGAATAGTTCTGCGATTTCATAACACTTGTCACCGAATCTTTATTCGGATGGTAGCCCGTCACGGACGGTGAATAAATCGTATGATTTACCGCCGCACGGCTTGTATAGGTTTTTGCCGTTGCCGCCGTTCTCATAGATGCACCGTAGATATAATAAATCGTGTGCGTATAGGTCGGCACATAGACAACGGTATAGGTGGCAGATCCGTTTCTCACATAGTTTGACGCGGGAAACGATTTATCCATCATCGCGTAAGACACATAAGAGTCCGTTCCCGGATATTTCAACTCATAACCGGATACCGTAGGCGACGAATATCCCACACTTTGGTCGGGGCCATTCGTCGCATTTACGGAGAATGTTTTTGTCGGCGCTACCTGTTTGCCGTTCTCATCCTTGTAGAAAATGCTGCAAGACATCGGATAACTGAGTGCTGATACGGGCACTGCAAAAACCGAAACCAGTGTAACAATTACAAGTGCCACGGCAATCAAGCGAAACTTTTTATTGCTCTTCATTCTCCCGCATCCTCCTTATGACCGGGATTGATATAGACCTCGCCGACGACGGAGGGCGTATCCCTGTGTCCGTTGTCGTGCTCTGCCACATCAATGATGATTTCGGGAACATCATCCCCGGTCGGCTTTTTATCCCGGTTCTTGTCATCCTCTGTCAGAGTGATGACAGGTTCTATGATCGTAGGTTCTGTGTCCTCCGTTTCCGTCGGTTCGGGCGGCGTATCCGGTGCGGTATCACCGCGCGTCAGACAAAACAAAAGAACGGCTCCCGCAAGCACAAGAACCGTTACCACGATCACAATGATATTTTTTGTTTTCATTCGTTTTTTCCTTTCTGTCAGTATTTTTCGGTATAACTGCTCACGATTTCCACCGGCACTTTGACATCCGCGATCTTCATTCCGAACACCTCAAACGGGATATTCAGATCATAGGTCACATACACGCCAAAGGAATCTCCGACAAGTGCGTTGACCGTGAGTTTTGATACCGAATACTTTGCGTCCACATTGCTTTGCGGTCGGTATTCGAGCGTAATGATCCTCGGACTGCCGAGAACATAATACGCTCCGTCCACAAGGTCGGCACGGTCGATATATTTGTCGTATTCGGTTCCCTGCTTGAGTGCGTTGTACTTGTTCACCGCATAGGTCGTCACATAACTGTCGAGAGTGAGTTGCGTGTCCTGCTTCTGCTCTCTTGCAATATGGTAAATCGACGCATATTGCAAAGCGACAAATGTCAGCAAAACAGCCGCCAAAATGAACACACAGACAAGAACATAGGAGAATCCTTTTTTGTTCTCTATCGCACATTTTGCTCTGCAAAATGTGGGGTGTGGTTCACCTTTCTTGCATATTTTTGTATTCTTCACAACCACACCTCCTCACTTCCAGTAGATCCGGGACAATCCCGACTGCGTAATCTCCACGTCAAACGGGAAGGTGTAGCCACCAAAGCCCGGAAGTGTCAACCTATGCTTCAAGGTACAGGAGATGATTTCTCCGAGTTGCACCTTTCCGGTAGAAGCGTCGTAATATACCGCATTAAAGGATACCTCCGGTGTGATACCGGCTTCGGCGCACAGCTCCACATACCGTGCCTGTACCTCGGGACCGATGCGTCCCGTTGCCGTGGCGGTTTCGATGAGTTCGTTACACATATACCGCATATCCTGTTTGAGTGTGACCATAGACCAGATACTCACGGTAAAGATCAGGACAAAGGCGACGACGAGAACCGCCACCGCGATGTCGATATATCCCTCCGCTTTTCTGCTTTTCAAAATCTTCATACAACCACCTCCGTCAGAACAGCGTTGTCATGGAGGTCATAAGAACCTGTCCGATAACGGCAACGTAGATCAGGATAAAACAAAAAAGCAGTGCCATCGAAAGTTTCTTGACCTTTCTCGGCACGGCATTTGCCTGACCTTTGAGCTG
>JAZUKN010000035.1:0-1730 GCA_045643285.1 Eubacteriales bacterium
AGGACTTGTACCGGCTGAACTGCAGAGCGGCTACACAAAGGGCATTTCCCGTGCAAATCTTTCGAAGTGCCTCTCCGCTCTTCTCGATAAGGTTTACGGCAAAGCTCCGACAAAGACAGACGCTAAGTTCAACGATACAACAGACGCAGATGTTCTGAAAGCCGCTAACCTCGGTATCATCAACGGATACGATGCAGCAGGCGGAACAAAGGACTTCAAGCCGAATAACACGCTCAAACGCTCCGAAATGACGGCGATAATCAACCGTGTTGCAAAGCTCTGCGGCAAGGAAACGACAGGCTTTGACAGCGAAGTTACATTCGCCGACACAGCATCCCACTGGTGTAACAAGGAACTCGGCTGGGCTGTCCACAACGGAATAGTAAAGGGAACGAGTGCGACGACGTTCTCTCCCGAAAACACTCTTACCGTTGAGCAGACCATCATGATGATCTACAGAACGTATGAAGCTCTGAAATAAGCGTATTGCTCAACAAAGACCGGCTTGAATGAGTCGGTCTTTGTTTTATTTTCACAAAAAACACATATAAACATTGTGTAAAAAATGTATTGAAAGACAACGGATTATGAGATAAAATTGAAATGCAGATAAAAGAATATAACGGAGGATCGACCATGAAAAAATCTTTAAGGATCATTTCCGCATTAGCGGTATTTGTGATGTTGTTCGCGTCTCTTGCATTATCCGCAAACGCGAAGATCAAGCCAGAGCACGCCGTCGGAGCTATCGTGTACGTCAAATACACCGATAAAGCCCCGAATATGGAAAAAGGGATTATCGACGAATCTTGGGGCGATGCTATCCACATCGACAAAGATACAAAATATTGTGGTATGTGGGCGAACATGGGCTCGGGTGGAGTCAGACTCAATCCGGATGACACCGAATGCGACCTTTACTTCCTCTTTGACGACGAAAAATTCTATATTGCGATCTGGACTCCCGACAAACTGATGCTCGGCGGTCTGAACGGCGGGGATTCCGTCTGCTTCAATATGGAAGCGAACAATAAAGACCTTGTATACAAATATCAGGACGACCTGAGATTCTTCCCGGACGGTTATCACAAGGATTACAGAACATTCGGCGCGTATGTCGAATATGATGACGCATCTATCGCCGATCCGCAGGATACTGTAAAGGACTTTTCATGGGAGGAAGTGCGCGGCGGATTCATAATCAAATGGGCTATAACATGGAAAGAACTCGGCGTATCCAAAAAAGAAGTTGATGAGGGCTGCCTCTGGAACTTCTGCTTCACACGCTCCAACGCATCCGATCCCGATGGAATAGGCGACGACGGATGGCTCTACTGGGGCAAATGGTTCGATATTTCTCTCGCAAAGGGCGCGTCAAGCTCATCGTTCTACGTTGCAGACTCGCCGAACGCAAAGGGACCTAACACATGGATATTCTCAAAGCTCAACACAAAGACCGAGGTCCGCTACGAATATGCAGAGCCCGGTACTGCTTCGGATGAACAGCCGACACAGCCCGAACAGCCCACAACTCCCGCTGAAAAGCCGTCTTCCTGGGCAGAAGCTGAAGTAAACGCAGCAATCGCCGAAGGACTTGTACCGGCTGAACTGCAGAGCGGCTACACAAAGGGCATTTCCCGTGCAAATCTTTCGAAGTGCCTCTCCGCTCTTCTCGATAAGGTTTACGGCAAAGCTCCGACAAAGACAGACGCTAAGTTCAACGATACAAC
>JAZUKN010000036.1:0-3325 GCA_045643285.1 Eubacteriales bacterium
CTGCGGATCGGTACGTCACGGTCGCGTTTTCTTCGCCGCCGTATTCCTTCAGAAGATCAATATGTACGACGGGATAGCGTCCTGCTGCGAACGTCACGGTATGCGGCACGGTACGGTCGGATGCGGCGACTGCGTCCATCGCGCGCTTGACCGATGCGAACGGATGCTCCGCCGAGCCGTCAGCCGTGTCGTCGCCGTCTGGCGAGACGAAAAAGTCGGGTCCGTTATATGCGGATACTTCCGTCCCGGCTTCAGATTCGACGGACGTCGAGCCGAGTTCCCCGCCCGTATCGCCGGAGCAGGCAGCGAGCCCGACGGACAGGATCAGGGCAAGGAATGCGGAAACCAGGCGAACATGAAGTTTCATGGTATTCTCCTATTGTCCAATAGTATTTATTTCATTATACATTAGTTTTTTCAAATTTGCAATGCAAAAAATATAATTAATTCGCCGAAAGCCCTTGACAAAAACGGGCGGCTATACTATAATAATTGTGCATTGCGTGATGACAAAGCCGCGCGTGCCGCCGGATTTCCGGTGCATACTTGATACGGAGAAGTACTCAAGAGGCCGAAGAGGCGCCCCTGCTAAGGGTGTAGGTCGGGATAACCGGCGCGAGAGTTCAAATCTCTCCTTCTCCGGGAACAGAAGGCCAGTAACCATACGGTTGCCGGCTTTTTTGTTTCTTCGGACGCCGACATTGGCCATGTTTCTCATGCTTTTAAGATGATCCCGACAATTTTGAGGCGGTATCTTGCATTTTCCGTATATCTTGTGTATACTGAATATGCGTGCAGCGGCTCGCACAAGGAGGAAAGACAAATGTCAAGAAGAAACGACGTTATGGCGCTTTTTGACGCCTATAAAGAGGAAACCGACGCGCGGGTAAACGCCGGTATCGAAGCCAACCGCAAAGGGACTTTCACGCTTGCCGTCAGGGACAAAGACGGAAATCCCGTTCCGAAGCCCGTCATCCGTCTTTCCCAGCGCACCCACGATTTCCGCTTCGGCGCCAACCTCTTCATGCTCGACGAACTGGAAACGCCCGAAAAAAACGCCGCCTACCGCGCGGATTTTGCCCGCCTTTTCAACATGGCGACGATCCCGTTCTACTGGAATACGCTTGAGCCGGACTACGGCAAGCCGCGCTACGCCGCCGACAGTCCGAAAATCTATCGTCGTCCCGCGCCGGATCTGTGTCTGCAATACTGTGCGGAAAACAACATCGAACCGCGCGAACACGCCCTCTCCTACACGCACCATTATCCCGCGTGGATCAGCCGTACCGACGTCTTCCAGAACAAATGCGAGATGGAACGGCATTTCCGTGAGATCGCCGAGCGCTACGCCGACCGTATCCGCACCATCGAAGTGACGAACGAGCTGTTCTGGAAAGACCTCGACAAGGAACCCGCCATATACAAAGCCGACGACTATCTGACCTTTGCCTACAAGCTGGCCGAAAAATACTTCCCGTCAAACGAGCTGACCATCAACGAATACGGTCTGTTCAACGGACGCGGCCAGACGACCGATATGTATTACAGCTACATTGAAAACACGCTGCTCAAAGGCTGCCGCATCGACGCTATCGGGATGCAGTATCATATGTTCTTCCCGCGCGAACGCGAGATCGAGGGAACGCGCAAATGCTACGATCCGCAGCAGCTGTTCCGCATTCTCGATTTGTACGCGAAGTTCAACAAACCGATGCAGATCACCGAAATCACCATCCCCGCGTACAGCAACGACGCCGAGGACGAAGACGTACAGGCTGAAATCCTCACCACGCTGTACAGGCTGTGGTTCTCCTACCCGAATATGGAGCAGATCCTTTACTGGAATCTGGTAGACGGTTACGCCAACGGTGCGGCTCAGGGCGACATGACCTGCGGCGAAAACACCTACTTCGGCGGTTTAGTCCGCTTTGATTTCACCAAAAAGCCCGCCTATACCGCCCTGTACGATCTGATCCACCGGGAATGGCACACCGAAACCGCGCTTACGGCAGACGAAGGCGGAAAAGCGGTCTTCCGCGGTTTCTACGGCGAATACGACGTGACTGTCGAAACGGAACACGGTCAGGCAACGGTGCCGGTACACTGCACGAAGGATCTCTTTGACGACATTCCCGTGACGCTGGATGTATGATGATCGACTATCGACGTAAATATGACAATCCCAACCGCAAAGAAGTGTTATGCCCCCATTGAACAGATCCAGTAAAAACGGACAGTGACAAAAAAGAGCCTCCTGTGGTAGAATAAAAGAACTACCATAGGAGGTTTTGCTATGTCAAGAGAATATCGCCATATACAAGAATATGAAAAAGAAATAATGGAACTAAGAGCCCAAGGAAAAACAGGACAAGAAATCAGAGAAAAATTTGGATTCAGTAAAAAGCAATACGATAATTTTATCAACAGATATAATCGACGTCAAGATAAGATAGCAGCTGGGATAGCAAACAGGAAGAAAGGCAGACCATCAAAGGACACCGGAGTAACCGGGGAAAATAAGCTCGCCGATCTGCGGTATAAGCTGGCTCGCAAAGATGCGCGGATAAAGCAGTTAGAGATGGAAAACGAACTGATGCGGGATTTTCTCTCGCTCACAGGAAGGAAGTGAGAGCACAGGTCAAATACATGGTAATCTACCGTCATAAGGATAAATACAGTATCAGCGAAATGTGCCGTTTTTTTGAAGTATCCAGAAGCGGCTACTATGATTATGTCAAAAGAATGGATATGCCTGCGAAGGAACTTGCACTGGCTGAGAAGATCGGAGAGTGTCAGGATAAGTGCGGCAAAACCTACGGATATCGCCGTGTACACATCTGGTTGGAGCGGAACGGCATCCATAAGAATCCGAAAACAGTGCTGAGAGTCATGCAGAAGTACAATTTGCTGTCTGTGATCCGGCGGAGAAGGTTCTACAGATACAATCAGCATCAGCACAGATACGAGAATCTCTGGAAGCAGGACTTTCATGCAGACAGACCGAACCAGAAGTGGGCAACCGATATTTCGTATATCCATACAAAGCAGGGTGTGTTATATCTTTCCATCATCCGCGACCTGTATGACAACAGTATTGTTGCCTACAAGACCGGAACGCAGCAAACTGTGAACCTAGTGCTGGACACGATCCGGGCAGCCAAGAGGAAAGAGAAAGTCACTGCAGAGCTGCAACTCCACAGTGACCAGGGCTTTCAATACACATCGCACGCATATTTCAAGCTGACAAAAGCATACCACATTACGCCGTCCATGTCAAGTAAGGGGAATCCATATGACAACGCAATGGCAGAAAATTTTTTCTCGA
>JAZUKN010000037.1:0-1755 GCA_045643285.1 Eubacteriales bacterium
TGCAAAGGTATCAAGACTGCCGCTCGTAAACAGCTCCAGAGACAGCGCAATATCAGCCGCTTCCGGTTCGGGCTGTGCTTTCAGTTCCTCATAAAAGTCTTTCAGCGTCGGTGTTTTTCCTTCAAAGTTGTTCCGCATATACTCATTCAGAAGATTTGCGGTACAGCGATCGATCAGTGACTTCTGCTTCGGTCCGAGGTTCGTGACCTGCTCACAGAGAGACAGCATAAACTCCGATTTCAGCGTTACGGGATTCTGCCCGTCCGCGTAGTCCATATTGATGTCCATCGCGTTTATGTGGTTTGCGCTTGTCGCCGAAATATCAACGTTTTCTCCGCCGAATGCGTCAATGATCCTGCCGTATTCTCTCTCCGGATCTATGATGATAATGTCCGCGTTTCTGTCTGACAGATACAGATTGATAAGCTCCTGCTTTGCGATCATGGATTTACCCGAACCCGATACACCCGTGATGAACGAGTTACCGTTCAGAAGCTCCGAGCGGTTTATCATAATGAGATTCTTCGAGATCGCGTTATTGGCGAAGTAGATACCGCCCGAGTGGCATACTTCCTGTACTCTGAACGGCATGAACACCGCCAGTGCTTCCGTCGTAAGCGTTCTGCGAATATCTACCTTCGGCGCACCGTATGGCAGTACGGTGTTGAGTCCTTCAAGCTGCTGCCAGCGAAGCACATTGAGCGAACAGAGGTGTTTTCTTGCACACTGACGTATGGTTTCAGTATCTGCGTCAAGCTGTTCTTTGGTATCGGCTGTGTGTACTATCGTGATAAGAGCGGGAATCATCTTCTGATCTCGCGCCACAAGGTCGTTCAGAAACTCGCGGCTTTCTTTCCTCTGCCGCTCCATATCGTATGGGATTACAGCAGAAAAGTTGTTGTTCGTGTTCTGCTTACGTTGCCAATTCGTTATGTTCGTCTCTACGGAGAGAAGTTTGTTTTCGCCGAGCTTGATCGCCGCGTCGGTCGTGATCGGACTTGCGTCAATCGAAAGGATAACCCCTCTGTCGATGTCGGTCAGTTCGGAAAGAAAGCTGTCCTTAATGAAGTTTGCATAATCTCTGAGATACAGAACACGCCCGAACCTGCCGTCCATCTTGAAATAATCCGCGCGAAATTCGAGACTGTCGGGTGCAATACCGTCCTTGAAGTTGTACCCTCTTTTGCCGTATCTCTTTTTGTTGTAGAGATAATCGTCCTCTGCGCCGTAGTGGAAGAAGTCGAAGATGATACGGAGTTTTTCTTCCTCCGAGATTTCTTCGAGCCTTGAGCCGAGTTTTGAAAACAGTGCCGCAAATTCAGCGGCAACACGGTTAAAGTATGCTCTCGCTTCTTCGGGGCTCTTTTTCTCAACGGTAACGGTAAGGTACTTATCCTGCATGATCCCGTTTGAGAGATTCGCGTTTCCGTCAAGGATGCGGTTGTACTCAATACGGTATTTATCGAGTGAATCGCCCATAAGCTCAAGCATATTGTTCTGTTCAAACTTCGACTGATTCATTCGTCTGTTGTTTATCGTGATCTTTGTCATGGCGTGAGCGTAAAAGGTGTTGAGTATCTCCGGATATGCGAAGAACATACCCTCTTTATCAGCCTTTGAAGCGGTCGCATAGTTTACGTCGAAAAAGCGGAAAGACTTTGAATAGAGATTTCGTCCGACGAGAAAAATGCCGTCCTCGTACACGTCAAGTATCGGGACGGCATCTTCTACGGTAGTCGGGATCACATCCGGCTC
>JAZUKN010000038.1:0-4247 GCA_045643285.1 Eubacteriales bacterium
CTTTTCCTGTGCCTTGATCATCGTCATCTCGGAGCACGGCATCTTGGGCTCGGCGGTTTTACCGTTTCTTTCGATTGTTACAATCATTGGATTTCACCCATCCCTTCGTTCTGATTTTCTTCGGGAGAAGTAATCTCCGCGAGTCTTTCTTTTGCCCATTCGGGAAGCTGTTCTTCGTCGGCAACGCCGAGAAAGTCTCCACGGGCAAAATGCGTGTGTTCACCGTCGATGAGAAATTCTCCGTAAACAGCGGTCCCGAGCTTGGAAGGATCGCATCCGAATCCTGCGCGGGCGAAGAAATACTGATAATCTCCGTCCCGGTATTCCTCGGCGAGAACGCTCGGATTGAGAATGAGGAGTTTGTTCTCGTAGCTTCCGTAATGCGAGTCCTTTATGACCGCCTCGTTTCCGTGGATGCCGTGTTCGGCGAAATACTGCCTGTACTGATTCACGAAGCCGTTGACGATCTCCGGGTGCGTGGTGAGACAGAAGTCGGAGGTCTTGTCCTCGGGATCGGTGGGAATGGCGTACTTCGCCGCCCATTCGCGGTTGTTCGGACGGTATCTGCCGTCCCAATCCGCGTGCTGAATGGTGGATGCAAGCACCCATGCCACACGGTCCGCGCCGAATTCGTCGCAGAGTTCTTCGGCGCAGTCATCAAGATGCATTCCGTCGAAATGATGCCGGATGGAGATATCCATCGCGTCACGGCAACGGATGTTTTCGCGGTGGCTTTCGCGCCATGCTTTCACCTCATCGTTTGCCGCTGCCTGACGGAGCGGATAGCGGTAAAGAGGTTTACGCATTCGTCTCACCCGCCGCCAGCCACAGTTTGCAGAGATGCTGAAGCATCGCGGCCTGCTCATCGCGGGAAAGGCTGTCGACGAAATCGAGGAGCGTTTCCTCGTTGGTGGGCTTGGCGACCGCTTTCTTTTCGTTCAGATTGAGCTTGCCGCACCCGTCACAGACCTTTTCGTGGCGGATGATGACGGTGTTCTGATCGTGTTCCTCGAAGGAGATGAGGTCGTTGCGGGAGAAGCCGCATTTCTTTCTGATTTCATAGGGGATGGTGGTGTTTCCGCGTCTGCCGAGAATTCTGTAGATTTTGTTGTTGTTCATAGAATCACGTCCTTTCTTAGTCGAGATAGCTGCGCTTGCGGTATTCGGGTTCGGTTTCCTTGCCGTAGTCTTCGGTTTCCTCGGATTCTTCATCGAATTCGTCGAAGCGCTTGTCGGGATCGTACTTTTCGCCGTTCTTGGAATCGTCGAATCCGGCACGGTAGCCCTCATAGAATCCGTCGTAGAATCCTTCGTCGAAGCCCTCGTCGTATCCTTCGTCGAAAGCGTCTTCGATCTCGGTGTCGAAATCGTCTTCTTCGACGGGAGTGACGACGATCTTGTCGGTGATCGGATCGTACCGGGTGACGAATCTGGTGTCTTCGTCGAAATCGTGGGCTTCCGCAAAGTCTTCGGGCAGTTCAAAGTGCATTTCCATTTTTACTTCCATAGTAATTTCCTTTCTTTCAGTATCTGTTCGGGTTCGTCAACGATGTCGAACAGAGTCAGTTGCTTGCAAGCGTTTAATCTTGCCATCGTGTCGTAGTTTGAGATGATGAGTTCCGCGTACTGCTTACCGCCCTCATACCGCTGTGCGATATTGGAAAGTCTTGTGGTTCCCTCAATGGTGATTCCGGGCTTGGAATACAGTTCGCGGATTTCGGGGCAGTCATTGTAGGACAGAAGGAAAAAGCCGTTGATCGAGAGGAGCGCATTCGCAAGTCTCTCATGATCGGCGCGGGTAAAGCCGACGTCTTCGTAATAATCCTCGGTGTTGTAGTACGGAGGATCGCAGTAGAAGAAGGCTTCCGGTCGGTCATACTGCTTGATGAGCTTTTCAAAGTCTTTGTTCTCAATGACTACCTTTTGGAGACGTCCGCAAGCATCGTGGATCAGCGGAAAGTTGTTCCACATCGAATGCGGCTGCGCTCCGAAGGAATCGAGTCCCGACGCGTAGCTCTCGCGGATGATCTGATAGAAATACGCGGCTCTCCTGATGTCCGGCAGTTCGGTTTTGGTATGGAGCATTTCTCTCACATAGTCGAAGTCCAGACGGGAGTTCAGCGTGTATCTCAGTTCGTCGCAAAGTTCTTCGGGGTGATCTCTGACGCATCGGAAAAGGTTGGCGAGGTTGGGATTGAAGTCGTTATAGACCTCCATCTCCTTGCCGGGTGACTTGTGGAAGAGCACCCAGCCCCCGCCGCCGAATACCTCGATATAGCGGGAATAGGTGGGCGGAAATCGCAGGACGATCTCGTCTCGCAAGGCCTTTTTACCGCCTACCCACGACATAAAGCTGTTCATTGTGCACCTCTTTTCGAGGCACGTCTGCGCGAAAAAAGAAAAGGCCGTTTTGGTGTCTTAATTCACGCAAAACGGCCTAATGATGATATATTGTTTTAGCTCAGGTCGAAGTCTTCGTCTTCGTACAGAGTCGCATTTTCAACGGCATCCGGTCCGAGTTCTTCGAGAAGACCGTTGAAGTCTTCGATGTCGGAACAGCGGCGGATGCCGAAGTCTGCGCAGAGTTTTTCGTACTCCGCAACATCGGCTCCGCACGGATCGACGAATTCGTTGAGCTTGAGCCACGCTTTTTCCTCATCCCAATTGACACAGAGCATCGTCGGGTAACCGCCGGTCTGAGCACATTGGAAGTCCGGGGACTGATAGTAATCGTCGCGGGAGAGAGCACGGACTTTGGAGTCGAATACGGTTTTATCCAATATCGATGTCCTCCGTGTCATCGGGCATATCCATGCTGAATTCGTCTCTCAAAAGCTGTCCGATGGTGATTTCATCGCCTACGAAGCTCGGCAGATTGCTCTCATCGAAGATGATGGAGCCGTACTCGCCGAGGTCAATCGGTTCTTTGGTCACAACCGAGCCGGAGTGATTGATCGTGATATGCTCGGCGATCTCTCCGAAGGGACTGAATTCGTTTTCTCCGTCCCGAAGCTGATAGAGAAACAGATTCATCGGAACGTCATCGTTTGTCAGTCTCTCATTCGAGAAGATCGCGGGCTTTCCGAACAGTTCGATCAGATCGTATTCCTCATTGTCGGCGCAGATATACCTGGTCCGGCTCCGGTTCATATACATCTCAAGATCCTTTTCGATGTCATAATCCCACTGCTGTGCCGCGAATTCCGTAGCTTCGGCATCGTTCATACTGTCGTTGCCTCTGATCTGCTCGCCGCCCTCGTATTCGGCCCATCCGCAGTTCGATCCGATATCTTCATCTGCCCAATAGTGAGAGATGCAGACCTCGGGAAACATCTGCGAGAGCTTTTCGAGGATCGGGTGCGGAGCGGACCACGCCGTCTCGAAGGTGATCGTATCGGAGTCTTCGTCGAAGGCGGCGATGTCGTAGGCGTTCCATTTGGTACCCCAATTACGGCACCGCCAGTCGTACCAATCGGGTGAACCGAACAGCACGACGTTCTGCAGAGCCTGACTGCCGACCTTCATCAGCGATTCGGCGGAATCGTGTTCGGTGATCCTTTCGATTTCCTCTTTCGAGAGGCTCGAACGGTAGCTGCCGAACATTTTTCCGCGATTGGCTCTGGCGAGAAGAGCTGTAAAGTCATCCGGTGACATTTTCTTCTCGCCGAAATAGTCTACGAGCGGGTTTGCCGCCGTCAGACAGAGCTCGATTCCGTGATCGGTACGGGTGCCAGATTCGATGTCCAGAGATTCGGGCATCGGGATGATCTTATTGAAGTCGATTGTTCCGATACCGTGATACTCGTTTTCACCGTTGTCATCGTACTGGATTGCTTCGAGAATCTCTCTGCGTCTTGCGGGTGTGCAGTCGGTGAAACTGACATGGTTGATTACATGGTTAGGCATTTTCTTCCTCCTTCTTCAGTTTTTCGATTTCGGCAAGGAGCTTCCTTGCCACGGCGGTCACCACGTTGGTCGTGACTGAGTTGCCCGCCATCTTATAGAGCTGCGCTTCGGGAATCCCGATATCGACGAGCTTTCCGAATTGCTCATCGCTGTAGCCCTGCAGACGGAAGCATTCGAGCGGCATCAGACGGCGCACGAGTCCGTTGTAGGTGACACCGTGCTTGTCCTGAGCGGTCAGCGTGAACATCGGCTCGTCGGGTTCTTTGATGCGTCTGCCTTGCTGACGGACCTTTTCGCGTTCCGGGGTGATGACAGCCCTCGCGCCGATGACGCCGGAGTGC
>JAZUKN010000039.1:0-102439 GCA_045643285.1 Eubacteriales bacterium
CATAAGCGCCTTTGTGATAAATGCTTAAAACCTTTGCGGCGGGAAGTTTTCTGAACTTGATACGATCGTTTTCTTTGCCGAATGTTGTGACCGCTTCGTTATGACGAACCTTGATGTTTGTTTCCTTGTATTCACCGTCAAGATACTCGCAAAACTCATAAGGTGGCTCGGCACATTTTATGTCGGGATTTAACCGCAGACACTCCGCTCCGACGGACGGAATCCACTGCATAAGGTCTTCGTATTTGGCAAGTTTTGTTTCCGACGAATAAATAATCATCTCCGGAATTTCTTTTAATGTTACCTGGTACTTCATTTCTTTTTCCTCCATAAAGAATTTAATGATGGAAATCTGAAGTTCGGTTTCTTGCTGTAATTTTCGGAGGTTTTCTTCCTTGGCAGACAAAATTTTCATCACATCTTCTCCGGAAAAGATGCTTTTGATTTCATCAATAGATAATCCGAGTTGCCTGAAGGACTTGATTTTTGCCGCAGTTTCAAGCTGCGAGCTTTCATAGAGACGGTACCCCGTCCAGTCGTCAACGGACGCAGGGATCAGAAGTGTTTCTTTTTCGTAAAACCTCAACGCCTTTACAGTAGTATGCGATAACTTTGAAAACTCTCCGATTTTGAGCATAACAGATTCCTCCGTTTCCATCACGTATGAGATTATATCTTATCCTCTAAGGGGAGAGTCAATAGTTTTTTTGAAGAAGTAATTTTTTAGTCTCTTTAACAAATCCTGATTTGTGATTATCTCTGCAAACCGGGATTTGTCAACGGGTGTTACTTTCAATCTCCCAAAGTTCATCAATGCTCTTGTAGTTATCAGGAAACCAATATACCGATGTTTTGCGGTAGAAATTTGTCTCTCCGCCAGACCCATATTCATTCAATTCAACTTGGATTTTGTTCCATGCAACAATTTTATATGTCAAAGCCGAATATTCCCTTGTGCCGCCGTCATTAAGCGTTCCTTTGGGAATAGGCAAAAATAAAACCAAAAGAGTTATGGCAACACAAGTGGAAATGATACCGATTGCTTTCCTCATTATGACAATACCTCCGGCAAATTCCGGTTTGCCCTGATAAATTATACCACATCTCCACCGTTCCCGTCAATCCGACGACGCAAAAACATCCGGCTCTGTCGATATGGCAAAGCCGGATTTGTCAATGCAGTATCATTTCAGGTCTGTGTGCATAGAATACTGTTTTTGGCTTGAAGAACATTATGTATTCCCAGTCTCTTTTTAGAGCTTCGTTTTCTTCGTATCCGCCTATATACTCGTACGGCTCCAGATCACCGACAAAGCAGTTTCCATCATCCAGTATCAAAGTGATACTGTCTTTGCTGTGACTTGTTGTACTGATGATTTCGCCGTCGATCCCAATTGAAGACAAAAAACTTCTGCTCTCTTTGGAGGAGACAACAACTGCATCCGTTTCATCAATCGGATCGTAGTGAATATTGTCTTTCTTGAAGATGCCGTCCGAAAAATGAACAGAATCCGTTTGCGTATCGATCAGAAGCAGTTTTACACCTTGCTTCATCAGGTCGCTGATGAGTCCTATGTGATCCGGATGATAGTGAGTAGCCAGCACATAGGTTATTTCGGTCAATCTGATGTTTGCGCCCTTTATGGCTTTGTAAAATGCCGGCAATGTTCCGGCGTAATCCGTGTCTATCATCAAGCCGCCATTTTCCCCTTTTATGAAAAATGTATTCGTGTTTCCGTATCTTAACTTAATGATAGCTGACACCTCCGTCAAATTCCGGTTTGTCCTGATAAATTATACCACATTACCCTATCCCCCGTCAATCTGCCGACGCAAAAACATCCGGCTCTGCAAAGTCAGATGATGTTTTTGTCTTCCCGCTTTACTTTATCTGATATATATGATACAATATCAAATAGCAAAAGGACAGTGTTTTTAACTGAAAACGAACTCTGTTATCTTATTTATCCAGAAATTATCCGGAGGATACTATGGAGCAAAAGTCATCCCCGATTATTACGCCGAGAAAATCCGCTATCCCGATAAATACGGGCGGCGATGACCCGATCAAGTCCCACAAGACGGGACGGGTGTTCCATATTCAGCGGTTCTCGGTCAATGACGGACCGGGAGTGCGGACGGTAGTGTTCCTCTCGGGATGTCCGCTCAGGTGCCTGTGGTGCCACAATCCCGAAGGACTGACGGCAGAGACGAAGATTTTCTTCGATCCGCAGAAGTGCATCGGATGTTTCCGCTGTGTCGACGTCTGCCCGAATGCCTGCCACTGCAAGACCGACGGGATGCACCGATTTGACCGCGCAAGATGTACAGCCTGCGGAGCGTGTGCCGTCGCTTGTCCGTCGTGTGCGCTCACCGTATCCGGCAAAAGTATGACAGCCGACGAGGTTATGAAAGATGCGCTCCGCGACAAAGCTTTTTTTAGGCGCGGCGGTGGCGGAATAACCTTATCTGGTGGCGAGCCGCTTCTTCAGGCGGAGTTTGCAAAAGAGCTTCTTCGCAGCGCACGGGATGCAGGAGTCTCGACCTGCGTGGAGACCTGCGGTCATGTGCAGAGTGAAAAATTCGCGTCACTTCTTCCGCTTATCGACACGCTGTATTTTGACTACAAGGCGACGGGGGACGCACATATCCGTCTGACCGGAGTATCACAGGAGCTTATTCTTAATAATCTTGCCGCGGCGAACGAAAATCACAGCCGTATCGTCCTGCGGTGTCCACTTATCCCCAAGCGGAATATGAATGAAGAACACTATCGCGGTATCGCGGAAACGGTGAACAAATACGAGTCGATTTATGAGATACATCTCGAGCCGTACCATTCTCTCGGCGAATCGAAAGCCAGACAGCTGTCACTCATGCCGGCATATTCGGGCAAAGCTCCCGAGAGGAAAACCGTGGAATCGGCGCGTGACTTGATCCTCGCGCATCTGACGCGACCCGTTCCCGTTATGATCGGTTAAATCCGTGCCGCGCGGCACAAAGGAGTATTGCAATGAAAGACTACAAGTCACTTGACGAAATCATATCTTTTTCTCCGCGAATGGAATCCGTTATGGCGGACGTGAAAGCGCGGCTTCTGCCAAACCGTGTCCGTGAGTTGACCTCAACGGGTCCGCGCGATGAGGTTGGTCTTAATCCCTTTGCGGACGTTTTCGAGAGTATGCCCGACGAACCGTATGAGATCTGCCTCGCGCACGCCGTCGTCCGCTCATGGACTGTATCGCCTGTCGTGATCTATCTGGGCGAAGCACTCGTCGGCATCAACCGTCCGCAGTATCCGGCGTCAGAGCATTTCAGTTGGGGCATTTCCACGCACGACAAAATATTCGCAGAGCCGCAGTTTGACGGAAAGCGCGAGAGGGAGATCGAGCGTCAGAACCGAGTCCGCGCACGGTACAATCCCCTCGGTGCGGATCACATCCACGGCTACGGTGAGCAGCTTTTCGGCAAGGAAACATACGACGCTATCCGCGCGGACGATCTTTGGTGGGTCGGCGGTTATCAGGGACATACCGTCCCGAGCTATCCGACACTGCTCGATCTTGGTCTTGACGGTGTGCTCGCAAAAATCGAAAGATACGCTGCAGAACAGCACGACGAGAAAGCCGACCTCGTCTACCGTGCGTCCGCTATCGTTATTCGCGGAATGTCCGAATGGATCATGCTCTACTCGCACCGCGCCGCAGAGCTTGCCGATAAAGCCGAAGATCACGACGAGCGCACAAGACTGACAGCGATCGCGGACAACTGTGCCTTTGTCGCGCATAAAGCTCCCGAAACGCTTTATCAGGCGACACAGCTTATGTGGTTCTACTGCCTGTGGGACGCCGTCGACTGCGTCGGACGTGCAGATCAATACCTCTATCCGTTCTATCTGAAATCAAAGACGGACGGCGACGTTTTGCCTGCCGATGAGCTTATCCTATCGCTTATGCTGAAGCTGATGGAGCACGGCTCGCACAATATCACAGTCGGCGGACAGACACCGGACGGACGCGACGCGGCAAATGATCTTACATATCTTATGCTTCAGGTACTCCGTCGCCTCCACGAAACACATCCGCGTATGTCCGTCCGCTTCCACAAGGGCAGTGAAAAGGAGCTGTTTTTGCTCGTGACGAAGATGTGGTCAGAGGGGATGTCAGACCCGTCTGTCGTCGGAGACAACACGGTGATCTCGGGACTTACGCGAATGGGCGTGCCGATCGACGACGCGCGCGACTACACAATGCTCGGCTGTCAGGAAATCGAAATTCCGGGCAAGAGCAACTTCGGTTGTGAGGACGGACAACTCAATCTCGCGCGCGTGCTTGAATACACACTCCGCGACGGATTCAGCCGCAACACAGGCAAATACATCGGACTTCGCACAGGCAGATTCGAGGAATATGAAACCTTTGAGGATTTTTACGCCGCGTTCGTGAAGCAGTTGAAATATTTTACAAAGCATTGGGTAACGCTCTCGAATCGCGGTCAGGAGATCCGCGCCGCCAACTTCGCAAAGCTCGTCAAAACACCGCTCACTCTTGCGTGCATCGAGCGTGGGAGAAGCCTTGACAACGGCGGCCCGCTCTACAACTACGGCGTGTGCGAGACGGCGGGCGTTTCCGCCGTTGCGGATTCGCTCACGGCAATAAAAAAACTCGTCTTTGACGAGAAAAAAATCACGAAAGAACGCCTTATAAAGGCACTTGACGCGGATTTCGAGGGATATGAGGCGGAACGTCAGCTTCTCTTAAACCATGCGCCGAAGTTCGGCAACGACGACGCGGAAGCAGACAAAATGGCAGTCCGCGTACTCACTGATTTCTGGGGAGAGCTTGCGAAATACCGCTCTGTACGCGGAGGCGTTTTCACGGGCGCGTGCTCCCTGCTTGAAGCCGGAATCCGCTACGGACTCAGCACGGGTGCGCTTCCCGACGGACGGTGTGCAGGCGAGCCTCTCGGAAACTCGATCGGGCCGCGACCGGGAGCCGACATCAGCGGACTGACAGCGATGCTCTCGTCGGTAATGAAACTACCGCTTGACTACGGCGTGGGCGGAACTACGCTGAATGTAGTGCTGACGACGCGGCTTCTCTCAACTCCCGAAATGCGCGAACGAATATCCGACGTAATGTTCACTTATCTTTGCGAGGGCGGACAGATGGCGCAGATCACCACCGCAAATCTCGAAGACCTCAAGGACGCGCAGATCCACCCCGAGCGTCACGGCAACCTGATCGTGCGTATAGGAGGATTCTCGATCGAGTTCGTACAGCTCGACCGCAGGGCGCAGGACGAGATCATCAGCCGCTACGCTTCGTGAGAGGGCGAAAACCGAATAGTATGACAACACATCCGGCTCTGCCAATACAGCAAAGTCGGATGTGTGGTTTGTATGATGTTATTTCCCGGCAGATCGGGATTTGACGAGATCATTTATGTATGATTAAATTCAAGAATATATTTTTTTACTTCTGCGTTTAATGAAAAAAGAAGCCATGTCGGAGGCGGATCGATTTCGTAATTGACTTGACCTGCTCTTCGCTTTTCAAGTGGGTTCCTTTCATCCCACTCAATAAAATAAAGAAGCATTTTACGAATATAATCCATATTTGTCAATTCGTCAAAGAATTCAAAGCATTTTGATATTATATCGTCAGGGGTCGTTATTGGTATTTGTTTCATAATATTACCGTAATAATCATTCGTTTTACCTATCAGGTCATTGAAAAAGATCCCGGGTCTGATATAATAGTCGTCTTTATCAAAGCAACTGCCCTGTATAAAAAACACACGGGTAAAGTGTGCATCTGTTCGGGTCCATCGTTTGCCTTTTTTCTTGAATCCATTTGCTTTTAGAATTGGTTTGACATACTCAATCAACTCTTCTTCTGATAATTTTTCATTCATAGATTTCCTCCGCAAATTCCATTCTGTCATTATAGATTATACTACATAGTAGCCGATCTTTCAAGGCACGGTCGGCTCACCGTGCTGTATAGCGCTCAGCTTTTTCGTTCTCCCGCTTGACAAAAGAATGATCGGTCACTATAATATTGTGTGAACAGACGGTCACAAAAGAAAGCCGGAGGCAGTTACGGAAAGCCCGACAAGGGGAAAAATTCTCAAAGCGTTCGTAAAGCATTTTATTGAGATGTACGGGAGAAAGTGAAGTAATTATGAACAGATATTCAACTTATGATTTATTGTATCAAAAATATCTCACCTGTATGAAAACTATCGCAGGGGATCCACTTATGCGGAAAGAGGACTTCAATGAGATGATTTCTTCCGAGCTACAGGAGATGTGCCTGATCGCAACCGATGAGGAGTGTTACGAGAAAGGGTTTATATACTATAGGGTGTGGACAGACGAAGACGCGCATTGCTTTATACCCGTTTACGGATATTATGCAGAAAACGAGAAAACAACGGTCAGACTGTTTCAGATGCTTGCGGAAACGGTTGTTAAGGACAAGCCCTGTGATTTTTCGGTACACCTTTATCGGGACGATCCCGAATGTATCAACGCATTTCACATGATGCAATTCGGAACAATGTCGGAAAAAAGTCTGACAAGACTTGAAAAAGCGGACACTGATACAAAACACTCCGCAAATATCGCGGTACTTAGTAAGGAAGATATCTCCGAAAAATGGAGCGAAATATGGCAGGCGACCGAACAGCTCATTGAGCATCTCCGTAAAAGTCCTGTTTTCTATCCGGGAAAAGAATTTACGGAATCGGTTTATAAAGAGTTCTTTTCGGATGAAAGCGTTGAGCTTATCGCCGCAGAAGACAATGGCAGACTTGTCGGTATCATTGAGTGGAATCATGAAATCAATGAACTGCTTGAGCCGGACTTAAAATCGGTAAATGTCGGTGAGGCGTTTGTCTGTCCGGAATACAGAGGGACGGGGCTTGCACTGCAACTTTTGTCTGCCGCAAAAGAGCGGGCATATCTTGCCGGAGCAAGGTATATGTGGGTAGAACACGGTACGGCGAATCCGAATGCCCGCGGATTCTGGAATAAGTATTTCACAACATACGAATATGAACTGGTCAGGCGGATCAGGTAAAGTTATCACAGGAGAACAATGACTATGAACACAAGAAAAGAAATAATAGACAGTTTTTACAGTCAGATAGACGAAGACAGCAGGCTCGGGTGCACGCGGCACGGTCAGCTTGAATATTACACGACCATGAACTATATCCACCGCCACACGTCCGCCGGATCAAAAATTCTTGAAGTCGGCGCAGGCACTGGCAGATATTCGATAGCCCTTGCAAAAGAGGGACTGGACGTGACCGCCGTGGAGCTGGTGGAAAAAAACCTTGCCGTCCTGCGTGAAAACAGCAAAGGGATAGAGAATATCCGCTCTTATCAGGGCGACGCCACCGATCTCAGCCGTTTCGGCGACGATACGTTTGACGTAACACTGTTTTTCGGTCCGATGTATCATTTGTACGAGGGTGACGAAGTGAACAGAGCAATAGACGAAGCGATCCGTGTCACAAAGCCGGGCGGCGTGATCATGTTCGCCTTTATTTCCGTTTATGCGATCATGTATGCAGACTATTTCTACGGCAACTGGGCATTCGGTGAGAAAGAAAATTTCACGGACGACTATCGTGTAACGCATTTCAAGGAACAACTCTTCACGGGATATGATGTAAAGGAGTTTGAGGCGCTGTTCAAAGATAAACCTGTCGAATGGATCACGACGACGGGTGTGGATGGACTGCTTGAGCCGATCGAAAAACGTCCTGACTTTTCGATTCCGGATGAGGATTTCGAGGCTTTTGCCGAGTGGTATCTGCATTTTTGCGAAAAACGGGAACTTCTCGGAGCAACGAATCATCTTTTGTATATCTGCCGGAAGACAGAACACGGTAAAGCTGAAAAGTGAAATACAGAAAAGCTTTACGGAATGACACAATCCCCATAGAGTAGAAACTTGAAAAAATTCAAGACTACACTATGGGGATTGTTTCCTAAGATAAAGTCGGCTTCTTTTTTATCAAGCTGTTTTTTCTTCATCCTCGTCCGGCACGCCGTTGAAGTCCTTGTCGTTGCAGGTTTTCCGGAAACGGAAATATACAAGTCCGAGAAGGATATATACAACGGATGCGGCGGCGAACACATATACACCGATACTGTTATATAAAAGTATCCCTATCACTCCGCCTGCCGCAAAGCCGAGCAAGGTCGAGAGCGGTATCATTCCGGTGAGCGGTCTTTCGTTCCTGTTTCCGCGTATTCTGTAGCCGACAAACACGCCGAAATCGGTCAGATTGCCCGTCATGTGCGTCAGCCGTACCACTATTCCCTTGAATGATACGACCATGCCGTTCTGCAGTCCCATTAAGAACGCAAGAAGCATGACGCAATACTCCGACTCGACAAAAACCGGCACAAGCACGAGAATACCAATAAAAATGATGATGAATCCGTATACTTTATGTAAATAAAATGCCCTCTCTCCGGTTGCGATACCCGCGGCGACAGCGCCGACGAAAAACGCAGACACTATGCCCGCCAGGTAGAGACACTCTCCCCACACTCCCGTAGAAACGGAGATCGAGAATTTCGACACCAGTCCCGTAATGTGTGAGACAGTAGCTCCGGCGTAGCAAAACACGGCAACCGAGTTGATGAGTCCTGCAAGAGATGCAAGAATTATCATCCATACAAAAAGTCTGTACTTGTTCATCGAATATTCTCCGTTGATTCTCTTCTGTAACAATACCAGTCGGGTATCAGCATAGTCTTACCTTTCCTGTATCTCTTTGCCGCTGATATGCTCGATCTCTATCCCGAACATCCGCACGGCTTTGCCCGATTCGGCGATCTCGTTTTCCATAATATCCTTGTCGGGATAATACTTGTCCGCGAATTTTCGCACAAGCTCGATAGTCCGTGTGTAGTCGTCGACTGCCCTGCACCTGCCGAAGACGACCGCGCTCTGCACATACGGCGCCCATTCTTCGTCCTTTACGGTGACATTTCCGTACACAGTGAAGCAGACTTTGTCGTTCTTTTCTATCATTTCCGCCTTGTAGCCCACGCGCGCGCCGTGAAATATTATCGTGTTTTCGTCTTCGCAATAGAGGTAGTTTACGGGAATGGCGTACGGGTAGCCGTCCTCGCCGTTTACCGCAAGCACGCCTCTGCGTTCGGTTTTCAGCAGTTTTTTCGTCTCGTCTGCGCTGATCTCTTTGCTTTTTCTTCTGACAGGTCTGAACATTTTCCCGCCTCCGATGTGATTTTTCGATATAATTATAGCTCTTCCGAGCCGCAAAGTCAACGGATATATACACAAACACAAATCATCCGACCCTGTCACGCGGCAAAGTCGGATGTGTTGTTTACTTCTTCAGTATTTCTCTGAAATTGATCTCGTCGTCTGACGTGATCTGATCCAGTATAAACTCAAGTATTTCTTTCAGTTTGTCGTGGTCATCCATATAATCGAACAGCGACCAATAATACGTTACGCCGAACAGCATCAGCTTATACACAAGCGGAAGTGCGGTGAGTTCGTCTTCGTTCCATGTGTACTCTTTTCCGATGACCTGCATCGAATGAATGACGTTCTCTATTCTCAATCGGTTGAGTTCGCTGTCGTGTACCGCAAGCCAAGGATAATCGTCAGGCAGCATTTCATTTCTCCGCATGGATTCACACAGAAAATGATTGATGCAAACGTCAGCTCCGCCGTCCGTCTGATTAGCAAGTGAGACGAGATGCCCGTCCCTGTCGATCATCACTGATGTGAACAGCTCCTCAAATGCAAAAACGGATTTCGGGAGTTTTGCGTACATCGGACGAAGTTTTTCGCGCGTGCGGCGTAGCTCGGTGTTGATCTTATCGTACAGTCCCATAAGATCAGGCTGCTTTTCTTTTATCGCCTCAGGCAGATCTCCCTCGGTGTATTCCGCGATCCAGTCCTCGTTTGAGGTGAATCCGCAGGAGAAGCTGTCAAACAGTACGTCTGCGTTCGGCTCTTTACCTTCAAGATGCTTTTCGCCTATCTTTCCGAAAAGCGTCAGAAGCTCGTCAGAGTAAATGTAACGGCCGTCTGCTCCCCTCGGTGCTTCCCGTGATGCTTTTACCGCATTTTCGCGGCATTCCTCTGCAAAAACAACGCAGTCGTGACCTTCATAAGATACCGTCATGGAAAGATCGCCCATGCGGTTAGGTATTATGCGGCAGACGTTACATCCGGCGTCGATATATGCCTCAGCCGCCCTGTCCTGCTCTTTCAGCCGCGCTTCCGTGGTGAAGAAATAACAGTGGATATGAAGATTTATTCTGCGCTCGGGGAAAGCGACCTCATAGTCTTCGAGGTAGTAATAATCTCCCCACTCCGTCATTTCGTCCATAAAAAATGTGCGTTCCGTGGACAGCGGTTTGTTGTCGCTGTACAGCTTCATGATTTCGTCAAGATTCATTTTTGTCCCTTTCTTTGAATAAATGATGTTTTTGATGCTCTCGGGCGTAAGGTAGTATCGCTCCGAAAGCTCTTCGTGAGTGTACCCGTTCCCGTAGAGCTGTCTGATTTCCCGATTCCGCTCTTCCGTTCTGTATCGGTTGCCGGTTCTCGCGCCCCACTTGCAGCGCTGTCCGGCGATCGGGATATAGAGCAGCTTGCCGGATGCGTATTTCTGCACTTCTCTGAACACTTCCTCCGGCAGAACGTCTTTTGCGTTCTCGTATTTCATTCGCGTGACCTCCTTTCCGCATAACCAGTGTACCATGAATCCTGACAAAAAGACAGCACTGACTTGGTTATAAAAAAGATCGTTGTTTTCGGGCTGTTATGACTAAATTATATCCGCACCGCCGCACAAAGTCAACGGTAACACAAAAACGGAGGTCGAACCGCGTTCAGCCTCCGTTTGTTTATTGCAGTATAATCACAGAAGATAGAGCGAAAAATCGACTCTGCCGAGAATGAATGCGCCGAAAAAGACTGTTTCAAGATCTTCGCTGTCGGTAGTGATGACGGTGTTGCTCTGCTTGTTTCCGATAGCCGAAACGCCCTCTTCTCTCTCGCCGACAACATTCATTTTATATACGGCGACACGGTTTCCGTTTCCGTCGGTCAGCGCAAATTCGGGATGAAGAATGTCGGGCTTTGCAAGAAGTCTGAAAGAATATCCCTTTTCTTCGAGAATATCGAAGCAGTTCTTGCCGTCGAGCTTGAAGTAAGAAGCGGTGGACATACTGATGCCCGCTCTCCCCTCGCTGACAGATACAGTCTTGCCGACCTTGTGTGCTGAGGTCGATACCGTCACATGGTTCACAAACTCAAAGTCGCTTGCCGAGAACAGCTTGAATTTCACGAGATTTGCTTCATAAAGGGACTTGTTGTTCTCGTCTTCGAGCTTGAAGCTCTGATTCATTTTCCCATAGTGGAATGCGTGATATGTAGCCATTAATCTTTCTCCTTTTTCTTGTTATAAATCAAATATCCGAGGCCGCCGGCACCGATCAGTATAGCGACTGCGCCTATAATAATATACACAAAACGACCGGACGGATCGCTCATGAATTCGTCGGGTGCATCGGGATCCACATAAACTAGAACGGCGTCGCCCTCTTTCATGGAAGAGCTATACTTTCCGTATTCTTTATCGGAGTAGGTCTTGTCTCCGTAGGAATATTCAACGAAAACAGTGTACTCATAGTCATCGACACCTATCGCGTCTGCTGCGTCGTAATGTTGTAACAGTTCTTCTTCGATCTTCGTGATCGTTGCTTCGGTTTCAATGAAATTTTCGGGGATTTTCTGCAGATTGAGTTTGACCGCGAAGAACATAAAGACGATCCCGAACAGCAGAACGATTGCAAAAAAGATAACAAATCCTATAAAGTTATATTTGTTTACGGTTGATGCTTTCATTTTTTGCTCCTCAAATATAGTTTATGATTTTATTATAGGACAATAACGGAGTATTGTCAAGCATGGAGGATAATCCACCTACGGTGCAAAAGAAGAGGCGCAGTTCACGCGCAGCCGCAAGGTTTTTCAAAAAACTCGCACCTATTCAGAGAAAATTTACTATTTTTTCTGTTTTTCGACGTTTTTTTGTTGTATAATAGTATTTGGTGGAGTTTGCGTCCGCCGTCGGAGGTTTTCTTCAAATGGATGATAAAAAAGCAAAAAAACGTTCGCTGTCTCTCGGCGATATAATATTCACGTCTCTTATGCTTGTGGCGTTCGGCGTAAAATTTTACGTCTTCTACTCACAGCTTCACCTCGGTGGATTTGAGCTTTGCTTCACGCTTGCCTCTCTCGCTTTTCTCATGGTCCTCTACTCGCTCGTCTGCCTTATTTCACACAAAGCGGCGCGTGTCGTTCTGACAGTGCTGTACTTCGTCTCGTCCGTCGTCATGGGAATAGACGGCGTGTACTACGCCTACGTTTCAAAGCTACCGTCTGCTGTCCAGGCAGGCATGGCGTGGCAGCTTGGTGACGTTGTTGATGCTATTGCGGATCTGATCAAGTTCCGTCACGTTCTCAATCTCATCGACCTTCCGCTTTGGCTCATCTGGCTCATCGACCGCAGCCTTATCAAAAAGAAGAACCCGACAGCCGCAGAAGCCGTATCCCGTCCGCGCGTGAACAGATTCGTCGTCTCAGCCGCTCTTGTCGCGCTCGCAGGATTATTTGTCGCATTCAATTTCCTCGTCCGCGACTTCCGACCGGAATACTACGAAAACGAGCTGTATTACTACCATTTCAGCGATGTTTACAAATGCTTCTTCGCTCCTCCCGAAGAAAAGGACGTTGACAAAACCGTCTACGAGGCTCCTGCTCCCGTTGAGAGCGAATACTACGGACTCGCCGAGGGCAGAAACATTTTCATCATCCAGGTCGAAGCGATGCAGAACTTCCTGATCGGTGCGGAATACGAAGGTCAGGAGCTTACACCGACGCTCAACGCGCTGATCGGTAACGACTCGTTCTATTTCAAGAATTACTACTATCAGATCGGCGGAGGGAACACCTGTGACGCGGAATTTGCGGTGAACAATTCCCTGTTCGCGCCCGAATCCGAGGCCGCTTACGTAAAATTCACGACAAACGACTACTACGGACTTCCGTTCCTTGTCAAGGACAACGGCTACAGCGGCGCATACGCATTCCACGGCTACGACGGCATTTTCTGGAACAGAGAAGCGGCGTACCCGTACCAGGGATTTGACGACTACACCTCCCTCGAAGACTTCGACGCGACAAGCAACATCGACGAAGTGGATTCGCCTTTCGGCATGGGCATCTCCGACCGCGAATTTTTCCGCCAGTCGATCGAAAAAATCAAAACCTACGAAGAGCCGTTCTATTCGTTCATGATCACGCTCTCGTCGCACTATCCGTTCGCACTGCCGATGAAAGCGCGTCACATTTCACTGAAGCCGGACGACGAAGCCACACTGTTCGGGCTTTACATCCAGTCGATCAACTACTTCGACGGTGCGCTCGGTGAGTTTATCGAAAACCTCAAGGCGGCAGGTCTGTACGACAATTCGATCATCGTTATCTACGGCGACCACTACGCCCTCACGAACACCGATCCTGCGATCTCCACGCGCGTTGAAACCATGCTCGGACGCGATTACACGATCTTTGACGTGTTCAATGTGCCGTGCATCATACACATGCCCGGCATGGGAAAGAGCGAGACGATAGACACCGCCGGCGGTCACGTCGATCTCTTGCCGACGCTTCTCTGTCTGCTCGGGATCGAGAATGACAAAGCCGTAATGTTCGGTCAGAATCTTTTTGAAGCAGAGCACGGCTTCGTTTGCGAACAGACGCACATGGCACGCGGCTCGTTCATCTCGGATGAAGTCCTGTTAAAAAAGCCGTACAACAACATCAAAACGAACTATGACGCATACGAATACGGCACAATGGCGCGGCTCGATCCGGAATCGTTCGAGGAACAGTCCGCAATCGCCGCAGACAGAATAGATGACTGCATGGTACTGCTCGCCGAAAACAGGATACTGCTCGACAGTGACGAAAGCACCGACAGCGACGGAGAAGAAAATGATAACTGAGATAAAAACAGGACGTCCCGAAAGCACCGACGGACGGCTCGACAAGGAAATACGCTGTTACGATCTGCTCGATTCGCTCGGGATCGAATATCTCCGCGCGGATCACACGGCAGCCGAAACAATGGAAGCGTGCGCGGAGATCGACGGCGCGCTCGGGTGCGAAATGTGCAAGAATCTGTTCCTCTCGAACAGGCAGAAGACGGAGTTTTATCTGCTTCTTGTAAAAGGCGAAAAACCGTTCAAGACAAAGGACGTGTCGCACGAGCTTGGAGTGGCGCGGCTGTCGTTCGCGGACGGAGAAGATATGGAAAAATACCTCGACATAACGCCCGGCTCGGTCAGCGTGCTCGGACTGATGAACGATAAAGACGGTCGCGTGCGTCTGCTTGTCGACAAAGACCTCATGGCTGACGAATACATAGGATGCCATCCGTGCATCAACACGTCGTCGCTGAAGATAAAGACGGCGGATTTATTCGGCAAATTCCTGCCGGCAGTAAAGCACGGTTACACGGAAGTTACGGTAAACTAAAAAGAGCCAAAAGGCTCTTTTTTGTTTATTGAATAATGAATGATTAGGCAGAGCAAACAAAAGCCTTGCAGTCGCTTTGTAACAAAGGGGATTCCAACCGAGATGCGAAGCATCTCGACGACTTCGTTTACGAAGTCGGGAGGCGTGAATTGACGAAGTCCTTCCACCTAAGCGGGATGATTCACAAGAGCGTCGCGTCGGTTTCGACGAAGTCGAATACCGGCTTGTCCGCCGTCCGCCCGTTCGTAAACGAACAGGACAAAAAGATAATTTTGAAAACGTCGCAGACGTTTTCTACCTTTTGCCTATATAAAGTGCGTGCAGATCCGGCGGCGGGAGTGAACCCCTGCCCTACGGACAAGAGGTGGATATATCGTGCGCAGCCGTGGATTTTGTGCAAGTTAAAGAAAAGTGAAGTTTGCGCTGCGCGCAAGTTTAGTCACGCGGCGGCTTGCCGCGAAGAAATTCGCTGACTTCCTTGTCCTCCATCATGAATTCCTCAGCCGATACGCCGTCGATCGGTGTGATGTATCTCTTCGCCTGCGTCGTGAACAGCTCATAATACCTGCCGCGGTTCTTCATAAGCTCGGAGTGCGTGCCCGTTTCGATGACTTCGCCGTTCTCGATCACTATGATCTTGTTCGCAACCGTTGCGCTCGACAGACGGTGAGAAACGAATATCGTAGTTTTATCTTTGCGGAGTCGGTCGAACTGGTTGTATATATCCTGCTCGGCGATAGCGTCAAGGCTGGCTGTCGGCTCGTCGAGGATGATCACGTCCGAATCCGAATAGAACGCTCTCGCTATCGACAGCTTCTGCCACTGCCCTATTGACAGCTCCGTTCCCGTTTCCTCAAAATAGCGCATAAGAGGCGTATTGTAGCCGCCCGGCAGTTTTTCGATGAACACGCTCGCCGTCGACTGCTGTGCAGCCTCTTCGACTTTCGCGTCGTCCGCTTCCTTGCCAATCTGACCGAACATTATGTTTTCCTTGACCGAAACGGCGTACTTCCCGAAGTCCTGGAAGATTATGCCGAACATCGAATAGAGGTCTTCCGTGTCGTATTCCTTGATGTTGTAGCCGTCGAGAAGAATTTCTCCCTCGGTCGGATCGTACAGACGGGTAAGCAGTTTTATGAGCGTTGTCTTCCCTGCGCCGTTCACACCGACAAGCACACAGGTGTCTCCGGCGTCTATCGTCAGATTGACGTTGTTCAGCACCTTTCTGTCGTGCCCCGGGTAGACGAACGACACGTTACGGAACTCAATTTTATGCCCGACGTGATGCGTAATGCGACGAGGCTCCGGAATACTCGGCTTTATCGTCTGTTCCTCGTTCATGAATCTGATGAGGTTGTCGATGAACAGCGTGCCTTCGTAGATAGTCGCCGTCGTCGAAATGAGCGAGCTTACTCCCGAACTTATCGCCTGAAGTGCGCCGATATACAGCGAATAGTCGCCGACCTGGTACCGCCCGTCCGCTACTCCCTTTGCAATATATACGAACATCACGCAGTTTGCGGCAGTCGCAAGGACGCGAAGCCCGACGTTCCACAGTCCCTCTCCGACGAACAGCTTCTTTAGCCCTTTGAAATACTGATCAAACGTCCGCTTGTATCTTCCGACAAAGGTATCCGACAGACCGAAAATCTTGATCTCCTTTATCATGTCCTTGTCGGTCAGAACGTCGGAATAGTACGACATCTGCCGTCTCTCTTTCGAGTGGAAGCGGACGTAGAAATAGTTTTTCTTACGGTAAGTAAACGTAATGACGGCAGTCGGCAGGCTGAGGATGACGAGGATCAACGGAATGAACTTCGACACCGCCGCAAGCACGATAACGAAAGAGATCATACTGATAACAGTGCTTATCATGTTGAAGTTGTTGTTGAGGATGTGGATAGGTCTCATGCCGGCTTCACGCTTTGCGTTCTCGAATCTCTCGTAGAAATCGGGATCGTCAAAGGACGCGAGGTCGACCTCCCGCGCCTTACGCATTATCTTGAGGTTTATATGATTCACGACAAGCTCGCCTGCTATGTTGTTGACAATATTCGAGAGCAGTGACACAAGTGCCGTCAGCAGATTGAACGCGAACATCAGAACGAGCAATGTCACAACGGAGCGGAACTGATTCTCGCCGCCTGTCGTCACGGATATGTACGAATCTGCAAGTGCATTCATCACGTCCTTGCCGATAATCGAGCCGATAACGGGCGTAACGCCGTTCCATATCGCCATAAAGATAAGAAATATGAGGATCCACGGACTTGTTTCCCATACGAGTCCGAAAATATAGAAAAGTCGGTAGAAAAATTTCGTCACCACGCGATAGATATACCCGGGAACTTCACGGATATTCTTCGGCTTCGGCTCCTTCATTTTCTCGATCATTCTTTCTCTCTGCAACATTTTGCTGCCCGGTCCCATTTATCAGTCCTGCTTTCTCTTTTTCTTTATAATAATATACCAATTATACAATAATCTTCACGTTTTTTCAACCGAATGCCGTTTTTTTCACATAAAAATCAAAAATCCCGACCTTTTCCGATCGGGATAATGAAGAAAAAACCGTTATTCGACAGCGAAGAACTGCGCGGCGACCTCCTCTGCCGAGTCTGTGTAAGACGTGATTGCGACTGTCGCAAAGCGCGGACCGTTCTTTATGATAACGCTGATAGATTCAAGTGAGAGTCCCATGTAGTCACCGTTCATGTGGAATGCCATTTGAGTCTTTCCTGCAAACTCAAACGATTCTCTCACGATAACGAGGTTTTCGACTCCGAGTCCGTCGTATGCTTCCTTGAGCTGTTCATCGGCAATATCCATATAGTCTTCAACGGACATCGTGAGTCCCTTGAATCCGTCGTTTTCGATGTTTATTTCAATAACACCGTAGTCGGTATTGTTCATGGCGTACATTTCGGTCGCGTACGGCGCCTGTTCAAGAGCCTTTTCGTAGTCGTCGCCGAAAATATCTCCGAGAGATGAAATAACTTGTTCGTTGAGCTGGCGGATTTCGTCTTCAGTTGCGAATACCCAGTTTTCGTCGAGTGTTACGCCGATGCCGAGATATTCGCTCTTGTAGGTGTTGCCGTCGACTGTGCCGGGCGAGAATTTTTTGGTCGCGGTTTCGCCGTCCGACGATTCTTTGATCTCTTCGCCGATTTTTTCTGCCACTTCGGCAATTTTTCCGCAGGAGACGAGAGAAACGAGCAAAACGAGTGCGAGTAAGAGTGCCGTGATCTTTTTCATGTTGTCCTCCGAATGAAATGATTTATTAAATCTGCGACATATTATATCATATTCATTTGGTTAAGTCAAGTTAACCAAATGAAAAACTCATACATCAAGCGCACTTTCACGCCTGTTAAGTATGATGAATCCGCGCCTGTTCACAAAGTCCGCGCGATTTGCCGTGATCTCCCGCCCGTCAATATCGGTGAATATACCGCCGGCTTCGGTAACGATGCACTGCATGGCGGCTGTGTCCCATTCTTTCGTCTTCGCGCCGAAGCGGTAGTGTACGTCCGCGCGCCCCTCGGCGATAAGACAGCCCTTGAAACAGCTCCCGACGGTTAGGATTTCTACAATTTTCGCTCGATTTTTGTTTATCAGCGCGTCGCTCTCCGCCGTTTTGTAGGAGCGGCTGACTGCAAGCACTACCCCGTCCGATCTGTCGGAGACGTGTATTCTTTCTCCCTCTCCGAAAGAAAAACCGCGTCTGTATTCACCGAACGTGAGCTTATACGCACCAAGTCCCTCTGCGGCGTAGTATAGAAGCTCCTTTTCGGGTATGGCGATGACTCCTGCCGTAACGCGGTGGCCGCGCGAAAAACCGATAGACACGGCAAACTCTCCCGTGCGGTTAACAAACTCCACCGTTCCGTCGAGCGGATCGACAATGAACACGCCGTTTTCGTTCGTCAGTCTCTCTGTGTTGTCTTCGCTTTCCTCCGAAAGAACGGATGATGCCGGATACGCCTCTCTGAGAAGCGGAAGTATTATTTTCTCCGATGCAAGGTCAGCCGAAGTCACCGGCGATTCGTCCGATTTATAATCGACTTTGTATTCTCCGCGGTAGATCTCCGAAATTTTCAGCGATGCGCGGTACGCGGCTTCGCACATCGACGGAATAAGCTCTCTTTCAGTCATATTTTTCTCCGATCGTGTAATATACTGTAATTATAACCCCGTTAGGCGGAAAAATCAATCGCAGTCCATCTATTTAAGGAGAAAGGTATGAAAAAGAACGTTTATTCATCCGGCGTGAGTCGTAAATCCGACAAAAACGAAGAAAAATCAGAATTCAGGCGCGGCTCGCTGTACGGCGGACTGTTCGCGCTCGGCGTTGTCGCAATATGCGCGTCGCTCGTGATTCCGCTCGGCACAAAAAAAGATACGCTTGAATCGGACACCCGTGACGCCGTCGCCGTGATGAGCACGGAAAACGAGATCCCTGCAAGCACGGAAGAAGAAAACTCGATATTTGAGCTGATCGGCAATGCGCTCGCCGACATAATAAACGGGCTGAAATGATTCTTTTTCCGCTCGTTCTCGCAGTTCTGCTCCACGAAATCGGGCATATCACGGCGGCGCGGCTCTGCGGTGTTCCGCTCGTTTCGCTGGGGTGGAAAGGGGTGGGGCTGTCGATGCAGTTCGACTTCTCGCACGTCGGATATTTGAAAGAAGCACTCATCCATTCGGGCGGCGCGGTGTTCGGCGTGGCAAGTGCAGTTGTTGCGGTACTGCTCGGCGAAAGATACTACACTTTTGCGGGAATATCGCTCATCCTTGCGGCGGTAAACCTGTATCCGCTTCCCGTGACCGACGGCGGCGCGATAATCAGAACTGTCCTGTCGGCGTTCTTTCTTCCCGACACCGCCGAAAAAGTAACGAAAGCCGTGTTCACGCTGTCCCTGCTCGCGCTTTGGTCGGCGGTGTTGTGGTGCGAGCTCCGCGTCGTGCCGAACCTCGGACTTTTGCTGTTCGTGTGCATATTGACTGTATATTCCCTCTGCACCGGATAGCTTTTTCGTCTTGCTTTTTCTCCGCCACTATAGTATAATTTAGAAAAAAGGTGACTGGAGGAAAAAGCGGTGTCTGCGTTGATACTCAAGCTGATAGCGGCTGTTTCTATGGCAGTCGACCACACTGGACTGATGCTCTTTCCGCGCGCCGAGATACTGCGATATATCGGGCGGCTCGCTTTTCCGATCTATGCGTTCTTCATCTCGGAGGGTTACCGCCACACGCACGACAGAGTGAAATATTTCTTACGGGTATTTTTACTCGGCGTGCTGTGCCAGATCGTCTATACCGTCGCCGAAGACGAGCTTTATATCGGGATTTTGCTGACGTTCTCGTTCTCGATAGCGATAATGGCGTGTTTTTCGCTCTTTAAGCGTACAGTCGCCAAAAGTGACGAAGTCGTACTCGACAAAGCAGGGCGCACTGTCGGACAAGTCCTCGCGGCGCTTCTGTGCGTCGTCTCAGTCGGCGCGGCGTACTTCGTTTCGGCAAACATCACGGTCGACTACGGATTTTCGGGGATAATGCTTCCGGTGATCTGCTCGGTCACCGACAATAAACCGGTACGGCTCGCGCTGTTCTCCGTCGGACTTGCGGCAGTAGCACTCGAATATGCGTTTCTTTCGGGGACATTCGTTGCCGCGGACTTCATAAAGCAGGCGTGCGCTCTCGCCGCAGTACCGCTTCTCTTGCTGTACAACGGAAGTCGCGGCAAATACCGACTGAAATATTTCTTCTACATCTTCTATCCGGCGCACCTTGCGCTTTTATATCTTATTTCGGTAGTAATTCATTAAAAAACAGGAGTACGAAATGGCAAAATATCTGTTGTTCGATCTTGACGGAACGCTGACCGATCCGGTGCTCGGCATCACAAACAGCATAATGTATATGCTCAGAAAAGAGGGGCGCGAGGTGCCGCCGCGTGAAAAGCTGTACTTTTTCATCGGTCCGCCGCTCATTCCGTCGTTTAAGGAAGTGTTCGGAATGACCGACGAAGAGGCGAAAGTCGCGCTGGAGGAGTACCGCGAATACTTCTCGACAAAGGGCATCTTCGAGAACGAACCGTACCCGGGGATCGCGGACGCGCTTGACAGGCTGAAAAAAGCCGGCTACGTCATCGGCACTGCAACGTCGAAGCCGGAGGAGTTTGCGGAGAAGATACTCGTACATTTTGATCTGAGGAAGTATTTCGACTGCGTGACAGGTGCGTCCATGGACGAGAAACGTGTGTCGAAATCGGACGTTATATCCGATGCGCTGGAGAGAATGGGCGCGGACAGAAATGAAACGATCATGATAGGCGACAGAAAGCACGACGTTGAGGGCGGACAGGCGCAGAACATACCGACGCTCGGCGTTCTGTGGGGCTACGGCTCACGGGACGAGCTTGAAGCCGCCGGCGCGAAGTGGATCGCGGAGACGATCGGCGAAATGGCGGAGATAATAGAGAAAAACTGAAGCGTAAGGGTTCGCACCCTTTTGGGGAATCTCGCCACCTCGCACGATATATCATTCTTTATCTGTAGGGGAGGGGTTTCCCCTCCTGCTGCTGTTTTGCACAAATCTCACATAGAAGCAATGTAGAAAACACTTCGTGTTTTCAAATAATTTTTTCCACTACGCGTGGGGCTACACAACCGAGTTCACTCCGTGAACTCGACGAGATGCTCCGCATCTCGGTGAGTCACTTTCGCGGACTCTTTGTGCGCCCCACGCGCAGTGGAAAAAACGAACCCAAACGTTAAGTTTGGACAAATCAAACTACCCCCGGGAGGAAAAACAATATGACTGAAAAAGAAAAACTCACCCACGGCATGATGTACGACCCTTTCACCGAGGATATGCCCGATTTGCGCCACAAAGCACACGAACTGTGCCGCGAATATAACTCCCTCGACGAGAACGACCCTCGACGCGCGGAGATAATCAACGAGCTTATCCCCGAAAATAACGGCGTGTACCTGCAAGGTCCGATACAGTTCGACTACGGCTGTATGACTTCGTTCGGCAAAGGCTCATACGCCAACTTCAACCTTGTTGTTGTCGACGGCGCACCCGTGAAAATAGGCGAAAACGTCTTTATCGGACCGAACGTGACGCTCGCGTGCGCCATTCATCCGCTGATGTACGAGGAGCGCAATCCTTTCGTGCGGGAAGACGGGCAGACGAGCAATCTCGAATACAGCAAGCCGATCACGATAGGCTCAAATTGCTGGCTCGCGGCAGGCGTGACGGTCTGCGGAGGTGCAACGATCGGAGAAGGCTCGGTCATCGGTGCAGGCAGTGTCGTCACACGCGATATTCCGCCGCACTCATTCGCGGCAGGAGTTCCTGCAAGAGTCATCCGCACGATCACCGAAGCGGATTCGGTGAAGCTCAAACCGGAGCTGTGGGAGGAAGAAAAATGAAAAAAATCGAACCCGGAGTATTAAAACTGAATATTGCGGACCGTCCGCAGGACTTTTACAGCAAAATTGCCGGAAGCCGAGCCGCTGTGATCTTTCTGGCGCTGGTCGGAATTTTTGCAGGCGTTTTCGTCTTCATTCTGCCGTGCTTACATATTACATACGATAAAACCGAGGCCCGTACTGTAAACTATGTGAACTTTGAAGCAGAACAAAGCCGCTCTTTTGAGGGAAAAATGCGTTTCTCCGACGGCACTGACGGCAATGTTTATGTCCGTGACGGAGCAGAGGAATTTGCAGGCGTGATAAACGCACTTGAGGCAGGAGAGCCTCTTGAGATCCGAGTAAATCCCAGAAACGGATATATCCTCGAGATCAAAACGGGTGACGGAGAACTATTGGGATTTGATAAAGCGGAAAGCGAAGTATACGACCGCGTGGGCGAGAGAAGATTCATCGGGATAATGTTTATTACGTTGTCCGTTTTTCTGCTCGCAGTGGGGCTGATCTATAATTCTTCTTTGAATAAAGAACGCGAGAGGCAGAAAAAGAAGAATGAAAAAATGATCAACGGCACAGATACACCTGTGATCCGCACCCCGAAGACGGAGAGCAAAACAAAGATCCTGCTGTCTTCAAAGGTCAAGGATTACGAAATAGTGTACCGCCGGACGAAAACAGTGAACGAGCTTGTTGTGAACGGGTACGTTTACGACAGCATGAAAGCACTCGTCGAAGTGACACATGAGCTGAGCGCAGTCGTCGACGGGCATGAGATCGCAGTCGGACTCGATTATGAATCGTACAGCTACATCAAATTCGACGGAGCGGTCGTGGCGAAGAAGAGGCGGCTTGTCTGAGGGAACCCAATAATACAACAACCCCGACAGAATAATCTGTCGGGGTTGTTGTTGTCTTGTTCTGTCTGTATCAGTACTCTATGTCGCCGAGATCCTCAAAGTAGCCGAAATCGCTGTAATCCTTAAAGTCAACGTAGTCTTCGTAATCACCGTATTCTTCCTCAAGTCCGTACGAACCGGTGAACATATCGGTGAAATTACTGTACAAATCGTTTGCAGTATAGCCGAGCGAACGGTAGAGAACGGTCACGACGTCTGCTCTCGGGCAGTTTGCCATGGGATCAAGCTCTTCTGTCGGGAGATCGTCGAGAAGTCCGCTGAATTCAGCCCAGTTGACGGCATCGGTGTACCACTGTTTTTCTTCTGTTTCAACGAATACGAAAGGTTTGCCGTATGCACGCCAGATGAACGTGAGAATATGTCCGTTCGTGCAGGTGGAATCCGGCGAGAACGTAGTATCGCTCGTGCCGGCGGTAATACCGTTTTCGACAGCCCACAGCACAGCTTTGTAATAGTAGTCACTTTCCTTGACGTCAGTGAACGGATTGAACATAATGTTCGGTTCCGGTTCGCCGAAAGCACGCCAAAGGAACGTTACGACCTGACCGCGCGTGCAGGTGGAGTCGGGAGAGAATCTTGTTTCACTCGTGCCTGTGGTGATGCCGTTGTCAAGCGCCCACATAACTGCGTCGTGGTAGTAGTCTTCGTATTCGACGTCCTCGAACGGGTTGACTGACATATACTCAGTGGTCATGCCGGCTTTTGTGAATTCCTCAAGGGAGTAAATGGCATATAAGTTACCGGAATCCTTAAAGAGATCCCACGTCAGAGCCTTGCCGTCCTCCGAAACAGATGATGCATTGGTTTCAAGCGGAGCGAACGGGAACTCAATCGTGATCATATCATATCCGCCTACGGATTCGAACATTTCACGGCCTGCTTCCATTTCTTCCTCAGATCTTTCCGGAGCAGGGAGATGCATAATGACTTTGTCTTTTTCAACATAGAATATGGGAGTTTCAGCGATAGACGCCAACGCATCAGCGCCCGACAAACCTTCCACTTTTTCGTCGATGTCCTCTGTCAGGTGAAGAATGTAGCCTTCAAACCCGTCTTCGCTGTATTCTTCAAAGGTGAAGCCGAGCTCTTCGTATGCTTTTATGCTTTCTTCATCGAAAAGGGTGTATGTCTCGCCCGTCGTGGGATCGGTAGCCGATTCCTTGTGCATGGCGAGGAGCAGTGTTGAGTCAAGAGTTCCGTCTGCGTTGAATTTCATCGTGCCGTGGTATCTGGCACAGCCGGAAAGCAGGAACATCATTGCGATCATAACGACCGCGAGAACAAGGGACAGTGCTTTTTTCATGGTTTTTCCTCCTGAAAAAAAGAATTATAGATAATCCGCCGGCAGAAGCGGACGCATAAAAGCGTGAACTCCGACCGTCGACAAACAAACCTTGCATAACAGGTGTATAAATACACATTTTGCCTGATCAAGACTCAAGAACAATATCCAGGCAATATTGTGTATGACAATACCGTTAAGAGGCGAGTTGACACCTGTCATAAACATTATTCAGTTTGTTTTGTATATTTAGTTTACAACAGTTTGCCAAAAATTGCAATAGGTTTTATGAAAAAAGTGAAAAAATTTTTGGGTGGCAGAAAAGAATGAAGTTGTGCCTAAAGGCACAGTGAAGTTTCGGCTTCGCCGAAATGGTGTGATGTGTTCCGCACACGCCCGCAGGCTCTTAACTCGCTAAAGACGAACTTCACACACGAAGTGCGCTTCACGTTTCACGAAGTGGAACACATCACAAAAAAAGAACCGTAACAGAGTTACAGTTCTTTTTTGCTTCTGACCCGAGGGAGAATCGAACTCCCGTTACTGCCGTGAAAGGGCGGTGTCTTAGCCTCTTGACCATCGGGCCGAAAATGACCTGTCCGTTCGGGTAAAGTGACCCGAGGGGGAATCGAACCCCCGTTACTGCCGTGAAAGGGCGGTGTCTTAACCGCTTGACCATCGGGCCGAACACTCACGGACAAGTCATTTATGGTAGCGGAAGTTGGACTTGAACCCACGACCTACCGGGTATGAACCGGTTGCTCTAGCCAACTGAGCTATTCCGCCATTTGTTCCAGTTGCGAAAGGAGCATCTCCACTTCTGCAACAGCGATATTATATCATATGCCACGCACCTTTGTCAACACCTTTTTCATATTTTTTCCGAAATATCGGAGAATTATTTCGCTGCGGTCATGTTTTATTCTATTGACAAAACCACCTCGATTCGGTATAATTGGATTATACGGTAAAAACAAAAACAAATTACATAAACCGGAGGTTTATTATGGCACTCAGAGTTGGTATTATCGGTAACGGCGGTATCGCAAACTGCCACATCCACGGCTACAAGGAACTCGGCGACAGAGTAAATGTGGTTGCCTGCTGTGATATAGTCGAAGAAAAGGCGGCGGATTTTGCAAAGAGATACGACATCCCCCACTACTACACAAGCGCAGAAGAAATGTGCAAAAAGGAAAACCTTGACCTCGTTTCCGTATGCGTATGGAACAGCGCACACAAGGAATGCACGATCACCGCGCTCAACGCCGGTTGCAACGTCCTCTGCGAAAAGCCGATGGCTCTTAACGCAAAGGAAGCCGAAGAAATGAAGGCAGCAGCAGTCAAGAACGGCAAGCTCCTTATGGTAGGTTTCGTTCGCCGTTACGGTTCCGACGCCGAAAAGGCACTTCAGCTCATCAATCAGGGTTACCTCGGTGAAACATACTTCGCAAAGGCATCCTATCTCCGTCGCTGCGGATTCCCGGGCGGCTGGTTCGGTGACAAGTCCCGTTCCGGCGGCGGCCCGCTGATCGACCTCGGTGTACACGTGATAGACCTCACGAGATACCTCATGGGATGCCCGAAGCCCGTTACGGTATTCGGCGCAACATTCGACAAGATCGGTGCGAGAAGCAACGTCAAATCTGACTGCTACCAGTCCGAGACACAGGTCGAAGAACCTATCTTCACTGTTGAAGACCTTGCAACGGCTATGATCCGCTTCGACAACGGCGCAGTTCTCTATGTGGAAGCAAGCTTCAACCTCAACTGCGGCAAGGGCTCGGGTGACATCGAGCTGTTCGGCGACAAGGCAGGACTTACGCTCACACCGTTCGAGCTTCACACCGAATGTGACAACTCCATCGCAGACATCACGTTCGCGGATGCTCCGTACTTTGATTTCCAGAGAGACTTCGACCGCGAGATCAAGCATTTCTGCGACTGCGCTGAGGGCAAGGCAGAAAAGTGCAAGGCAACGGCTGACGACGGCGTCGTTCTCATGAAGATACTCGACGCAGTTTACGAATCCGCAAAGACCGGCAAGTCCGTTGACATTCAGTGGTAAAAAACAGAAAAATCAGTCCGTGTGGGTGACCATGCGGACTGATTTTTTCTTTTGGAAAAGAAAAGGGAAACACGAAGTGGTTTCATATTCTTCTTTTGTCATGTTCGCTTGTACGATTATTCGCTTACAAACGGGAATTTATTCCAAACCGTACGTTGGGCGGTGTTTTTGTCCTGCTTGTTTACAAGCGGTTCGTTTACGAACGGGCGGACAGGCGGACATTTGTCCAAACCTAACGTTTGGCATCGGATTTGTCCTGCTTGTTTACAAGCGGGCGGACGGCTGCACTACCGATTTCACTCCGTGAACTCGGTTTGTGCGCCCCACGCGCAGTGGCAATATAACAAATTGAAAACACGAAGTGTTTTCTTCCTTTTGCCGATGTTAGGTTAGTACAAATTCGGCGGCGGGAGTAACCCCCCCGCCCTACGCTATAAAGAGGTGTGGTGCCATGCAAAGATGAGTAGTGCTCACGCCTTTTTCCCCTCAAACCCTGATATGAACCCCGTCACGTCCGACGAGCAGAGATCTCCTCCGATCACTTTTCCCTTATACGTTATCACGTTCGCCATGACCGTGCCTTTATACCCGTCGTAATTCGTCACTCGGAACGTGTAGCGAGTCACGTCGCGTCCTCTGTATTTCGTGAGATCAAGCCCCTGACTCCGCTGTAACTCGTTGTAAGCGTTCATCACCTTGTCAAACTCGGCAGGTATGTTTATCGTCACTTCCTCAAGCGGATTCTCTTCGACCTCCCAGCCGAACTGCGCGAGAAAATCCACCGCGTCAGCCGCAGTCTTCACCTTGTCGTAGGTGTATTTCTCCGCCTGCGCCGCCACAGCTTTTGTCGAAACCGGACGGTACTCCGGCACCGCAAGCACGATCGCGCAAAGTATCGCCACCGACACCGCGATCACCCCGAAAAACTTTAGCGTATTCGCCCGTACTGTACAAACAAACATATTATACTCTCCCCGAAAGATAGATTACAGAACAGATATATGCGTCTCCGCCTCCGCTTATTCGCCGCTTTCGTTTTCCGCTCACTTTTTTCCGTTTTTCCCTTTACAAATCATATAAAATATAGTAGAATATATTGAATTAACAAATAACGGGGGCGATAATGCCATGAACAGTAAAGCAAGATTCAAAAGAGTGCTCCTCAAGCTCTCCGGAGAAGCTATTTCAAACAAAGAAACAGGTGAAATATTTGACGCCGGTATGATAGCCGAGATCGCGTCTATCGTAAAGCGTCTGACCGACGACGGAGTAGAAGTCGCTATAGTAATAGGAGCCGGCAACATCTGGCGCGGTGCTTACGGAAAAGGACTGAACCGCGCAAGAGCCGATCAAATGGGTATGCTCGGTACGATGATAAACTCGATGAGACTTGAAGACGCGCTTGAATCGGCAGGCTGCACGGTGTCTCTCATGTCGTCGATCCCGATGCAGGGATTTGCAGAACCGTACGACTTCCGCAAGGCGCGCCGCTATCTCTCGAAAGGCAAGGTCGTCATCCTCGGCGGCGGACTCGGCACACCGTTCATCACAACAGATACGGCGGCAGTTGTCCGCGGCGGTGAGATCGGTGCAGACGTAATTCTTATGGCGAAGAACATCGACGGAATATACACCGCCGATCCGAGAAAATGCTCTGACTCAAAGAGATACAAAGTCGTATCCTACGACGAGTGCCTCGCAAAAAATCTCCGCGCGACCGACGCATCCGCTTCCGCTATTGCAAAGGATCAGGGAGTGGATATGTACGTCTTCGCGCTTGAAAATCCCGAAAACATCGTCCGCGCCGTCATGGGAGACGAGATAGGCACGCTCGTCACCTCCGACGGAAACGTAAAATCCGAACTTTATTGATTTTGAATAAATAAAAAGGAGAAGCGAAAATGAAACTCGACACCAAAGAATTTGAAGCAAAAATGCAGAAGACCATCGAAGTCTACAAGGACAATCTTTCCGTCATCCGCGCTGGAAGAGCAAGCACTGCAGTGTTCTCAAAAGTCACAGTCGACTACTACGGAGTACCGACATCCATTATGCAGATGGCTGAAGTAAAGGTCGCCGACCCGAAGACAGTCGTTATCATGCCATGGGACGCTTCCACACTGAAGCAAATCGAAAAAGCTATCCTCGCATCCGATGTCGGCATAACACCGATGAACGACGGCAAGCTCCTCCGTCTCGCATTCCCTCAGCTCACAGAGGAAAGACGTAAAGAGATCACGAAAAACATCGCAAAGATGAGTGAAGAGACAAAAGTCGCTATCCGCAACATCCGCCGCGACGCAAATGACAAGTCCAAAGCCATGAAGAAGAACAGCGAAATGACCGAGGACGAACAGAAAGCGTCCGACAAGGCTATGCAGGATCTCACCGACAAGTTCATCAAGGAAGTCGACACGATCACTGAAGCAAAGAACAAGGAAATCATGGCAATATAAGTATCAAACAACTTAATGTTGTTTGAAGTTAAGTGTTCCGCTGCGCTCGGTTTTTCAGCCGGGCGCATATTTGCATATTATCATTAAAGATATTCACGCGAGGTACTTATATGGATTTAATCGACACTCTTCCCATTCCGACTCTCGTTGAAAAAAGCGGACTCAGGCACATCGCGTTCATCATGGACGGAAACGGACGCTGGGCAAAAGCAAAAGGTCAGCCGAGAGAATTCGGTCATAAAGTCGGAGCGGAATCGTTCCGCACTGTAGTGAAATACTGCCGAAAGATCGGCATACAGTGCGGAACGGTCTACGCGTTCTCGACCGAGAACATCAAACGCCCCGCGCGCGAGGTCGAGGCAATTTTTAATCTGCTTTTCAAATACATAGAAGAAGCCGACGAAGAAAAGGACATCGAATTCCGCTTCATCGGCGACCCTGCCGCCCTCGGCAAAAAGATAGGCGAGCGCACAAAATGGCTCGAAGACCGCACTCGCGGCAGAAAAATAAGGCTCAATATCGCGTTCAACTACGGCGGACGGGCGGAGATCGTCCACGCGGTACAAGAGCTGATCAAAGACGGCAAGACAGACGTGACCGAAGACGATATTTCGGCTCGCCTCTACACCGCAGGATGCCCCGATCCCGATCTGATCGTCCGTACCGGTAACGAACAGCGGATCTCGAACTTTCTCCTGTGGCAGTGCGCGTACGCCGAGTTTTACTATTCCCCGAAGATGTGGCCCGATTTCACCCCCGAAGACGTCGACGACGCGGTAAGAGACTTCGCACGCCGGACAAGAAGATTCGGAAGCGCAGAGTAAGAAGTAGACAAAGTGAACGAAAGTCTTGCAGTTGTTTTGTAACAAAGGGGTCCTTAGGGGGAATTGACGAAGTCCTTCCCCCTAAGCGCGGTGATTGACAAGAGCGTCGCGGTACGCTCTTGTCCGCCCCACGCGCAGTGGAAAAGAATAAATTGAAAACGTCCCCGACGTTTTCTTCCTTACAACAATCCTTCCGTCACGGCAAGCCGTGCCACCTCCCTTTACACAAGGGAGGCAGATTTCAGACCCTCGTTTGGTTTGAAGCCATGAGGTTTGCGCGGATTCCGCGGGAGGGGGAACCCCCCGCTCTACGGTGGAAAATGACATTTCGTGCGTAGCCGTGAGGTTCGTGCAAAACCGCGGAATAATTGAAAATAAAGTAAATTTTGAAATAATAATCAGAGGTCGTTATGTTAAAAAGAACCATTACAGCCGTCGTTCTTGCGGCTGTCTTCATCCCCGTCGTGATATTCTCGGGTACTGTCGCTTTCCCTATCGTCATGGCAGTCCTGTCCGTAGTCGCGGCGTATGAAATGCTCGCGTGCGTCGGACTCGGGAAAAACGCGGCTGTGTCCGTACCGTCGTACATTTTCGCGGCAGCCGCACCGTTTGTACCGTACTTCTGCGGCACAGCGGCGAAAGACATCCTCTTCGCGTCTGCGGTAGTATTCCTCGTCGTGATCTTTGCCGTGACGGTCTTCTCGCGCGGCAAGCTCGACTACACCCTCTCCGCATCCGCGTTCACGGGAATTTTCTATATCGCTCTCGCGTTCGCGTCGATTGTTCTTCTAAGAGGCGAAGGACAGTTCCTCTGGCTGCTCGTCTTTATCGGACCGTGGCTCAGCGATATTTTCGCGTACCTCGTCGGGCGGCTTCTCGGAAAACACAAGCTCATCCCCGAAGTCTCGCCTAAAAAGACAGTCGAAGGCTCAGTCGGCGGAATCGTCTTTGCGTCCGCCGGATTCGTGCTGTACGCATTCCTCGTGAAAACGTTCTTTGATACCTCGCTCACGCCGAACTATATAGTATTAGCCGTCTCAGGCGCAGTCGTCTCGGTCATTTCTCAGATCGGCGACCTGTCCGCGTCCGTCATCAAGCGCCGCTTCGGTGTAAAGGACTACGGCTGGCTCTTCCCGGGACACGGCGGAGTAATGGATCGCTTCGACAGCGTTCTGCTGACGGCTCCGATAATCTACATCATCTCTCAGATACCGCCGCTCGGCGGACTGCTGATTTAAGGAATCACTATGGTAAACTTACATCCCGATAAAAACTTCAAAGCGCACTCCTGCATCGTTCTCGGCTCTACAGGCTCCGTCGGCACGCAGACGCTCGACGTCGTCCGCGAAACGGGACTTGACGTGCGTCTTCTCGCCGGAGGAAACAACGTCACACTGCTCGCGGAGCAGGTACGCGAATTTCACCCGTCCGTCGTCTCCGTCACAGGCGAGGACAGCGCAAAAAAGCTGAAAGAACTGCTCGGTGCTGACTGTCCCGAAGTCATCTGCCGAACGGACGAGCTTTGCTCCGCCATAGAATCGACAGACGCGGACGTGATCTTCCATTCGGTCGGCGGACTTGCCGGAATCCCACACGCACTTGCGGCGGCACGTTCGGGAAAGCGCGTCGGAATGGCGAACAAAGAGGCAATAATCGCGCTAGGCGACGTTATTTTCGACGAAATGAAAAAGTCCGGCGGTTCGCTCATCCCCGTCGACAGCGAACACAGCGCGATTTACCGCTGTCTTGAGGGACACTCGCCCGAAGACGTGAGAAAAATCGTTCTCACAGCGTCAGGCGGTCCGTTCTTTGGCAAAACGGCAGAGGAATTAAAGTCCGTCACACTCGCCGAAACGCTCAACCACCCGACGTGGAAAATGGGTAAGAAAATCACGGTCGACTCCGCAACGCTGATGAACAAGGGCTTTGAAATAATCGAAGCCGTGCGTCTTTTCGGCGTGCCGGAGGACAGAGTCGACGTTGTCGTACACCGGCAGAGTATAATCCATTCGCTTGTGGAATATAATGATAACACTATGCTCGCACAGCTCGGTCGTCCCGATATGCGCGACTGCATACGCTACGCCGCCACAGCGCCTCATTCGTACAAAGTGAGCGGCAAAGGGCTGTCGCTTGCCGAAATCGGCTCACTGACATTTGACAAACCCGACAATATCGCGTTTCCCCTGCTCGACGCGGCACGTTCTGCGATAAGAACGGGAGGCACGATGCCGTCGTCCCTCATTGCGGCGGACGAAGAGGCGGTAAGCGCGTTCCTTTCGGGGAAAATACGGTTCTCGGAGATCGCCGATTACGTCATAAAAACCCTCGGGCGCGTGTCGGTGTCCCGTGAAGTCACGGAAAAATCCGTCGCCGACGCAGTAGAAGACGCACGGAGAATCGCAAGAGAAATCATCGGCTGAAATCATAAGGAGACACAATGGGACTTACAATAGAAGCCGTCATAATCGGAATACTGATCTTCGGCTTTCTCATTTTCATTCACGAATTCGGGCATTATCTGGCGGCGCGCAAATTCGGCGTTACGATAAAGGAATTTGCGATAGGCATGGGTCCGAAGCTCGTCACGAAAAAGTCAAAAAAGACGGGGATCGCGTACTCGCTCCGCCTGTTCCCTATCGGCGGCTTTGTCGCCATGGAGGGAGAGGACGAAACCTCCGACGACGACAACGCATTCTACAAGAAACCCGTCTGGCAGAGGATAATCATAACCGCCGCAGGTGCGTTCATGAATCTGTTTGTCGGCGTGCTTGTGATGTTCATACTCGTCGCGGCGACAAAGGATCCGCTTCCGTCGGCAACGGTAGCTGAGTTCTCGTACAACGAAAACGGCGTGTGCTATGCCGAAAGCGCGGGACTGCGGCTCGACGACAAAATCACGGCGATCGACGGCACTCCGGTACACATCGGAAACGAAATGATCTACGAGATCATGCGTAAGGGGATAGAGCCTATCGACATCACGGTACAGCGCGACGGCGAAAAAGTCGTCATTGAGAACGTGCTCTTCCCGACTGAGGAAGAAGAGGGAGTCGTGTTCGGCACTATCGACTTCCGCGTTTACGCTGAGCGGCGCACCGTCCTCACAGTCCTGAAGCACGCATTCTTCCGCTCGACCTCAACGATAAAAATGATATGGGAGTCGCTCATCGACCTCATCACGGGACGGTACGGCATCGACGCGGTGTCCGGTCCCGTAGGAGTCACGGAAGCACTCGGCGAGGCGGCTAAATCGGGAGTCGGCGACTTATGCTATCTCGCTGTCGTCATCTCGATGAATCTCGGCGTATTCAACCTGCTTCCGCTTCCGGCACTCGACGGCGGACGGCTTCTTTTCCAGTTCATTGAGCTGATTTTCCGCAAACCCGTGAAAAAGGAAGTCGAGGGGTACATCCACTTTGCAGGCTTTGTACTGCTCATGATACTGAGCGCACTTATTATGATAAAAGATATTGTAAAACTGTTCTGAGGTATAAAAATGGCTGAAATCACAAGACGGCAGACGCGGCGTGTAAAGGTCGGCGGTCTGTATATCGGAGGAGGGGAACGGATAACGGTACAGTCGATGACGAACCGTCCTGCCCACGACTTTGACGGCACTGTCGCGCAGATTAAATCCCTTGAATCGACTGGCGCGGACATCGTGCGGCTTGCCGTACCCGATGAAGAATGTGCGGAGGCGTTTTCCGTCGCAAAAAAAGCCGGAGTACGCTGTCCACTCGTTGCCGACATACATTTCGACTACAAGATCGCGCTTGCTTCCCTTAAAGCAGGCGCGGACAAGATCCGCATAAACCCCGGCAACATAGGAGAGCGGTGGAAAGTCAAAGAAGTCGCAGACGCCTGCCGACTGTCGGGCGTTCCGATAAGGATAGGCGTAAACGGCGGCTCGCTTGATAAGCAGTTGTTACATAAATACGGCGCACCGACTGCCGAAGCACTCGCAGAATCCGCGCTCGAAGAAGCAGGCGCACTCGAAGACTGCGGATTTTCGGATATAGTCATCTCGATAAAATCGTCGTCCGTTCACGAAATGGTGCGCGCGGCGCGGCTCGTCGCAAAAGATACCGACTACCCGCTCCACCTCGGCGTGACGGAAGCCGGTGACGACTATTCGGGACTTATCAAAAATTCAGCCGGTATCGGCGCACTCCTGCTCGACGGGATAGGCGACACGATCCGCGTTTCGCTGACCGCCGATCCGACGGAAGAGATCCGCGCCGGACGTGAGCTTCTTTCCCTGCTCGGACTGACCGACGGAGGAATCGAAATCGTCTCCTGCCCGACCTGCGGAAGAACGAAGATAGACCTCATCGGCATCGAAAAAGCGTACAAGGCGGCAGTGTCGTCGATCGACACGCACGGGAAACGGATCAAGGTCGCGGTAATGGGATGCGCAGTAAACGGTCCCGGAGAAGCCAGAGAAGCGGACTTCGGAATCGCAGGAGGCGACGGATTCGTCCTGTACTTCAAAAACGGCGAGCCGCAGTACAAGGTCGACGAAGACAAAGCCGTTGAATTTCTCGTCGGTGAGACGAAAAAAGCACTCGAAAACTTATAAGATTAAATATAACTAAAGCGCACCGGTCTGCCGGCTCTGCCAAATTGCGATCGGTGCGGGATCATTACGGGAGAAAACAAAATGTCGGAAAACACACGCTCGCTCGGTGATATATTCAAAAAAGTCGCGCCCACTCTTTCGGGTTCAGCACGCGAGATCTTTGACACGGCGACAGAGATACAGCTTAAAATCAGCCGCGAAGCCAAAATCGCGGAGATAAGCTGCGCTCTGCCGCGTATTTTCACAAAGCGCGAGATTTACGCGCTCGAAAACATCATAAAAGAAATATACGAGCTGAACACAGTCCGCATCCTGCCGCGCTATCCGTCCGAGCTTTTTTCACTCGACTACATGGGCGACGTTTTCGCGGAAGCCGGACGGGTCGGCGTCGTTGCAAACGGCTTTTTCGACAAATACGAGCTTAAAGAGGACGGAGAAAAGATTATTGTATCAATTCCGTTCTCGTCGGGCGGCATAAATCTGCTCGATCTTTCAAGGACGGCGAGCGTCATTGAGGGCATCATACGAAGCGAGTTCTCCCTGTCGTACAAAGTCGAGATAAAAAGCGGAGAGAACGCCGAAGAAGAATATGCGGCATATCTCGCGCATCAGCTCGCGGAGCTTAATTCCGCATCGGAATACATCTCAGCCGAGCACGACCGTCTCGTAAATGAAGCGGCTGAGGCGGCAAAGCGCGAAAAAGAAGAAAAAGAAGCCGCAAAAGCCGCTGTCCTTCCTCGTGTGCCGTCGCTGTTTGACGGAAGCGAAGACGCGGTTTTCGTCGAAGACGGCGTATACAAATGCGGCAAGATCACATTCGACTGTACTTCCCCCGAAGTCGTTTTCGGCGAGCAGTTTGAAGTGGTGAATCCCATTCCGCTCCGCTCGATAAAAACCACAATGAAGAACGCAGTGATCCTCTGCGAAGTCTTTGACGTTCAGCAGAAAGAAACGCGACGCGGCGACAAGATTATGTTCACCGTAGCCGTGACGGACAAGGATGCGTCCCTTTACATAAAAATGACCGTACCGCTTGAAGCCGCGCCGGACACGGAAACGCTCTTTTCAAAGGGCAAGGCGTACGCTGTCCGCGGGAACATCAAGCGCGACACGTTCGACAACGATCTGTATATGCAGTACAGCGACATCATGCAGATAAGTGAGCGCGGACGCAAGGACAAGGCAGAAGAAAAGCGCGTGGAGCTTCATCTGCACACCGTTATGTCGGCAATGGACGCGACGATCCGCGCCGACGATATAGTCAAGACCGCCTACAAGTGGGGGCACAAGGCGATAGCGATAACAGACCACGGCAATCTCCAGTCCTTCCCCGTCGCTATGGAGGCGCGCGAAAAGCTCGAAAAGGACGATCCCGACCACCCGATAAAGGTCATCTACGGTGTTGAGGCGTATTACGTCGACGACACGGCGCGCGCGGCTTACAAAGGAGAGGACGTGACGTTCGACGACGAGTTCGCAGTCTTCGACATCGAGACGACGGGACTTTCCGCCGCAACGTGCAAGATAACCGAGATCGGCGCTGTCATCATGAGAAACGGCGAAGTGCTGTCGAAGTTCAACACGTTCGTCGATCCCGAATGCCACATTCCCGAAAATATCACAGAGCTGACGGGCATCACCGACGAAATGGTCGCAGGCGCGCCGTCCGTCAAGGAAGCACTCGACGCTTTCTTCTCGTTCGTCGGGAAGCGTATGCTCGTCGCGCACAATGCGGCGTTCGACACGGGCTTCATCAGATACGCGGCGGAACAGAACGGTATGCCGTTTGAGAATCCGTACCTTGACACGCTCGCCATGTCGAGATATATGAATCCGACGCTCAAGAATCACAAGCTCGACACCCTCGCAAAGCACTACAACCTCGGCGACTTCAACCACCACCGTGCATCCGACGACGCCGAAATGCTCGCGCTCATCTTCGCCGAAATGATAGCGCGTCTCAAGGAAGAGGGCATCGACACTATTTCCAGAATGAACTTCGCCATGGCTGAAAAAGCCGATCCGCTGAAGCTCAAGCCGTATCATCAGATAATCCTCGTAAAGAATCAGGTCGGACTGAAAAACCTATACAAGCTCGTGTCCGATTCGTTTCTCAAATATTATCACCGCAATCCGCGCGTTCCGAGGACACGGCTTGAAGAGCTGAGAGAAGGGCTTATCCTCGGCTCGGCGTGTGAAGCCGGTGAGCTTTTCACCGCCATGCTTGAAGGCAAGAGCGAAAACGACCTCATCGAGATAGCAAAATTCTACGATTATCTCGAAATACAGCCGATCTCAAACAATGATTTCATGATAGCCGACGGAAAAGCAGCCGACGAGGAAGCGCTCCGCAATTTCAACCGCCGTATAGTTGAGATCGGCAAAAAAGCAGGCAGACCGGTCTGCGCCACCTGCGACGCGCACTACAAGAACCCCGAAGACGAGATATACCGCCGCGTCATTCTCTCCGGCAGAGGTTTTGCCGACGCCGACAGGATAACGAAGCTCTATTTCCGCACGACGGAAGAAATGCTCGAAGAATTTTCGTACCTCGGCGAAGAAACCGCGCGCGAGGTCGTCATCACAAACCCGAACAAAATAGCGGATATGATAGATTTCGTCCGACCTATCCCGAAAGGAAACTATCCTCCACACATCGACGGCGCGGAAGAAGAGCTGACGGACAAATGCTGGTCGCTCGCCAAAGAAATGTACGGCGATCCGCTCCCCGAAGTCGTCTCCGCGCGGCTGAAGAGGGAGCTTGACGCAATCATCTCAAACGGCTACGCCATAATGTACATCATCGCGCGAAAGCTCGTTGAGAACAGCGAATCGAAAGGCTACCAGGTGGGATCGCGTGGCTCGGTCGGCTCGTCGTTCGCGGCAACAATGGGCGGTATCACAAGGGTAAATCCCCTGCCGCCGCACTACCGCTGTCCGAAATGCAAATGGTCGCAGTTCTTCACCGAGGGTGAATACGGCTCAGGATTTGATATGCCGCCGAAAAACTGTCCGGAATGCGGTACGCTCTGCCTCCAGGACGGTCACGACATCCCGTTTGAGACATTCCTCGGCTTCTACGGCGACAAAGTTCCCGACATTGACCTCAACTTCTCGGGCGACGTACAGGGCGACGCGCACAAGTTCACCGAAGTCCTGTTCGGTACCGGAAAAGCGTTCAAAGCCGGCACTATAGGCACGCTCGCCGACAAGACCGCTTACGGATACATCCTCCACTACCTCGACGAAAAAGGCATCTCGCTGAACAGAGCGGAGGTCGACCGTCTCGTATCCGGCTGTGTCGGCACAAAGCGCACGACGGGACAGCACCCGGGCGGCGTTATCGTCGTACCGCGCGAATACGAGATATACGACTTCTCTCCCGTCCAGCATCCGGCGGAAGACCCGAACAGCGACATCGTAACGACGCACTTCGAGTTCAAATACCTGCACGACACGATATTGAAGCTCGACATACTCGGTCACGATATTCCGACGAAATACAAAAGGCTTGAAGAATACTCCGGCACGTCGGTGCTTGACGTGCCGATGAGCGATCCTGCGATATACCGTGGCTTCACGACTACCGAGCCTATCGGAGTCACTCCCGAACAGATCGACAGCCAGACGTCCACCCTCGGAATGCCGGAGCTCGGCACGCGCTTCATCCGCGGCGTTCTTATGAAAGCACAGCCGAAGACATTCGCCGACCTGTTACAGATACAGGGGCTCACGCACGGTACGGGCTGTTGGCTCGGCAACGCGGAAGAGCTTATAGATCAGAAGATCTGCACGATTTCCGAAGTAATCGGGTGCCGTGACGACATTATGATGACGCTTATCCACAAGTATCACATGGAAAAAGCGCTGTCGTTCAAGATAATGGAGTTCGTCCGCAAAAACAAAAAAGGTCTACCGATCCCCGACGAAATGCAGTCGGCGATGCGTGAGGCAGGAGTACCCGACTGGTACATCGACTCACTGCAGAAGATCAGATATATGTTCCCGAAAGCCCACGCCGCCGCCTACGCCATGGACGCTATCCGGCTGATGTGGTACAAGATATACTACCCCGTCGAGTTCTACGGTGCGTATTTCACAGCCGCACCCGACGGATTTGACGGAGAGCTTGTCATGGGCGGAAAGCAGTTCGTCCGCGACACGCTTACCGATATGACGAAGCGGCGCAACGAGTTGTCGGCAAAGGAAGCGGACGTACTCGACGCGTTGATGCTCGTGAACGAATACTACCAGCGCGGATACGACTTCCTGCCGGTGGACGTACACAAGTCCCACGCGACGAAATTCGTTCCCGAAAACGGCAAGATACGGCTTCCGTTCATTTCGCTCCCGGGACTCGGCATTTCGGCGGCTGAAAGCATAATGAACACAATGGCTGACGGCTCGGTCTTCTCGGTAGACGAACTACAGTCAAAGGCGAAAGTTTCAAAGAGCGTGCTTGAGTTGCTCGAAAAGAACGGTGCACTTAAAGGAATGTCGAAAACGAATCAGCTCTCGCTCTTCGGCTGATAAACAAAGGAAAGGCAAAAGGAATAATAAAATGCCCGGGATCGGTACTATAGTAAATGTGGCGGCAGTCGTTGTCGGGTCACTCATCGGAATGATAACGCACAACGCGCTCCCCGAAAAGCTGCAAAACACGCTGATGAAAGCGCTCGGCGTAGCGATAATGTTCGTCGGTATCTCGTCAACGCTCGGCGAAATGCTTGTGGTCGGCGACGGCGGACGGCTCAGTGTAAACGGCACGATGCTCATGATAATCTCGCTCGTCATCGGCACTGTGATCGGCGAGCTTATCGACATAGAAGCGGCTCTCGAGCGGCTCGGAGACAGGATAAAAACGCTCAAACCGTTCAGAAACGCGGGACGCTTCACCGAGGGATTCGTTTCGTCGACCTTGCTCATCTGCATAGGCGCTATGGCGATAGTCGGCTCGATCCGCGACGGGATCAACCACGACCCGACGATGCTGTACTCAAAATCCATACTCGACTTTGTATCAACAATGGTATTTGCGTCGACTATGGGAGTCGGCGTGCTGTTCTCCGCAGTTCCGCTCGGCATATATCAAGGCTTGATCACGCTGGTTGCCGCGCTTGTGGGAACGCACTTCATGCCGGACACAATGGTATCGGATCTGTCGCTCGTCGGCTCGGTACTGATATTTGCGATAGGAATAAATATGTTCTTCGGGAAGAAAGTCAAGGTCGGGAATATGCTCCCGTCGCTGATAGTACCGATAGTGTACGGGGTTGCGGTGGCTTTAGTAAAGTAAAACAAAAAAGGAAGAAAACGTCGAGGCGTTTTCTTCCTTTTTTATGATATGCGTATGAATACGCGGACGGCGCGTTTTATCCAAACCTAACGTTTGGCGGCGGGGATGTCCTACGCGGACGGCGGACAAGAGCGTACCGCGACGCTCTTGTCAATCACCGCGCTTAGGGGGAAGGTCGCTTCGCTCTATTCCCCCTAAGAACCCCTTTGTTGCAGAGTAAATGCAAAACAAAAGTACAACCTATCATTTACTATCGATTAAGTTTTACTTTATAATGAGCGGCAGCGCGCTATTACCTCACAGGTTAAATCCTCGAACACGTCGCACTCGCTTTGTAACAAGAGGAGTCCAACCGAGATGCGGAGCATCTCGACGACTTCGTTTACGAAGTCGGGAGGCGTGAATAGAGCTTGCTCCTTCCCCCTTTGGCGAGTAGATTGACAAGAAGGTGACGGTCTGCCTCACCGAGATGCGGAGCATCTCGTCGAGTTCACGGAGTGAACTCGGCTTGTGCGCCCCACGCGCAGTGGAAAAGAATTATTTGAAAACGTCCACGACGTTTTCTTCCTTTTGCCTATTTGAAGTGTGTGCTAATCCGCGGCGGGAGTAACGTGTATACATACGCCCTGCCCTACAGTATAGAGGGGAAGTATCGTGCAAAGCCGTGAGATTTGTGCGGTTTTATTCGGTAGGAGGGGGAACCCCTCTCCTACGGCATATAGAGGTGTGGTTTCGTGCGAAGCCGAAAAAACAGTGATACGCTCCGCGTAACGATGATCGCGCATCGCGCAAACGAAAAATTCCGCGGAATTTTTTATTTTCCCTCCGCATATAGTTGAGTGATAAAAAATCACTCTACCATGCGGAGGTATTTTTGTGACTGACACATCAATTTACCGTGATATAAGCGGAAGAACAAACGGCGACATCTACATCGGAGTCGTCGGGCCCGTTCGCACAGGCAAAAGCACATTCATAAGGCGCTTTATGGAAAACGCAGTCATCCCGAACATCGCCGAGCCGTCCGTGAAAGACCGCGCGACCGATGCACTTCCCCAGTCGTCCGGCGGCAGAAACGTTATGACTACCGAGCCGAAATTCGTCCCCGAAACGGCAGTCGACGTCTCTTTCGGCGACGGAACAGAAGCAAAAATCAAGCTCATCGACTGCGTCGGCTATATGATTCCCTCGGCCGGAGGAGGCGGCGACGGCGGAGAAATGCGAAAAGTCCGCACTCCGTGGCACGACGAACCCGTACCGTTCGACGAAGCGGCTGAGTACGGCACAAAAAAAGTCATCACCGAGCATTCGACAGTCGGCATTCTCGTTACGACCGACGGCACGATCGGCGACATCCCGAGAGAAGACTACATCGCCGCCGAAGAGAGAGCCGCACGCGAACTCACCGAGCTCGGCAAGCCGTTCGTCATCGTCCTCAATTCCGCATACCCTTCATCTGACGACGCCGTTTCTCTCGCAATTTCTCTCGAAAACAAGTATTCCGCGCCCGTCGCATTGCTCTCATGCACAGAACTGAACGGCGAGGACGTGTGGCACATTTTCGATATGCTTCTCGAAGAATTTCCTGCAAAAGAAGTCGACGTGGTCCTTCCGCCGTGGACGGCAGTGCTTCCGTCGTCGCATCCACTGAAAACCGCCATACGCGACGCGGTAGTCCGTTCTTCCGATGAGGTGAAACGACTGCGCGATGTACGCGAATCGTTCGCTCCGTCGCTCGGCGAAAAGCTGTCGTCCTCCGTCGTCGATTTCGGTGATTACATCGGCAAAACTTCCGTCTCCGTGCGCTCGTCGGATGCAGGTTCCGGCAAAACCGTCATCGACGTACGGCTTCCCGACGGGCTGTATTTTGACGTTATTTCCGAGATGAGCGGAATATCAATGAAGAACGAAACGGAGCTTCTTGAGGCCCTTATGCGGCTCTCAGAGGCTAAAAATGAGCTTGACAGGTATGAAGACGCGATCCGCGAGGTGAACGAAACGGGCTACGGAATAGTGATGCCCGACGAACGTTCGCTCTCACTCGAAGAGCCGGAAATAATCCGTCAGCAGGGCGGCTACGGCGTTAAACTGCGCGCGTCCGCGTCGTCGATACACATGATAAAAACAAACATCGACACCGAGATAAACCCGATAGTCGGCACGGAAGCACAGTCCGAGGAAACAGTCAACTATCTGCTCAAGGAATTTGAAGACGATCCGGCGAGCATATGGGAATCGAACATCTTCGGACGGTCTTTATACGAGCTTGTGAACGACGGTCTGCGCTCAAAACTCGAACAGCTCCCGACAGACGCACGTGCAAAGTTCGGCGAAACGCTTTCAAGAGTGATAAACGAAGGTAGTCAGGGACTTATCTGCATTATTCTTTGATCCTCAGTGACAAAACCGCCGAAATACCGCACTTTTGCTATTGAAAAACCGTCCGAAATATGGTAGAATAAAATATAATCTTCATTTTAAGGACACACTATGAGCGTTTTTCTGAAATATCTCAGCGTGCTCGGGATGTCGATGCTTCCGGTAGTCGAGCTGCGCGGCTCCGTTCCGTGGGGTGTGGCACAAGGACTGCCGCTTATCCCGGTTCTTGCCGTCAGCATAATCGGCAACATGATCCCCGTGCCGTTTATTATACTGTTCATCCGCCGCATATTCAACTGGATGAAGAAAAAAAGCAACTGGATGGCGTCGCTCGTCGAAAAGCTCGAAAAACGGGCAGAAAACAAACACGACCTGATCGTGAAATATCAAATGCTCGGGCTATTCGTCCTCGTTGCGATTCCTCTCCCGGGTACAGGAGCGTGGACAGGTGCGCTCGTCGCCGCACTGTTTGATCTGCGGCTGAAAAACGCCGTGCCGGTCATTTTCGCCGGAGTGACAGCGGCAGGCATCGTAATGTCTATAATCTCCTACGGCGTCGCCGCGCTTATATAACAAAAAACCGACAGATTTTCGGTCTGTCGGTCTTTTTTCTCTTTTGTCGGGGTTTCACCCCAAGCCCCGCCAAAGAAACTTTTTCGAGAAAAAGTTTCCTTGGAACCTTCAAAAAGCTTTATTGATCCAGGTCAATTATTTATACACAACTTCAAATTCTTCGAGGACGCAGTCGCCGTGTTCGTCAAACTCTTTCCCTGCCGCCGCATAATCGGGTGCGAAAAACTCACGGTGTACCTCGCGCCATTTTTCGAGGCTTCTGTCGTCTTCTCCCTCTTTGTATGCGTGTTCCGAGCCGACTTCGTCAAACGGCACGACCGAAACTTTTGTGTCCCGTATCACGCACGCCGCCGAGTCGTCGTCAAACAGCACGACGCTGTAGCATCCGTCCGGAGGTACAGGCTCGCCGTCGTTTTCGTATGCGATCAGCGCGCTTGCCGTCGCCGTTTTTATTCCGTCGAGCACAAGCCGCGCAAGTCTGTCGCCGATTTCTCCGCCGCCACAGAATTTCCATTCGTCGTGCCGCGTATCCGGTGAAAGACCGTTTTCACGGCAGAACGCGAGCCACATCTCGCCGCCGGTCATTTCGTCCTCCTGCACATCGGCATTTCCGTTACGCGCAGTTTCGCGCATCCGTACGGGACGAGCATTTTTTCTTCCGTCTCCCCTATCGCTTTGCGCGAAAACGGGATCGGCGCGGCTATGTTGTCGTATCCCGTTGCATATCCCCATTCGATCGGCGCAAGACGGGCTTTCAGCGTGACGCGCGGATTCTTCGACGAGAACGGATATTTGTCTCCGTCGTGATACTCCACTGCCAGCTCGCGCGACGCAAATCCGTACTCCCACGGTGTATCAGACGTAAGCTCGTAGTCGCAGTACGGGAATTTGCGCTCCACGCCGTCCCGTTCGTACTCTTCCATTTTATATTTCGCCTCCAGCGGGAAAGCGAACACAAGCGGTCCCCATTCGGCGCACTTCATCTCATACGGGCGCGCGGTGATCCTCGGTTCCGCACCGTATTCGAGACTGTATGTTTTTTCTCCTCCGTCTGACGCAAGAGTGATGTATTCTGTTTTCCGTATCTCCCGACCGTCGAGCGTCACTTTCTTCACCCACGACGGCACGCGGACTTTCACTTTTCCGTCTCCGCTCACCATGATCTTCGCCGAGTGTCTGAACGGGTACTCCGTTTCGATTTTCACGCCGAGCGTCTTCCCTCCGACTTCACATTCAACCGAGAGAGGCATAAGCACGGGAATAACGAGACTTTTCCCGTCGGTCAGCACGCCGTTCATCGCAAGTTTGGGAAATCCCTGTCCTCCGTTTGCCGTACAGCAGCCGTAATTCGGCTCAAGTCCGAAGAGATGAGCTTCGCTTGAGTTCGTTGTCCAATACGGTCTGCACTCGGGCAGGATCCGCGTACATTCGATCTGATTGACCTGCTGAACGTACTGATGCGCCCACATATCGTCGGTGAACGTCGCCGGAAGCGCATTGAACGCAATCTTCTCAAGCTGATCGAGCCATTTTGTCTTCCCTGTCACGCGGTAGAGCCATTCGAGTGAGTACATCTGCTCGACGACTGCGCAAAGCTCAGTTCCCTGCACGTTCGATATGCCTGCGAGGCATTCGTCGCCCGTGTAGATGCCGACGGCTGTTCCGTTGTAGCGTGCAAGGAACGCATCCTGTTCAGCCGCCGAAACGTCCGACTCGCCGAACAGTGCTTTTTCGACAGCTTCGGTCTTAAGCATCATCCCGATGTTCACGATGTGCCTGTCAAGCGAATGATAATACATCGGGTGTACCCATTTGTCCCTGAACGAATCGTAATCCGCGCCCTGTTTTTTCAGCTCCCGCGCAAGGTCGATTAGCCACTGCTCACTGTGTCTTTTATAAAGAAAATCTATCGGTATCAGTGCTTCAAACCAGCGGAATTCTCCCCAACGATTCAGTTTGACCGAACCGTCGGTGATAAGCTCATAAAGGTTTCGGAAAGCGCGGTACAGTGAGTTCTCCGCTTTTTCGCTGTCCGTGAAATCGCAGTACAGCGCGAGAACTTTGCCGATGAGGAACAGTGCCCACACGTCGTAATCCGCTCTTTCGTCGACGGTGCAGGGGCATATCCAGCCGTCCGACTGCTGTCTGTCGATTATCGCGTTCACGTATTTCTCGGCGCGGTCAATCATATCGCGGTCGTCGAGCAGGTACGCAAGCGGAATGAATCCGTCGAGCCAGTACGGTACTCTTTCCCAGCCCTCGCACTCTCCGCCTATCCATCGGCTGTCGCGCACGTCACGCCACACTTTGTCGAGATTCCCCATGAGTCCGTCCGCCTGCACTCTGAGCTGATCTCTGAGCCAGCCTTCGGGATGAATGTTCGTTGGTTTAATCAAATCAAACATAATTTACCTCTTTCAGAATGAAAAATGATGTTCTCCCGAGCCGCAAAGCTCCGTTTTTGTGCCGAGCGTGACTTTTGCTTCAGTCCCGAACGGTACTCTGATCGTCAAATCGACCTTGCCGGCTTTGTCGCGCGTGTAGTCGACTGTTATATCGCCGTGGACAGTTCCGACCTTGCACGACAGCCGTCCGATAAGATCGGTGAAGAACGGCTTCACGTCGAACGTCTTATATCCGATTCCCGTTCTTTCGATACCCGCGAGGAAGCGGTAGAACCACCCCTCGACGTGTCCCATCATGCAGTGAAGCTGTGAGTCCTTCATGTCCCACGTTTCAACGAGCGACGTTGCGCCCTGCTCGACGAAATAGAGGTACGACGGCATCGTCTTATTTAACAGCACTTTCATGAGAGTGTCGATTTTCCCTTCATCCGTCAGCACCCAGATGAGCGGTTTCAGTGCAATTTCGCCCGTCGTGATGTGGTAGTTGGACTTTTCGACTGCTTCAACGAGCCGGCGCAGTGCGTCTTCGCGCTTGTCTTCGTCGACCATGTCATAATAGAGCGGCGTTGCGTTTGACGCCTGAGAACCCGAACCGAACGTGCGGTTTTCTTCGTCCCAATACTTTTCGTTAAACGATTTTCTTATGTTTTCGGCAAGTGTGCGGTATTTTTCAGCGTCGTCCGCTTTGCCGATGATCTCGGCGACCTCTGCGACGGCACCTGCGAGCTGATAATAGGTACAAGATACGATAAGTCCGACGGGTGTGGATTCATCAAACTGCGCCCAGTCGCCAAGCCCGTGATTCAAGAGGTAGTTTTCGCTCTTCGACGCGAGGTAGTCCATATATCTGACCATTGTCGGGTACGACTGGCGAACGGTGTCGGTGTCGCCGTATGTTTTATAAAGATTGAGCGGAACATTGACAGACGCGCCTCCCCATGTGGGGTCATCGCGGAAGCCGTTCCAGAACACGCCGAGCTCCGGACAAATATCCGGCACAAGTCCGCTCGGGAGCTGTGCGGTAACGGTGTCGTGCGCGCCCTTTTTGAGCCATGTGGACAGATCGAAATTAGCAGAAAGCGAGTCGAACATAAGATTGTTGACCTCCTGCCAGCCGAGCTTTTCGCGGTGCGGACAGTCGGTGCAGGTTGAATACATATTTGCTTCGATCGAGCGGTCTGTGATGAGGTGAAGCACGTTGAATACGTTGTTGTCCGTCTCAAATGAGCCTGTTTTGTCATTGTTCGCGCGGATCAGCAGTCCTTTGAAGTTGTCCTTCGTCGGTTCGGGAATACTGCCCTCTTTTAGTCTGACTTCCATGTATCTGAAGCCGTGGTAGCAGAAGCGCGGCTGCCATTCTTCGACGCCCTCGCCCTTAAAGATATATGTATCGAATATGGGAGTGCCGGTCGTGCGCTGATCTATTCTGCCCTCGGCGTTCAAAAGCTCCGAATACCAAAATTCGACTGTCGTTCCGCGCGGTGCCGCCATTTTCATATGCGCAACTCCGGCGAAGTTGCGTCCGAAATCGACGAGCCACACGCCGTCGTCGAATTTCTTTATATCAGCAGGCTCGAGCATTTCGGTCACCGTGAGCGGCGGATACGGTTTCGAGAACATCCTCTCCGCCATGGGTTTTACAATTCGCACGGGTTTCCACGCCGAGCGATCGTATTCAGCCGTCGAATAACCGGTCAGCTCGCGTCGTGCGTCGTAGTCCTCACCGCCCGTCCAGCTTGAGAAAACGACAGGTCCTTCGTCGTTGTAAACCCAGCTTTCGTCCGTCGTGAATACGTCTTTCGTGCCGTCAGTGTACTTTACGGAGAGGTGCATTTTGAACATCAATTCCCCGTAGTTCGGCGTGATCTTTCGGTACTTCACCTGACCGTCGTCCATATAGTACGCTTTGCCGAGCATCGCGCCGACGGCGTTGTCGCATTTGTTCAGGAGTGACGTAACATCGAAAGTGTTGTACATCACTTCTTTGGCGTAGTCGGTCTCGCCGGGCTCGTACAGTCCCTCACCGACACGGCTGCCGTTCAGATAAAGCTCGTATATCCCAAGTCCGCAGGCGTAAATCTTTGCGGATTTTACGTTTTTCCCGTCAGTCAGCGAAAATTTTTTCGAGAACGCCGGAAGCGACGTCTCAACGAACGTCGGCTTTTCGGAATAGTCCTCGCAGGTGCCTGTATAGAACCACGTTTTATCTTTAGGCTCGGACGCAGCTATCCACTTCCCCGTGAATTCTGCTTGAGCCAAAAATGCCGTGCCGAACGAAGACACAGCAGAATAATCGCTCCAATTACCTTGCTCATCGCGGATCTTTACTTTCCAGTAGTATTTTTCATCCGATCCGAGCGGTCTTCCGGCGTATTCAACAAACGTTACTTTATCGGACTCTACCTCGCCCGAATCCCACATATCGCCGCTTTCGCATTTTTCGTCAGACGACACGACAACTCTGTACGCCGTCTGTTTTTTATTCTGTCCGTCCGACTCCGTTGTCCACGAGAAAAACGGTTTTTCCGTATCAACGCCGATCGGCTCGGCGAGTGAATTTACTTTAAGTGAAACAAAAATCATTCTGTCCATATCGCACCTCAACTTCTGTGATTACAGAAAAATAATACCACAAAGGCGTGAAAAAGTAAAGACAAAAAAGAAAAACGGCATAGGTTTTACCCATGCCGTTGTCTTTTGAGTTAAGTGAAGATTACTTGTTGCAAGCGTCCTTGAGAGCCTTGCCGGCCTTGAAAGCGGGAGCCTTGCAAGCTGCGATCTTAACGGACTTGCCTGTCTGGGGGTTAACACCCTTTCTTGCAGCGCGAGCGCGTACTTCAAATGTACCGAAGCCGATGAGCTGAACCTTGTCGCCCTTTACCATAGCGTCTGTGATAGCTTCGAATGTTGCCTTTACTGCAGCTTCTGCGTCCTTCTGGGAAAGACCTTCAACCTTTGCTGCTACTGCCTTTACGAGTTCTGTCTTGTTCATTGTATTTTCCTCCGAAAATATATATTTATTGTAGTTTTTGTCCGGATCATTCCCGGGCAACCTATTGTATTATACAATAGTATCTCCGAAATTACAATAGTTTTTCATAAAATAATACATTTTTTCGGGTATTTTGAGCGGTTGTTTACTGTTTTTCCGCGTTATTTCCGTAGCTATCACGCGGTTTTGCCATTGTTTTGTTTGAAAACTCCTTTGTTCCCGTCAACTCTTTCAGTACCGTGATAAACGGCGGAAGCGAAAATTCTTCGTCCTCCGCCCCGAGTTCCACCTCAAGCACTGCGAGTCCGTCGAGAGCATCGCCGCCGATCTCGTGGGGATAAACGTCGATCTCGACAGTGTGGCCTTCATACGGGAATGCGTACCTCGTCTTCGTCAGCTCGGTCGCGCCTTTTGTGTCACGCAGGACGCGGTACTCCTCCTCGCCTATCTCATATTCGTGCTCCGTGCGGCTGACTGCCGTGATCCTTTTCTTCTCGGTCACGACGAACGACACTTTTCCGTTCTCTTCGATCCGTCTGACGCGCTTTTCTTCACCGGTCACGTTGTTTATCATCAGATAAGTCTGCGTGATATGCCTTACCTTGCATCCCGGAAGCGACGCGAGCATTTCTGTCTCCGGCAGTTTTATAAGAAATTTTCGCTCTGTCTCGATGTGCATTTTGTCTCCTTTTCAGCATTCCCGTTTAGTTTCCACTCTGTACTGTATTATTTTACAACAGATACGCAAAAAAGTCAACTCCGACGCAAATCGTGTACCGTGTAGCAAAGCCGCCTCAGACGGAATAAGATATAGTAGTTCAAAAGAAAGGAGGTCAAAACACAATGTGCGGTTGCGGAAATAACAACTCGATCACCTGGATCATCGTTATCATAATCGTTCTGTACGTTCTCGGCGTGTTCGGCGGAAACCACGGCGGCTGCGGTTGCGGCTGTGACAACGTATTCCCGAGCGATAACGGCTGCGGATGCGGTTGCAGATAACTCAAAATAAAACAAAATACCTGTCCGGATGAGAATATACTTCTCTTTCGGCAGGTATTTTTCTGTCCCTCAGAAAATTTTTTACTTTTCTATATCAAAAGATACAAGGTTATAGTAAGCGATAGTGGTGTTGCGGCATCCGTGTACCACAATTGCCGCGCCACTCTCAAACAGATCCTCGTCGATCAGCCAGCCGAGCGTGAACGTGACCGTCTCACCCGCGTCGACAAGTATGTCAAATAGGTCTTCCGCTCCGCTTTCACTCATGCAGCTTATATAAACCGGTGTGTTTAAGTAACCGTAATATCCGATACGAGGAGCATATTCATTATCTACGCGATAATAAGTCTTTGAGCCAATGTACTGGAGAGACGTGTCAAACGCATATATTTTATCCTTTTCTTTTCCGGTGTTCGTGTATGTAAAATCGGCAGTTACAAGCATTTTCTTCGATTTGCTTCTCTCTCCGTAGTGCGATATTTTGTCTTCTCCGTTTCCGTACACTACTTCCGCACGGTCGTACTCAATGAAATTGCCTTGTCCGTCGGTGAATTCATTGATGACGTCCATTTTACAGTCTTCCGGATCGAGAGCTTTCACATCATAGGCAACGCTGACAGAATCAACACTCAGCGTATATCTGTCGCGTATGTTTCTGAATACTTCGCCGGCGGTCAGGTAATCGGTAGGGTAACTTTCAGTCTTTCCATTCCACATCAACGTAACGCTGGGATAGATCGGCACGACTGCGTAAACGTCCGACGTTTCCGTGAGCGTCATTCCCTCGACTATCTTCGTGAGCTCTTCGTCCATTATTCCTTTGCCGAAACATCCGTAGATGACAAGATCTTCTTCAAGCATAACGTACAGACAGTTTTCGGAATGTGTCTCAGACCTTCTCACGACATACCCCTGATGTCCGCCCGCCGTAAATTCCTCTGCATCAACTGTGTCGGTTATGATATCATCCAGCTCATTCTGCCTGAGATCGCATACGTAAAATTCCATCCACCGTCCGTTCTCTACCGAGCCAAAGGAATGCGCCTCGGTTTCGTTCTTCGTCATGTCGTCCGGCATCCAATCGAAATAGAGCTTTACCGCTGTTTCATCCTCTGTCATATCCCACTTATGCTTGTCGAGGTCCTCTCCGTCGACTTTTTCCGCGATAATCGTCGTCTTGCCGCCCTCTTTTGTCATGTTCATCCGTGCTACCGCAACAGCCGCACTGACCGAGAGCGCAAGCACCACGGCAAGTGCCGCCGCGAGTACTCCCGCACGGACACGCGGTCTGTGAACGCCGTACGTCTCTTTTACTTCGCATCCATCAAGAGAGGAGAGCAGCCGCTCTTTTCTGTCGTTGTATCCGTCCGAAAAAATGTGTTTTCCGCTGTTATTCATGTTTTATCCCCCTGTTCTTTTCGTTTTCAAGTAAGTCCGCGAGCATTTTTTTCGCACGTTCAATCCTTTTCTTCACGCAAGACGGGCTGATTTTAAGCACTGCCGCAGTTTCGTCCGTCGACAGACCGACGACAAACCGCAGTTTCACCGCCTGTGCGTACTTTTCGGGCAAGAACGCTATTATTCCGTCGACGTTATCTCCGTCAGTGAAGAACTCGCTCTCAGCCGTCACCGCTTTTTCGTCAAGCTCTTCGCACCGTTCTGTCTCGCGTTTTCTTTTCCGGTACATATCTATTGCCGTCGATTTGACCGCTCGTTTTGCGTACGCCTCCGCAGAAGAAGATAAAGGTTCTTTAATCCGACCACTGTTATGTATCAGCCTCACAAAAGCATCATGAACTGCATCTTCCGCCGCAAACTCATCTCTTAGAACAGCGTACGCGATCCGATACATTTCCTGCTCGTATAACTCATACATTTCTTCGATCTTTTCGCGTTCGTTCATACCGCAGCACCTCCTTCCGTTATTTTTGAACCGGTTCACTGTATATAACGATCCCGAATGGGTAAAAGTGACAAAAAGCCCACGGATTTTCTCCGCAGGCTTTTGTTTATTCGAGGATAAGCGGTCTTTCCGCTTCGTTTGCTTCAAATTCGAGCAGGCCGTCTTTGACTACGACAGTTGTCGCGTCGTCCGACAGTCCGTCTGTCGTCATCTCGCGGACCGTGAATTTCGTGCCTTCTTCGATACCGTATGCCGTCTTTACGTCGAACGAGAATTTACCTGTCTCCGTCGAGAAGAAATAGTATTTCCCCCGTGTCGTGCTGACGAGCGGCAGGAACATAGCACAGCCGTAACTGACAGTCGCGCCGTTTTTTGTGATCTTGTATTCGGTGTCGGTGACAACTCCGTCCGAGAAATACGCTCTCGTGAGTCCCGACACTATCTCTACGCGCTCCCTGTCAAGCGAGTTCAGGTATTTCTGTCGTAAATCGCGGAAGTACGTATTGCCAAGACATTCTTTCTGCCAGCCGTCTTTGTTCATGCCGAGCATCACTTCAAGATGGAAGCTGGCTCCGAACAGCGAGCCGTACGATGCGGCATCCCAGCCTCTGAACATTCTGCTCGGAAGAATGCCGACGAGAAGCGATGCCGGTCTGTCGATATAGTCCTGCAAACTCTGCGAGAAATGAAGTGCAAGCGGCTGAAGTCCGATGCAGTGATCAGTGCAGGGAATGTACGTTCCGCCGCTTTCAAAATACACAAGCTCCGACGTTACGTCTATTCCGTGTGCGCGGAAGTAGCGGAAGATCTTGCATCTTGCCGCCGCCATTTCCTCGAACGTGTGTCCGTGCCCGGGATCGGGATCCTGGCGAACGAGGAATGCGTCAATGTGAATAGTGCCTGCTCTCTCGATCGGGAATAGCTCACACAACTCGTCGATACGCTTTGCGGTGTAGCCGGTGTTCCATTCGTCGACGAGGTTCACGCAGTACCCCTGCATTCCGCCCCACACACCGCTTTTTTTGAGCGATCCGTCTTTTTCTGTGGCGATCAGACCGTGCTCGACGTATTCGTCCCACAGCGGACTGTCCGGGTATGCCTCGCTCATATTAATATGGAAGCTGACGGTAGTATTGTACTTGAAAGCCTCGTCCATCAGCCAAAGCAGGCTTTCGCGTGCATTCTTGTCGCAGTCGCGCTTTGCGGCGGCATTGACCTCGTGGAACGCGGGATATTTGCTGTCGTGACCGTTATACTGCCAGCCGACGAGATAGACGATCTTCTTCTCTCCGAGCGTGATTCTGTCGACTTTTTTGATGATCTCGAGTGCTTCCTCGAAAGTGTGGTGGATCGTTGTTTCCGTCCCGTCAGCACTCCGCGTTGCGATCAGAATTTTGTATGTGAATGTATATCTGTAGTCGTGGATATACGGCAGTTCGGGTGCTCGGGTGGCACGCCAATCGTACTCCTCGCCGCTTATCTTCGTGTAATCGAATTTGCTCATAGAAACCTCCGATATGTTATATTCAATGTAATTATCTCATCCAACCGTATTATTGTCAAGGCAAAACTCCGCCGAAAATGATTGGATCATACTCTTTGCCGTTTTTTTACTGATAAGTGATCCTCGGACGCAAAATCCGGACTATTCTATCCATTCAAATTCCACATAATCCGCGTCAAGCTCCAGCACGATACTGCAAAAAGACCACAGTCTTACGATGACCGAACGGTATCCGACATTGTGATAGAGATATTCGAGCCTTTCTTTCGGGAGATCGACCAATGTTTTATATAGCTTTTTTTGAGGTGTTTCCACGAAGACTGCTGACCTGTGGAACAGTATTCCCGGTCTTTTTCGGAAATACAAACCGACATCGTCCAGCCCGTCAGGCAGATGAAATCTGATTATCAATGATCTGGCGTTCGGTCTGATCTCCTTTGCCGAGTCGTGATATGATATATCGTCCTCGAAGACAAAATACAGGTTCTCTTCATCGGAACGTATCTCTTTGATGACAAAGTCATGCGGAACGGGAATCGTCGGCAACACCGGTTTGTCGAGATAAAATATTTCTTTCAACGTTTTACCTCCGTTCAATAATCAAAATAAAACAAAAACGGGATCTGCCAAAAAACTCACGTATTAGCATGAGATATCGGCAAATCCCGTCGATGTATTACCTTGTTACAAGCCAGAAATAGAGCATAACAAGCCCGAACGACGCGCACATGACTGCGAGTCCGATGAGGAACGCAGGAAGCATGGCACGGTATGCGCCTTTTATCATCGCGCGTCTTTCTGCGCGCGAGATGTTCAGCCCGTTTATTTCTTTTCTCCGCTGTTTTTCTTCGGGAGAGATATATCCGGGCATTCCCTCGAGGTTCATATTGGCAACAGTAACGTCGCTGTATTCGTCAAGGCTGTCTGTTTTCTTTCTTTTTTTCATTATTTCTTAGGTTCTGAATAAAGATGGCAAGCTACGAAATGCTCCGGCTCATATTCAACGAGCTTAGGCTCATCTGTCTTGCACTTTTCCATGCACTTCGAGCAACGTGTGTGGAATTTGCATCCTGCCGGCGGATTTGCCGGAGACGGGATGTCGCCCTCGAGGATGATTCTGTTCATCTTTACGTCCGGGTCCGGTACGGGAACGGCAGACAGGAGCGCCTGCGTGTACGGGTGGAGCGGTTCGTTGAACAGAGCCTTCTGCGGAGCTTTTTCCATCATGTGGCCGAGGTACATAACGGCGACTTCCGTCGAGATATGCTCAACAACGGAGAGGTCGTGCGAAATGAAGATATACGTCAGACCGTGCTGTTCCTGCAAGTCCTTCAGAAGATTGATGATCTGCGCCTGGATAGACACGTCAAGTGCTGATACAGGCTCGTCGCAAACAACGATCTTCGGGTTGAGAGCAAGCGCGCGTGCGATACAGATTCTCTGACGCTGACCGCCGGAAAATTCGTGCGGATATCTGTCGAAGTAGTGAGGCTGGAGTCCGCACTCCTTCATTATTTTCAGAATATATTCCTTATATTCACTTTTCGGAACGATATTGTGTTCTCTTACAGCTTCGCCGATAATTTCGCCGATAGTCATACGGGGACTGAGAGACGAATACGGGTCCTGGAAGATGATCTGTATATCGGGACGGAGCTTTGTGAGCGCAGATTTCGGGATACGCGCGATGTCAACGCCTGTTTTTGAAAGCACTTCAAGGAGCTTTTCACGCGGTGCGGACTTCATATTTGCGTCTTCTTCGGGGACGAGCTTCCTGAGCTGTGCAGTAGACAGCTTATCAAGCGACAGTCCGCGGTAAACAACCTCACCGGACGTGATGTCGTAAAGACGGAGCATCGTTCTGCCCATTGTGGTCTTGCCGCAGCCCGACTCGCCTACGACGCCGAGAGTCGTACCCTTTTTCAGCTTGAAGCTGATGTCGTTTACAGCCTTGACGCTGACGAGGACTCTGCCGAGAAGGTCGGTCTTTATCGGGAAGTGCTTTGTCAGATGCTTGACTATGACTATATCGTCGTCTTCCGGAACGAACGGGAGGTTTTCATCGTATTTTGACATTACTTGTCACCTCCGTTTTCTTCCTTGTCTTCGCTATAGTTTTCGTAAAGGTGGCACGCGACCTTATGCGTACCGGAAATAGTCTTTGTTTCGGGATAAGCTCCGTCACACGCCGCACATCTCTTGTCGCATCTGTCGCGGAAGTAGCAGTAGTTAGGCATATTGACGGGGTTCGGTACTGTACCCGGTATAGAATACAGTCTGTCGACCGAGCGGTTTACGACCGGCTTCGACTTCTGCAGACCAATCGTGTACGGGTGCATCGGTTTTTTGAATATCTCAGCCGCCGTACCCTGTTCGATTATTCTTCCGGCGTACATTACGACGACGTAGTCAGCCATTTCGGCAATAACGCCAAGGTCATGCGTAATGAGCATGATACTTCCGTTGATCTTCGTCTTGATGTCACGGAGAAGGTCGAGGATCTGCGCCTGGATCGTAACGTCAAGGGCAGTGGTCGGCTCGTCCGCGATGATAAGACGCGGATTGCATTCGAGTGCCATGGCTATCATGACACGCTGTCTCATACCGCCTGAAAGCTCGTGCGGGAACTGGTTGTAGATTCTTTCCGCATCGGAGATACCGACGAGGTTGAGCATCTTTATGGAGCGTTCCTTTGCTTCCTCAGCGGTCGATCCCGGCTCGTGAAGAAATACTACTTCGTCGAGCTGCTGACCGATCTTGAAGACAGGGTTAAGGCTCGTCATCGGCTCCTGGAAGATCATACCGATCTCCTTGCCGCGGAGCTTGTTCATAGCCGAGGTCGGCATATTTGCGATATTGTACGTCTTGCCGTCGGATGCTTTGAAGCGGATCTCACCGCCGCAGATCTGACCGGTAGGTCCCTGTACAAGCTGCATGAGAGAAAGGCTCGTTACGGATTTGCCGCAGCCCGATTCGCCGACGACGCCGACGATCTTCTGCTGCGGAATACTGAACGTAACGCCGTCAACAGCTTTTACTGTTCCGACGTCTGTGTAGAAATAAGTGTGCAGATCGTCAAATTCGACGATATTGTTGTCGTCCTTCATCGTCGTTACATACTCGGATTCCGGAACGTTCTTTCTTGCTTTTTTTGCTTCAAAAGCCTTGGTTATTTTCTTATTCTGCTTTGCAATCGCTTTCGATTCCTTAGCAGTCATATAATCGGTGCGGTGACCGGTTTTTTTTATTTCTTTTTTCGGCATGGTTTTTCCTCCCCTTTATCTTCTTGCCTTCGGGTCGAAAGCGTCGCGGAGGCTGTCACCGATGAAGTTGAAGCCGAGAACCGCCATTACGATGAGTATACCGGCAGGTACCCAGAGGTTCGGGTAATGCTGGAGTATCTCACGTCCGGAAGCGCCGGAAGTGGCGTTGATCATCGTGCCCCATGCGGCATACGGGAACGGTACGCCGACGCCGAGGTAGGACAGCGTAGCTTCGTAAAGGATAGTTCCGCCGAGAGAAAGCGTTGCGGAAACGATAAGCTGAGGCATAACGTTCGGGATAAGGTGCTTGAATATCTTATGTCTGACGGAAAGACCGGTAGCCTCTGCCGCGATCATGAATTCCTGTTCACGGAGAGAGAGGATCTGACCTCTGACAAGCCTTGCTATACCCGACCACGAGAAGATGGTCAGAATCAAAATCAAACAGTAAATTCTGTACTGTGCCGGAACACCCCAGCTATTAACGAGGGACGCGGCAAGAAGCAGGATCGGAAGACCCGGCAGACAGTTGAAAATATCAACGATACGCATGATGACCTGGTCTACCCAGCCGCCGAAATATCCGGCGATCGAGCCGATGACCGTTCCGAGAAGCGTTTCGATAAGCACGGACGCAAGGCTCAGGATAAGAGATACCTGTCCGCCGTACATAAGACGTGTGAGAACGTCGTAGCCGAACTGGTCGGTTCCGAGCGGATTTCTCCATGTCATCGGTGTCTTTGATGTTACTTCGTAAGGATCGGAGACTTCTATGAAGTGGTATGTAATGTTGTTTCCGTTTTCGTCCTTGTCTGTCGTTACCATATCGTGAGCGATCTTCGAGGTCGTCCACTTTGTAGCGCCGGCGTTCTCCGTCTCACCGTAAGGAGTGAGCAGAGGACCGATAAACGAGAACGCAAACAGGAAAACGAGCATAACGATACCGACGATCGACAGCTTGGATTTGAAGAATCTCTTCATTACAAGCATACCCGGGCTCAGTATTTTTACTCTGTCTTCGAGAGTTTCTTCTTTTTCGTTATTATCCGCACCTTCAGCGAGGATTTTTTTGTTTTCGTCCATTATATAAATCCTCCTGTTATTCGTCAATCTTTACGCGCGGGTCAACCACTGCGTACATAAGGTCGGAAAGAAGTGTACCGATAACGGTCAGAGCGGAAAGGAACATATTATAAGCCATAATGAACGGGATGTCTCCCTGAGATACGGCTTTGTATGCGGCTTTACCGACACCGTCGATAGAGAACACCTGCTCGGTGATCATAGCACCGCCGAAGAGGGACGGAAGGATACCCGCGAGCATTGTAACGATCGGGATAAGTGAGTTGCGGAAAGCGTGCTTGTAAATAATGTCGTGTTCGGAAAGTCCCTTTGCACGTGCTGTACGAATATAGTCGGCGTTGAGCACCTCAAGCATATTCGTTCTTGTGTAACGCATCAGACCGCCTATCGACAGAATGACGAGCGTTGTGATCGGCAGAACGAGGTGATAAATGTTGTCGATGATAGTCGGAAGTCCGGAGTTCGGGTCGGAAAGACCTGCATACGGGAACCAGCCTAGGTCGATCGAGAACAGTTTCAACATCAAAGCACCGAGGAAGAACGTCGGCAGAGAAATACCCATCATAACGATGAACGTTACGGTATAGTCAAGGATACCGTACTGCTTCGTTGCGGAGAGAATACCGAGCGGGATCGCTATCGCAAATTCGAGAACGGTTGCGATCAGCGAAATAACGAACGAAATACCGCACTTTGTGAAGATAATATAGAAAACACTGCTTGTGGAAAGCGGAATAGACTGAGTACGCGCGCCGTCCGGGATTTCCGATTCATCGGTGTACGGAACGTACTTCGTTTCGCCGTTTTCCTCAAGTATGTAGTAATTTTCGACTTTACCGCTGTCTACGGAGAATATGAATGAGTTACCCCAGTCGCCCTTGATAACGTTGGACGCCCACATGAAATATCCGACAATGGGGTTAATGTCGGCACCAAACTGTTTATAGTTATGTTCGCCGCATCTGTCACAGCAGAGATCTGCTTTCAGAACAGCACCGGCAGGATCGTTCTTAACGACCTCCGGGTTTTCAAAATAGTCAAGCGGAGCGTCTGCAACGGTGAAACCGTACGGAGTGCCGTTTGAACGGCAAGTCAGGCACATAAATGCCGGCTCTGCAAGACCGTATGTCATTTCAAAACGTTCAACAGTGCGCTCAACGTCGCCTGTTTTATCCTGTGCGAGCTGTGCGGAATAACGCAGACGGGCAAAGTTCTCCGTCGGCTGGATACGCACGAGCACATATATGATAAGCGATACTCCGAACAAAATGAGTACCGAAAGTGCAAGTCTTTTAATAATATACTTTAACATTTTTAATATACAGAACCTGCCCTGCCCGGTTTTTGGTTATTGCCGGGCAGAACAGGAACCTCCTTGGTCATTCAGCAGAGATCATTTCATCTGCCGTTTCAATTTGCAATGACTGTATTATGGGACTTATTTTGCTTCTGCTTCGCCGTTAACGAAGGAGAGCTTCCAGATTTCAGCGATCGGGCCCCAGTAAGGAGTTACTGTGGAGGAGAGAGTTGTAGCGTCGATTACAGTGTTGTTGTAAGCGAACATATTCTTTCTCTGGTATGTCGGGATTTCGATAGAGAGCTGTGCGAGAACTTCGAGAGCCTTGTTGTAGATCGGCTTTCTTTCTTCTGCGCTCATGTACTTCAGACCTTCTTCGATGAGTTCAGCGAGGTAGTGAACAGCTTCTGTCTGGTTCATTGTTTCAACAGAACCGTCGAGCTTTGTTACGTCGATCGTGCCGAGATCATCCTTGTTACCGTTAGCTTCGAGCCACTTGATACCGTTGGAGATAACGGATTCAGCTGCGCTCATGTAGTGGTAAACCTGGTACATATCCGGGTCGGGAGTAGAGGACCATGCAAGTGCGTAAGACGGTGTGCCGCCTGCCTTGATGTTAGCGATGAGGTTCTGGTCTACTTCGATGTTAGCTGTTACGCCGATCGTAGCGAGGAGAGCCTGTGCGCTGAGGTATACGCCGCCTGCCGGGTGGTCATCGGAGTTGGAGGGCAGATAGAAGGTAACAGCAGGAACGTCTGTGAACTTGCCTGTTTCTTCGTCGAATGTGTAGCCTGCCTTCTTGAAGTTTTCGATAGCTGTTGCGAGAGTATCATCGAACGGGTAGATAGCTGTTGCGCCTTCCGGATAAGCCCAGTTGACCTGAGACTGAGAACGGTAGATAACGTCAGCGAGTCCGTTCGGGTAGTAGTCCATAACCTTTGCGAGGTCAAGAACGGATGTGTAAGCGATACGAGTGTAAACATTTTCAAGACCGCAGCCGCCTGCCGGGTTGAGGCAGATGTAACCGTAGCCGAGGTTGTCTACGAGGATGGATGTGATGGAGTCGATTGTAGCGATTTCTGCAACTGCGGAAGCGGATGCGGAAACTGTAGCGTAGTCAACGTCGCCGGCCTTGAGGGCATCGAATTCCTTACCGGATTCAACAACCTTCATGTAAACGTTCTTGATCTTTGCATTGAATACGTTGTCGCCGCCCATTGTTTCGTGGTAGTCGTTACGAACGAGTGTAACGCCGTCACCGTCGAAGGAGACGAACTTGTAGGAACCTGCGCCCATAGGAGCAGTGTTGAGAGTTGCGAGGTGATCCATGAATGCCTTGTTGCCGTTGATACCGAGTTCAACACCGTAGTTAACAAGAGCACCTTCTGTGTAATTGAAGCCTGCTGTGTAGTAAGCCTTCGGAGCAACTGTTACGCTGAGGTCGAGGATGGCCTTCGGGTTCTGCTCTGTGAGGATCATCGTGAATGTTTCGTGAGATTCACCGTTAACATCCGTTGTGCCCTTCAGAAGACCTGCGATAGAGGGGATAGAACCAACTTCTGCATAAGCGAGCGTGAAGTTTTCAGCTGCCTTTGCGATGAGGTCCATACCTGCAGATTCTGTGCCGGAGAGGTTTACATAGTCTCCGCCGTAAGCTTCAACCATAGCTGCGAAATATTCCTTAGCTGTTGCGCCTTCTGTCCAAGCGTCGCCGAAGCCCCACTCGGTCATACCGAGCTTAACCTGGAGAGCGGGATCAGCCTTAACTTCATCGGGAGTAGAGCCGATATCTTCAGCGTAGCCGATGTAGTTTGTGCAAACGTAATCAACGATTTCCTGAGCGAATGCTTCGCCGGCTGCGTTGAGGCAATCCCAGTAGGAATTGTACTGATCTTCTGTGAAGTCTGCTGTTTCAACATATCCGTCGGGACCTGCAGCAAGAATCTTATCTGCGATGTCGGAGTATGTAGAAGCGCCTGCAACCTGTGTTCTGTAGTCGTTGAGACCGAGAATCGGGAGAGTGTAGATGGTGCTGGATCCGCAGTAAGCGGGATCGAGGTATACATAGTAGTTGAAGAGAACGTCGTCAGCTGTGATAGCGGAACCGTCGCTGAACTTGCATCCGTTCTTGAGAACAACTTCGTATACAACGTAGTCGCCTTCTTCGAATGTTTCCTTCTCTGCGAATGTTGTGAGGTCATTCGTGTAGAAGATGCGGTAGCTCTGACCGACAGTGTCGTATTCTTCACCTGCTACGATAGCGCCGGTCGGGTCCATTGTGAGGAGTCCGACGTTTACGAGGCCGACTACGTCGCCGTCGTATGCGTTATTGTAAAGGAAGGGGTTGAATTCGCCGTCAAAGGTGTTTTCCTGAAGAATGAGCGTCTTTGTGTCATTAACAGTTTCCTTTGCGGTTTCATCGGGCTGCTGGTTGTCCGGGGTGTTGTCTTCTTCCTGCTGTTTGTCGTCTTCGTTAGGTGTCTTCGTGCATGCGAACATGGAGAAGCACATTACGAGAGCGAGAACGAGTGCGAGAAGAGAAACTAAGAGTTTGCTGAGTTTCATGGTTTTTCCTCCTTAAAAATTTTGGTCGGATAAATTTTTTATATATAAAGGTTTTCGCCTTATATATCAGATTTAGTTCTTGTATTCGATGAGCTTTACGGTCTCATCGGTGATTTCGGCGACGAATTCAGCTTCGGTGTTCTCGACGGAGAGCTTGCCTCTTGCCGCTTCTGTTGCAAGAGCACCGCAGTTGATGACGTAGTTGAATGTGTCGCTCTTGAAGGTATCTTCGCTCTTTTCGGTGAGCGTGAAGTTTATCTTACAATCCTTGACTTCGGTCACGCCGTCCGCGAGAACCTTGCCGAACAGCGGAGAAACGGCGAAGCGGATGTCCTTCTTTGCGCTTCCCTTGACTCCGCCCTTGATGCCGGAGGCAACAGCCTTACCGTCTATCTCGAGACCGATGATCTTCGCGCCGCTTGCCTGCGGAATGAGCGTTACGCTTGTGATAATGGACGAATCCATTGTCTGCTGCTTCGACGGAGAGAGCTTGAGCGTGAAGTTCGTGAGCTTCTTGTCGAATGCGATGATCTCGCCGGAGAAGACGTCGTCCGCTTTCAGTCCGAGAGGAGAAGCGGTCAGTTCTTTTCCGCCGAAGTCGATGTCGTTTGCGATGAGATACTTCCCTGCCGGATCCTTTGCAACGGATGCAAGACCGGACGCGGACGTAATTCTCGTGTATGTTCCGTCAATGTAGTAAGCGTAGAGATGAAGCTCTGTTTCGCCTGCCGGGAACAGGTCTGTCTCGAAGTTCCACGGGTCGTATTCGCCCTGAGTCTTCGACCAGCATACGAAAGTCTGACCTGCATTCTTCGGGATCATTTCTTTTCTTCCGATGATTTCACCCGGTCTGATCGGAACTGCGGTGTAGTTGTCTGCAAGGAGACGTGTCCACTGCGAGTCGATCTGATTTGCGGCGTTATCATAATGGAAGTAAACCGTATTTTTCTTTACCCAGTGGGCGTTGAGCGTGAGAACGTATTTTTCGCCGTCCCATTCGCATTTGTCTTCGGTGACTGTATCGTTTGCAAAGTCCCAATAGTCCATAGTCGCATCGAAGCGATCGAAGTAGGACGGGTTCGTCTTGTCCCCGTCAGGTGTGAAGACGATTCTGTCGCTGACGGAGTAACGCTGTGCCTTCGCGTGAGCTTCGTTCTCTGCGTCGTAGTCAACGTAGTAAGGAGTCTCGAAGACGTACTTGCCGTTTTCGTTTTCAACGAATACCGTATAAAGCGAAACATAGCCGGATTCGATAGCGTATCTGTCGAGTCCCACGTCGCTCTCTTCCGCCTTTGCGAATACGTAAGCGTATCTGTCAAGCTCTGCGGTTACATCGGCGTATGCTTCGGGGATCTCGCCGACCTTCTGCCAGCCTGCGAGAGAGGATACTTCTGTGAGGGAGTATGTTTTCTTCTCGTATGCACGGCGGTAAGCCTCGCGGAGGTTTTCGTCGTCGATCTCGTTTATTGTTTCGTCTCCGTTGCAGATGTAGAATCCGGATTCAACGGAAAGAACGATAACGTTTTCGTCGGGTTCAGCCGTTTCTTCGGTTTCTTCTGTTTCTGCGTCTGCCTGTTCTCCGTCTTCTGCGGTTTCATCTGACGGAAGCTCGGCGTCATCGGTTTCAGCGGGTTCTTCTTCGTTCTTCAGCTTGGAGCTGATGAACACATAAGTATCGGGAGCGGCTTCCGTTTCCGAGCCCTCTTCTTTTTCGGCTTCCTCAACAAAAACGTAAACGTATTCGCCGTCGTCTGCCTTTTCGTACTTGCGGACGTATTCGCCGTTCGGGTTGATCTCGAAGATACCGTTTCCGTCGTCTGCGGAGAGGTAGACAAACTCGCCGTTTTCGGATTCCTTATATGTTGCGGCGTCGGAAGCGTACCAGCCGAGGAGGTCGAAGCCTTCTCTCATGGCAAGTCCGAGCGACGGAACAGTGTACTGGTTGTCGGTATATTCAACGGGAATATACGGGATCTTGGAGCCGGGCTCGCAGTACATCTTGCGGACGGTAGCGGTTTTATTTCCGAGGTAGCCCTCGTTGCCTTCGTAAACAACGAGATACATACCGGATGTATCGACTTCGATGCTCGACGCACAGCCGGAAAGCACCGGAACAAGCGCGCAAAGGATCATTACAAGAACAAGAGAAAGAAAGAACAGCTTACGGTTAGAAGATTTCATTATAAAAACACCTCAAAGGATACTTAATGCCGGATTGAATATAAATTCAGAAGCGTTCACGCAAAACACGTATTGTATCATAGCATACTAATAATTTTCTCAATTTTATCACAAAGGCGCGGAAAAGTCAATACAAATATTGCCCAAATGAATAAAAAATTGGAAATAATTCGACGATTTGAAACTTATGCCGAAAAAAGAGTCATTTTTTTATATAAATTTCACATAGGCAGGCAGATTTTGCAACAAAAGCGGGAGGGAATTGTTAAAAAGTGAATACGGGCGAAATAATATATTTGGCGAACCGCAGAAATGTGCCGCCGCCGTGGAGTTGAGCCCAACTCCATTCTTTCCCCTTGACATTTCCGCGTTTTTCGCGTATTATATATAAAATGAAACATTTCCACATTTTCCGTCAGAAAAGGACTTTTTTCACTCAATGAAAACTAAGTTATACGATTTTTCCGTCTCCACCGCCGTCACCGTGTGCGCGGCTTATGCTTTTCTCATAACGCTGTCCGCGTTCGGCTGTACCGGCGACGGAAATAAAATAATCCCCGCGATAATCTGCGCGCTGTTCGTCATTTCTTTCGTCATGCTGTTCGTGTATTTCGTCATTCTCGCGCCGGAAATCAGCGCAAAGGCTATAAAGCACGGCTCAAAGACCATAAAGAAAAAGAACCTCTGCTACAAGGCAGTGTACGATCCGCGACTCAAAGAAAAAACCGTCGTCTTCTGGGACAAGAAGACCGAGATAAAATACCTCTCGAACGCCGACTACAAAAAGAAAACCATCCGCGTACAGGCGACTGACGCAAACCTAAAAAAGATCGGCGAATGGCTCGGCTGTGAGATACCGTCTCCCGAAAAGCCGAAAAGGAAAAAGCTCTCAAGAAAGTGAGTCAATAATAAATGAAGAAAAACAAACGCGAAGAAGAAGCGGAAATACTGAGAAAAATGCTTTCCGATTCCGACGAGGAACCGAAAAAGGCAGAGACAGTCAAAGCGAAAGAAGAAAAATCATCGTCTTCGTCCGAGCGTGACGACGGCGACGTTATTCGCTGCCCGAAGTGCGGCTATGTTCTCGCATCCCGTTCAACCTGTCCGAGATGCGGATACAACGGCTACGTCCCGATGACAAAATCCGAAACCAAACGGATCAGAATGATCCTTTTCCCGATAATTCTGATCATTGCAATAATCTATATCTTATGGCAAAAGGGCGTGTTCGGCTGATTACCGTGCGCCGAAAGAAGGCTTTTTCAATGAAGAAAATCAAGCATATCCTGTCGTTTATTCTTGCCGTGCTGCTCGTTTTCCCGTGTGCATCCGTTTGCATTGGAGAAAGCGGCACAGAAGAACACATCTGCTATGTCAACGGTTTCACCGACGGTCTGTTTCATCCCGGCGAGACTCTCTCCCGTGCGGAAGTCGCGGTGATATTCTACAACCTTGATCCGACTATCCGCGGCGGAAGCAAATCGTTCACCGACGTGAAAGCCGATGCATGGTACGCCGATGCGGTGTCCGCGCTGGCATCAAAAGGGATAATGAACGGCTACACAGACGGCTCTTATAAGCCCACAAGGGCGGTGACGCGCGCGGAATTTGTCGTGATCCTTGCCGCGCTGTCGGGCAAAAAGCCGAAACCGGCCAAAACTGCATTTCTCGATGTTCCGCAGGCACACTGGGCAAGCGGCGCGATATCTCTCGCGGAAACGAGCGGCTGGGTAAAAGGCTCGGGCGGTCTTTTCCGTCCCGAAGACACTATTACAAGAGCCGAGGCGGTGACGGCGATCAACCGTTTTCTCGGACGCACGCCGGACAAAGACACGATAGACAGCGACCCTATCATACGGTATTTCCCAGACGTGACTCCCGACAAATGGTTTTATTACGACGTTATGGAGGCTGCTGTCTCGCACACCGCTTTCTGCGACGAAAAATGCGAACAGTGGGTGGACGTCACACGATATGAGACACAGCTTCCGGACGGATTTATCCTCGTTTCCGGTTCTCTCAGGCTGATCGAAGACGGTTGGTTCGTCCGCGAAGATCGTGAAGGAGAATACAGCGGCAAGAAATACCACTCTTACGAAAACGGCGTTTTATGGATGCGCGACGGTGCAGTCGATCTCTCGGACGGCGAAACGGTCATCATACATAACGGAAGAGTGGCGACCGAGGACGGGCTGTATCCGTCAGTCAGCGGACTCTACTGCATCGAAGGCGGAAAGATAGTGAAAAATGCGTACCGCGGTCAGATGTTCTTCTGCTCTGACGGTCACTACACCTCCGGCAACGACGACATCGACGCATACATTGACAATATCATAAAAAACACGATAACTGACGGTATGACAAAAGAGCAGATGCTCCGCGCCTGCTACAGCTACATATATTACAACGTGAATTACCGCGCGAACAACAACCACGTCGGACGCGGTGCGGACGGAGAGACGTGGACCGAGCAGTATATGCTCCGTCTCATCAATTCGGGCAAAGGCAACTGCTACTGCTACGCGGCTGAGATGTACTATCTCGCTCTGCGCGTCGGATATGATACGGCGAAGGCTGTATCCGGCGGCGTAACGCCCGACAACCTTGATCACGGCTGGATGACGGTGACGGTGGACGGAGAAGAATTGCTTCTCGACCCCGAGCTTGACTCAGCAGACGGGGAGTACGAAGGCTCCGCGTACATGGTGACGTACGCCGACGCGCCGTTCAAGTATTATGTGAAGTAAACGTCTTTGTAAGACGTAAAAAAGGGAGAAAACTTCGAGAGTTTTCAATTTCATCTTTTTGTCCTGCGTATGTATACGCGGCGGACGGTTTGATTTGTCCAAACCTAACGTTTGGCGGCGTTTTGTCCTACGCGGACGGCGGACAAGCCGGTATTCGACTTCGTCGAAACCGACGCGACGCTCTTGTCAATCACCGCGCTTAGGGGGAAGTTCGCTTCGCTCTATTCACGCCTACCGACTTCGTAAACGAAGTCGTAGAGATGCGAAGCATCTCGGTTGAACCCCTTTGTTACAAAGTAATTGCAAGAATTATGCGTATCTTATCATTTAATAACGATTAAGTTATTCTTTATAATGAGCGGCAGCGCGCTTTTATTAACGACCTAAATCCTCTTCACCGTCGCATTCTCTTTGTAACAAAGGGGAGTCCAGAGGGGGGGAATAGAGCTTGCTCCTTCCCTGAGTTTACGAAGTAAACTCGTTGGTCGTGTGGATTCATAAGGAGTCCGCGAAAGTGACTCACCGAGATGCGGAGCATCTCGTCGAGTTCACGGAGTGAACTCGGCTTATGCGGCCGTCCGCCAGGACAAATAGATAATTTGAAAACACGAAGTGTTTTCTTCCTCATCACTCAAAAAAGAAAAAATATATTATTTTTCAAAAATAAACCCCACCGGAGGTGCATCTATGAACTACTATATCGGCATCGACCTCGGCACATCGTCCCTCAAAGGCATTCTCGCCGATGAAAACGGCAATATCCACCGCGAAAGCTCCGCGTCGTACTCTGTTCTCTATCCCCACGACGGCTGGACAGAGCAGAATCCTTCCGACTGGATCACAGCTGCAAAAAAAGTCCTCACTATCCTATCAAGCGGCGTGTCCCGTGACGTTCGCGGTCTCTCTGTCGGCGGTCAGATGCACGGCCTTGTCACGCTCGACGAAAATGACAGCGTCATCCGTCCGTGTATTCTTTGGAACGACGGCAGAACGGAAGCCGAAACCACTTACCTCAACAACGTGATCGGCAGAGAACGCCTCTCGTCCCTCACCGGAAACATCGCGTTCGCCGGATTCACCGCACCCAAGCTCCTTTGGATGAAGAAAAACGAGCCGGACAACTTCGCAAGAATCAAAAAAATCATGCTCCCGAAAGACTACCTCGCGTATGTTCTTACCGGCGTTTTCTCGACTGATTATTCCGACGCATCCGGTATGCTCCTTCTTGACGTTGAGCACAAACAGTGGTCGCGCGAGATGTGCGAGATCTGCGGAATCAGCGAAGATATGCTTCCGCGACTTTATGAGAGCTACGAGGTGACCGGAAAAGTCAAGCGTGAATTCGGGCTCCCGAACTGCATCGTTACCGCAGGAGCAGGCGACAATGCCGCGGCCGCTGTCGGTACGGGTACCGTCAAAAACGGCGCTTGCAACATCTCTCTCGGCACATCCGGCACGATTTTCATTTCCGGCGACAGTTTTTCCGTCGATCCGAAAAACGCGCTCCACTCGTTTGCCCACGCGAACGGAAAATTCCACCTCATGGGTTGCATCCTCTCCGCCGCATCGTGCAGAAAATGGTGGCTTGAAGACCTGCTCGGTACTTCCGACTACGCCTCCGACGAAGACGGCGCTTCTGCGATACCGTCCGACAACGGCGTTATCTTCCTCCCGTATCTGTCAGGTGAAAGAAGTCCGCACAACGACGTGAATGCGCGCGGTGCGTTCATCGGTCTTTCGGCAACGACGACTAAAGCGGAAATGAGCCGCGCAGTCATGGAGGGCGTTGCTTTCGCACTCCGCGACTGCCTCGAAGTGGCAAAATCGAACGGCATCAGTCCCGATTACACTACCCTCTGCGGCGGCGGAGCAAAATCCCGTCTCTGGCGGCAGATCATCGCGGACGTTATGAACATCACCGTCCGTATCCTCCGCACCGAGCAGGGACCGTCACTCGGCGGCGCGATGCTCGCAATGGTCGGAGCAGGACAGTACGCATCCGTTGAAGAAGCGGCTGAAAAGATCGTTTCCGTTTCGGAGGAGATCAAGCCGATCCCCGAAAACGTCGCGGCATACGAGAAAAAATACAGATATTTCGCTCGTCTCTACCCTGCGCTGAGAGACGCAAGATAAGATAAACAAAAATAACCGGACCTGAATGGTTCGGTTATTTTCGTCTTACTGATTCTTCACTTTATTCGCGTATAGTACCGCAAGTCCGCCGTGGGAAGTCTCGCGGTATTTTTCGTTCATGTCTTTTCCGGTGCGGTACATCGTGTCCACTACATCGTCGAACGAGATCTTTCTCGTCTCCGTGAGGAACAGCGAAAGGTTCATCGACGAGATCGCTCTCATCGCGGCGACGGCGTTTCGCTCGATGCACGGTATCTGCACAAGTCCGCAAACCGGGTCGCAGGTCAGTCCGAGATTGTGTTCCATTGCGGTTTCGGCGGCGTACTCGGTCTGCTCTATCGAAAGTCTGTACAGTGTGCAAAGCGCGGCGGCCGCCATAGAGCACGCACTGCCGATCTCCGCCTGGCATCCGGCTTCCGCTCCCGAAATGCTGGCGTTAGTGCGGATGATATTGCCGAACAGTCCGGCAACCGCGAGTGCGTCGATGATCTCGCCGTCGGAAAAGCCTCTGTCGTGGCGCATATAGTACAGCACCGACGGGATAACTCCGGAGCTTCCGCAGGTCGGCGCGGTAACGACGATGTTCTCGGATGCGTTTTCTTCGCTGACGGCAAAAGCGTACGACGAAATGATCCTGTTCATCGCAATATCGGACGACTCGTTATAGCACCGCTTTTCGTTCAGGATCTTCGCTTTTCTCTCGACTCCGAGACCGCCGGGAAGCACGCCTTCGCCTTTCAGTCCTCTCTCAACTGATTCCTCCATTGAATACCAGATCCCCTCAAGGTACTGCCAAAGCTCGCGTCCCTCCCTTTCCCGGATGAAATCGACGAGCGAGATCGAACGCGCTTTACATTCTGCGGCGATCTCGGCGAAATTCTTTTCGGGATAGATGTCGTCTTCTTCGTCGGAGTGCTCGCCCCAGACGCGGATCGAGCCGCCGCCTATCGAAAGTATACGGCACTTACCGACAAGCACACCGTTCTTATACGCGCAAAAATCCATAGTATTCGGATGCGGCAGGTCTGTTTCGGTTTTGTTGAAAAAGACCTCTGTCCCCGGGAGCCCCGAAACTATCGCTTTCCCCGTACTGTGTCCCTCGCCGGTAAACGCGAGCGAGCCGTACAGCGTGACGGTGTAGCGATCTGCATCGGGATAGCGGTTGCCGAACAGCTTTGCGGCGTTATACGGACCGACTGTATGGGATGACGAAGGACCGTTACCGACTTTATAGACGCTTTTGATACTTTTCACGGCGTTGTACTCCTTTTCTTTAACTTGCGCGTAGCGCAAACATCATTCGGCAAAGCCGACATCATTAAGCAAAGCGTAACATCATTTTTCTTTAACTTGCACAATTTCCACGGCCACGCACAAAACATCATTCTCCTATATACCGTATGGAACGGAACCCTCGACGTCCCGCGATTTTTCACAAACCTCACGGCTTCAAACCAAACGAAGGTCTAAAATCTGCCTCCCTTGTGTAAAGGGAGGTGTCACGGCTTGCCGTGACGGAAGGATTGTTGTAAGGAAGAAAACGTCGTGGACGTTTTCGAATTATTTCTCTTCCACTGCGCGTGGGGCGGACAAGCCGAGTTCACTTCGTGAACTCCATGATTCGACGCTCTTGTCAATCACCGAACCAAAGAGGGGCAAGGTGCAAGCACATTTCCCCTCTTTGGAAACTCCCCTTTGTTACAAAGTGAATGCAAAACTTTCGTTTACTTTGTCCACTTCTTACCTATTCACTATTACTTCTTCCCTTTTTCTATCTCTCTAATCTTGTCTCTGAGGTATGCCGCCTCTTCAAAACGAAGCTCTGCGGCGGCTTTTTTCATCTCTGCCGTCAGGCGCTCGATGTCGTTATCCTGCGGTACGGCAACAGTCGGCGCGTCCTTTTGTCTGCCTTTCTTCTTTTTCGCTCGGTCGTCGACAACGCCGATTGAAATAAGCTCGCCGACCTCTTTTTCGATAGTTTTCGGGGTGATGCCGTGCTCGAGATTGTATTTCATCTGTATCGCGCGGCGGCGGTCTGTCTCGTCCATTGCTTCTTTCATGGATGCCGTGATGTGATCGGCGTAAAGGATGACCTTGCCGTTTGCGTTTCGTGCCGCGCGCCCTATCATCTGAACGAGCGAGCGTGTAGAACGGAACAGCCCCTCTTTGTCGGCGTCAAGTATCGCAACGAGCGTGACTTCGGGCAGGTCTATTCCCTCTCGGAGAAGATTTATCCCGACCAGCACGTCGTACAGTCCGAGTCTGAGGTTGCGGAGAAGCTCCGTGCGCTCCATTGTGTCGATGTTGTGGTGGATGTACTTCACGCGGATGCCCTGTTCGGAGAGGTATTCCGTGATATCCTCCGCCATTTTTTTCGTGAGCGTCGTCACGAGGACTCTCTCGCCGCGTGCCGTTCTGTCGCGTATCTCGCCTATGAGGTCGTCGACCTGCGTTTCAACGGGGCGGACTTCCACTTCGGGATCGACAAGTCCCGTCGGGCGTATGATCTGCTCAACGGTCTGCGACGACACCTCCGCTTCAAAATCCGCAGGAGTGGCAGAGACCATAACGACCTGATTCACCTTGTCCTTGAATTCCTCAAACAGAAGCGGTCTGTTGTCAAATGCCGACGGCAGACGGAAGCCGAAATCGACAAGATTCTGCTTTCTTGCTCTGTCGCCGCCGCTCATTCCGCGCACCTGCGGAACGGTGACGTGGCTCTCGTCGATGAACATTATATAGTCGTCGGGGAAGTAGTCGAGCAGGCAGTACGGCGTGGAACCGGGTTTCCGTCCTGCGAACACGCGCGAATAGTTCTCAACTCCAGAACAGAAGCCGACTTCGCGGAGCATTTCGAGGTCGTACCGCGTCCGTTCTTCTATTCTCTGCGCTTCGAGGAGCTTATCCTGCGAACGGAACCACTCCGCGCGCTCTGTCATTTCCTCTTCTATCTCACGGAACGCACGCTCGCGCATCGCAGGATCGACAACGTAGTGCGTCGCCGGAAAGATCGGCACGTAATTGATGTACTGTATCGTCTTTCCCGTGACGGGATCGAATTCGGAGAGGCGGTCTATCTCGTCGCCGAAAAATTCCGCACGGATCGCCTTGTCGGAGGACGACGCAGGAAAAATTTCGATAATATCGCCGTGGACGCGGAATTTGTCGCGCGTGAAGTTTATGTCGTTGCGCTCGTAGCTTATGGCGACAAGTTTTTTCATAAGCTCGCGCATCGGTATTTCAAGCCCCGGACGGAGTCCGACGATCTGACCGGAATATTCCTCCGGCGGACCAAGCGAATAAATACACGACACAGACGACACAATAATAACGTCCCGTCTCTCGAACAGCGCGGACGTTGCCGAATGGCGGAGCTTGTCTATTTCGTCGTTGATCAGCGCGTCTTTTTCGATATACATATCTTTTCCGGGGACGTACGCCTCCGGCTGATAGTAGTCGTAGTAGCTGACGAAATACTCGACTGCGTTTTCGGGAAAGAACTGACGGAATTCGAGACATAGCTGGGCCGCGAGCGTCTTGTTGTGCGACAGAACGAGCGTCGGACGGTTGAGATTCGCTATTACGTTCGCCATTGTGAACGTTTTGCCCGATCCCGTAACGCCGAGAAGCGTCTGATATTTCATACCGCTCTCGATGCCTGCCGTCAGCTTCTCAATAGCCTCGGGCTGATCTCCCGTAGGACTGAACGGCGAGTGGAGCTTGAATTTGTCGTCTCTCATGGCTTTCCTCCCTTTTTGCTGTGTGCTTATATTATACTATTTTATTTGGATTTTATCAAGCAGTTTTTGTTGGGACGCTGTCCCAAACCCTGCTCAGAAAACTTTTTCGAGAAAAAGTTTTCTGAGAACTTTCAAAAAGCTCAATATAACTGTGTCATTGCAGTTTTTGAGGATTCTTAAGGGACTTTTTCCAAAAAGTCCCTTAAGTGGAGTTTGAGGCAACGCCTCAACAAACCCGAATAATTCCTCCCTCTGCAACATATTATAGAGTGCAGATAAAATTCGGGATTGACAAAACGCGCCGTTCGGGGTAAAATAAAGACAGAAGAAAAATCATCACAGTAATAAGAGAAAAGGGACGAATACAATGGATAACGAAAACAGAAACAACGAGATCGAAGAAAACGAAGAATTCGATTCCGAGATCTACACTCTCACAGACGAAGACGGCACGGAGCTGAATTTCGCGCTTCTCGGCACGCTTGAGCACGAGGGCAACATCTATAAGGCAATGGTTCCGTGCGACGAAAACGGAGAGGAAACGAGCGAAGAATACGTTATTCTGAAGCTCACAAAGGACGAGAACGGCGAAGACCTGCTCGAAACGATCGACGACGATGACGAATTTGACCGCATCGCCGACATCTTCGACGACGAGTTCTCCGACATCCTCTACGACGAACCCGAAGAAAACAAATAAACAGGCGAAGCACATTTTTCTTGCCGGATCTGCTTTCTTTCCACCGTGAGCATAAAAACCCACAAAGAGTAAAAAGGAGCTCGGTCTTCCGATGCAGGTTGCAGACCTCCCTCCTGTGCCGTGAGTCGCATTCCGCGCCGCCGCACAGACAGGACGCTGGGAGCACAAAACACCGGAGAGAGCACCATCCCTGGACAAACAGGGTTTCTGTATGCTTGCGGTGGAATGGAAGCAGACTGGCGGCGGAAAAGTGTGTTTTTGTTTCATTTCACGCCGAAAGGAATTGACAGAATTATGCTTGACGTATGTATCCCGGGGACAGGCGGAACAGTGCCGAAGCTCGAACGGTTTCTCGCCTGCTGTTATATGCGCTATAACGGCGCGGGGCTTCTTATCGACTGCGGCGAGGGAACACAGCTTGCGGTCAAGAAAGCAGGCTTCTCCCTCGGAAAAATCACAACAATACTGCTCACGCACTTCCATGCCGATCACTGCAGCGGACTTCCGGGGCTTCTTCTTTCCATGGGTAACGAGGGACACACGGACACGCTTCTCATCTGCGGACCGAAAGGCGTCGACGAGGTAGTGCGGTCTCTTATGCACATCTGTCAGGAGCTTCCGTTCCGCGTAGAGACTCGTGTGCTCGGCGACTTTGATTCGTTCGAGAGGGACGGATTTTCTGTGACATCGTTCGAGGTGCGCCACTCCTGCCCGTGCCTCGGCTACGACATACGCATAAACCGCGCCGGACGGTTCGATACCGAAAAAGCGAAAAGAAACGGCGTGCCGGTCGCACTGTGGTCGCGTCTGCAAAAGGGCGAAGAGATCGACGGATACACAAAAGACATGGTGCTCGGAGAAAGCCGCCGCGGTATCCATGTGACTTACTCAACGGACACGCGCCCGTCCGATATGATCTCGACAATGGCGACGGAGGCGGATCTCCTTATATGCGAGGGAATGTTCGAGAGCGAAAAGCTCGACCGCGCAAAGGAGTCGTCGCACATGACCGTCACGGAGGCGGCTCACCTTGCAGAGGAAAGCGGATGCCGCGAGCTGTGGCTGACGCACTTCTCCCCTGCTCTGCCCGATCCGTCGGTGTGCATAGGCGAAGCAAAAGCGATATTCCCGAACACCGAAGCAGGCGTCGACGGAATGACGAAAGTGATAAGATTTGACGAATAACATAACAAAACCGGATGAGGTAGTTTCTCATCCGGTGTTTTTTATATATTGATTCAGAAGTATAGTTAATCCCGAAAGTCAAACAGTTCTTTGGGCGTGACCTCAAGAACTTCACATAACTTAAAAATTACATCAAAAGATACACCGACATTTCCAAGCTCTATCGCGCTGATATGACTTCTGTCAATATCGACAAGCTCGGCAAGCTGAAGCTGTGTCAGTTTTTTGCGTTTTCTGTAATACACTACGTTTAACCCGAACTTTTCGTACAAGATTTTGTATTCAGATTTCACCAATATCACCTCAATTAATATTTTATATTGAGTGTTGTCTAAAATAAACCTTGTGAAACAAACGTAATGCTATTGACACAAGTCAAAAAATGTTGTATAATATCATTAAAAGAATTCTTGTGTCGGTTGTGCCAAAAAGGCAGCATGAAAGAGGAAGCGAAAAAGATAAAGCGTGGCTGCAGCACAGTTTTCCGCTATGTGCATGAGTTTGAATCCGCTGTCGGAGCGGCGGGAGCTGTTATTAATAGCAAATCATAATGAAGCAAAAGGAGACAGTTATGGCAAAAAGTAAAATGACGCAATGCAAGGCGTGTGGAGCAGAGGTGGCTAAGTCTGCAAAAGTATGTCCTCACTGTGGAGCAAAGAATAAACAGCCTATTTTTAAGAAGTGGTGGTTTTGGGTAATCATTGTGTGTATTCTCGTTGGTGCGATTGTTGGTGGTAATGGTAACAAGACCTCCACAAATAATAGTGATCTCGTCACGGAGACGGAACCTTATAGAACTACAAAAACCACAGAAACTACAACAGAACCGACAGAATCTATGACCACTGCTCAGAAAAATGCCCTGAAAGCTGCAAAGAACTATTTGAGTTTTTCTGCTTTTTCTCATGATGGACTTGTAAAACAGTTGGAATTTGAACAGTATTCCACTGAGGATGCAGTTTACGCAGCGGATAACTGTGGTGCTGATTGGAATGAGCAGGCTGTAAAGGCTGCAAAGAACTATTTGAGTTTCTCTGCTTTTTCTCATGATGGACTTATCGAGCAACTTGAATTTGAAAAATATACCATCGAACAGGCTACATATGGTGCAGATAATTGTGGCGCAGATTGGTTTGAACAAGCTGCCAAGAGTGCTAAAAACTATTTGAATTTTTCTTCTTTCTCAAAAGATGGATTGATCCAGCAGCTTGAATTTGAAAAATTCACCCATGAACAAGCAGTATATGGAGCAGAACAGAACGGATATTGATACTCTCACGGAGCGGGGCGCGTGTCTCGCTCTTCTTCTGCCTATTCGCAAAAGTACACCTTTACAAACGGCGCAAAACAACGTTTATTTATGTCCGTTATTTGCCGAAAACATTCCCGAACACCGAAGCAGGCGTCGACGGAATGACGAAAGTGATAAGATTTGACGAATAACAAAAAAGCCGGATGAGGTAGTTTCTCATCCGGTTTTTGCTATAAAAAGAATCAGCCGCAAAAAAGCCGCCCTCTCAGAGGGAGGGGGACCGCTTGCGGTGGAAGGAGTGTCCTGAACTTGTTGATCTGCTAAAAAATCTGTAACACACTCTCCCTCAGTCAACTTCGTTGACAGCTTCCTCCCGGAGGGAGCCATATTATCAGATCATCAAAAGACCGGATGAGGTAATTCTCATCCGGTTTTTGCTATGTTTTATCTCAGAAGTATCTCTTGAGCAGTCCTGCAAACGCTTTACCGTGGCGGGCTTCGTCGCGTGCCATTTCGTGAACTGTGTCGTGGATCGCGTCGAGATTTGCGGCTTTTGCCATTCTCGCAAGCTCAGTCTTGCCGGCTGTCGCGCCGTTCTCTGCGGCTACGCGCATTTCAAGATTCTTCTTTGTGGAATCCGTAACGACTTCGCCGAGCATTTCAGCGAACTTAGATGCGTGTTCAGCCTCTTCGTATGCTGCCTTTTCCCAGTAAAGGGCGATTTCCGGGTATCCCTCGCGTGCGGCAACTCTTGCCATTGCGAGATACATACCCACTTCACAGCACTCGCCGTTGAAGTTTGCGCGAAGTCCTTCCTTGATCTCTTCGGGAACGTCCTTTGCAACGCCGACAACGTGCTCTGCTGCCCATGTCATATCGTCTTCCTTGATCTCGACAAACTTTTCTCCGGGTGCCTTGCAGGTCGGGCAGGACTCCGGTCTTGTTTCGCTTTCTACGATCTCACCGCAGATAAGGCATTTCCATTTTTTCATTTTCGTTTCTCCTTTGTGTTGTTTATTTGTACCGCAAAACGCGGTTCTTGACAGTTTTATTCGACCTTTTCAAAATCGGACGCACCGTGCTTGCATATCGGGCAGACAAAATCTTCGGGAAGCTCGTCTCCCTCGTATTCGTAGCCGCAGACGGAGCATTTCCATACGGTCTTGCCGTTCTCTTTCACGATTTTTTCGGGCTTCGGTTTTATGTTTGAATGGTAGTACGCATAGGTTGCCGACGGAGCGGACGAAAGCACCTTGCCGTCAGTCAGCGTTGCTATGACGAGAATGTGACTGCCAAGGTCGATCTTCTCTTCAACGTGCGCGCAGAGATATGCGTTCGTGCCTGCCGTTACGGCGAGAGTGCCGTTCGATACACGTTCGCAATCGTCAAAACCGTCGAACTTTTCGGCGTCTCTGCCGGACTGAAAACCGAACCGCTTGAAAAGCGAAAAATCCGCGTCTTCGCTTATCACCGAGAGGGTTATCTCGTCGGTGTAGCCGAGCATTTCGGCTGTGAAGTTCGCTTTGTTGACTGCGACGGCGATCCTGTCGGGATTCGACGCGACCTGAATCCCCGTGTTGACTATACATCCGTTGTCGCGCTTTCCGCAGTGGACGGACAGCACGAAAAGCCCGTATGTGAGCGAAAACATAGCTTTGTTATCCATTTTTGTTCTCCTTTTTCTTACCGATGCAGTCGGGACATATTCCCGTGAACCGCATTTCGGCGCGTTCAAGCGAAAAACCGGTCAGCCTCTCGGCGTCACCTATGATCCCGTCGGGAACGGACACGGGGAACACGTCGATGACCTTGCCGCAGACAGAGCAGACGGCGTGCGTGTGCGGTGCGACTGTGCCGTCGAAGCGTTCCTGCCCGTCGACTGTGCCCACAGAGCGGATCAGTCCGTCGCGCTTCATTTCGGAGAGATTGCGGTAAACTGTCGCAAGGCTGAGGTGGGGAAAAGCGGGCTTCAGTCGGGTGTATATCCACTCGGCGGTCGGGTGAGCGGTGGTGCTTCTGAGACATTCAAGGATCGCGTCTCGCTTCGCGCTGTGCCGTTTCATGTTTTCTCCTTAATAATAATGATTATCATTACTGATATTATAACACAAATTGTCGAAAAGTCAAGAATAATTTGAAAACGTCCCCGACGTTTTCTTCCTTTTGCCTATATAAAAGAACAAAGCGTTCGACGAGAGACCAATGGTCTCTCCTACGGTTAAAAGGTGAAGTACCGTGCGTTGCCGTGAGATTCTCCGAAATCTCCTCTTTCCCGAAAGAAAACAAAAATCTTGATACTTTTCTCTTGACATCCCACGCAGTGTGTGGTATACTTTCATCTGTACGGACCATTAGCTCAGTTGGTTAGAGCTCCCGGCTCATAACCGGTCGGTCCTAGGTTCGAGTCCTAGATGGTCCACGGAGAAAAAAGGCAAGTCGCAAGGCTTGCTTTTTTCAGTAGAAAAACAGGAGGTACGGAAATGCTCGGAGCTATCTGCGGCGATATAATCGGATCATACTATGAAGTCCACTGTACAAAGGATTACGATTTCCCATTCAACAAGGACAGCACCTTTACGGATGACAGCGTTCTCATCGCGGCTGTCTGCAAAGCAATACTGTATGACCCGTCCGACATCTCAAAATGGCATCTTCGCGCCCGTGCCGGAGAATACGCCGCGCAGTACCGTCGGTTTTATTCGTATTTCCCCGATGCAGGATTCGGCAATATGTTTGCCGAGTGGGCAAGAAATCCGTACGCAAAAAACGGACACAGCTATGCAAACGGTGCTTCGATGCGCGTAATTCCGATCGGGTATGCGTACAAAACGCTTGAAGAGACTCTCCTCCAGGCAAAAGCAAGTGCTCTTCCGACTCACGGCAACCGTGAAGCGATCAGAGGCGCGCAGGCAGTTGCCACCGCTGTTTTTATGGCTCGAAACGGAGAAACGAAAGACGCAATAAAAAATTCCCTCGAAAAAACTTTTCATTACAAGCTGTCAACGCCACTTTCCGCTATCAAAGAAACCCACGTTTTCAACTGCCGCACTTCATACAGCGTTCCGCCCGCGATAATTGCGTTTCTTGAATCGACGGACTATGAAAGCGCTGTCAGAAACGCCGTCTCTTTGGGCGGTGACGCCGACACACAGGCGTGCATCGCAGAAGCATACTATAAAGTAATTCCGGAGCATATCATACATTTCTGCGACGGAAAAATCGACAGCTCAATAAGAAAAACCGTAAAAGAGTTTTCCGAAAAATATGTGAAATAACGACACCGTATGGAATCATCACTTCTGCCGCTATGGCAGGGGTGATTTTTGTTTTTCGCCGTCATTTCCGCCTGCAACCGTTCATATACTCTACCGTAAAGTCTGCGCGGAGGTGCGAAAAATGGACGGAAAGAAAATGATTCGCGGTGGAAGAAACGCGCAAAAAAGGGACAGTGCGGAAACGGTCATCCCGTCGCTCTCGTGCGGACTAAATGAAGAAGAGATCTCACGCTCTCGTGAAAAATTCGGCAGTAACACGCTCTCCGCCGCAAAGCAAAAAGGCTTCTGGAGCCGCTTCATCTCGAATCTCGGTGACCCGATAATAAAAATCCTAATCGTTTCTCTCGTCATCAATCTGATTTTCACCTTTTCCGACTCAAATCCGGCGGAATCTATCGGCATCGCCGCCACCGTTCTCATCTCCGCGCTCGTCTCGACGATATCCGAGCATTCATCCGGCAAAGCGTTCGATCGTCTTTATCAGACATTATCAGATTCATCTGTTCGCGTCATACGAAACGGTACGGAAAACGACGTGCCCGTCTCTTCTCTCGTGCGCGGCGATCTTGTCTTTCTTTCACCCGGTGACACAGTCCCTGCCGACGGGATAGTGATGCGCGGCTCTGTCTCATGCGACGAAGCGTCCCTCACAGGAGAGAGCAAAGCCGTCACAAAATCCGCCGATCCTCATTCCGTTTCTGCCGTCTGCGAGGGTGCGGAAGTATCCGATATCCGCTCGTCTGCCGCCGTTGTTTATCGCGGAAGCCACATCGTTTCGGGCTCGGCTCTGATGCTTGTCACCGCCGTCGGAGACAGGACGGTCTACGGCTCAATCGCGTCCGAGCTTGCCGCCGACAACACCGCAAGCCCACTCAAAGAACGGCTTTCGGGACTCGCCAAAACAATATCGAAAATCGGTTACGTTTCCGCCGCACTCGTCGCCGCAGTATCTCTCGCCGACGCTTTCTGGTTCGGAGCAGGCAAAAACCCGACCGTCGCACTCTCACGGCTCACCGATCTGCACTTCGTCGCAGAGGAGCTTATTTCCGCACTGACAAAGGCGATTTCGATAGTCGTCGTCGCCGTCCCCGAGGGACTGCCGATGATGATAACCGTCGTTCTGTCGTCGAACATGAAGCGGATGCTCTCGTCGGGCGTGCTTGTCAGACGGCTCGTCGGCATCGAAACGTCGGGCGAGATTGATATGCTTTTTACCGACAAAACAGGCACACTCACCACCGGCAAACTGTCCGTTTCTTCGTTCATCACACCATATTCGGAATACTCATCCGCTCGCGCCTGTCCGACGCATATTTCGGACGCGCTGAAGAAATCCTGCGCCGCCTGCTCGTCCGTCCGCAACCGCACCGAGGACGCGCTATCCGCGTTCTCGTCCGTCCGCATCCGCGCCGAAAATGAAAACAACATTATCCCGTTTGACTCTTCCCGAAAATACGCCGCAGGACTTGCGGGCGAAAAAATGTACATACGCGGTGCCGCAGAATATCTCCTGCCGTCGTGCGTATCTTATCTCGCCGAAAACGGCACGATCCGCACCCTCTCCGACTCCGACAGAAAAAAACTCGAAGACACGATCTCTTCCCATTCGTCGGGGTGTTCGCGCATTCTTCTGCTCGCCGAGGGTACGCCCAACTCGTTTGAGAAGCTGAAAAACGGCGGCTCTTTAGCGGAAATCACGCTGACGCTCGTCGGTCTGTACGTCATCCGCGACGAGATCAGGCGTGAGGCAAAGGCGGCAGTCCGCGAATGCAGAGAAGCCGGAATATCCGTCGTCATGCTGACGGGCGACAACGCCGCAACTGCCGCCGCGATCGCACGGGAATGCGGCATACTCACCGAAAACTACGCCGTTTTATCCGACAAATCCGCTCTTTCGGGAAGCGCACCGCTCGTCGTCGACGGTACTGTTCTGCGGACGATGACCGACGGTGAAGTAACGGCGATCCTCAGTCGAATCCGCGTTATCTCGCGCGTCACGCCGTCCGACAAAAGCCGCCTTGTCCGTCTTGCCAAAAGCGGCGGTCATATCACCGGAATGACAGGCGACGGAGTGAACGACGCACCTGCTCTGAAGTCAGCCGACGTCGGTTTTGCCATGGGAAGCGGCACGGATATTGCCAGAGAAGCCGGCGACATCGTGATAACCGACGACAATTTCGCATCGATAACAAAAGCCGTGCTGTACGGGAGGACTATCCTCTCGTCGATAAAGAAATTCATCACATTCCAGCTAACAATGAACATGGCAGCCGTCGGCGTGTCCGTCCTCGGAACGGTGCTCGGCGTGGATTCGCCCGTAACAGTCATTCAAATGCTGTGGGTGAACATCATCATGGACACACTCGGCTCGCTTGCGTTTGCCGGAGAGCCGCCGCTCCCGAAGTACATGAAAACTCCGCCCGTCGGACGCGACGATCCGATACTGTCGCGGCGTGTGCTTCTGAAAATTCTCACGACAGGCGCATTTGCGATAGCCGCCTCGATGTATTTTCTCTTCTCGCCGGACATCCGTCACGCGCTCGGCGGAGATGAGCTTTCGCATCTCACGCGGTTCTTCGCGCTGTTCGTCTTCATGGGAATTTTCATAGCGATGTGTACGCGCACGGAGAGCATAAACCTGCTCGGCGGGATCGGCAAAAACCGCGCGTTCATCGTGATAATGCCGGCAGTTGCGGCGGTACAGCTTCTTATCGTTTACTTCGGCGGCGAGGTCTTCCGATGCGTGCCGCTGACTGGAAAGGAGCTCGCCGTATGCGCGCTCTTTGCGTTCACCGTCATCCCTGCCGACGCGATAATAAAAAGTATTGGAAAGATTATAGGCAAGGAAAAAACGTCCGTCTGACGATCGGGCGTTTTCTCTTACCTCTTACTTCATCTCAGTCATTCTGTCATATCCTTTCCGGCATAGAAGCCGAAAATATATTCAAGCACAGTATTTGTGTATGAAAAAAGCTCGTCTTCATTCAGTCCGTCTTTTATCAAATCGTCTGCGCGAGACAAAAAAGCATCCCACGTGTATTCCGCACCGTTATGATACATTTTCGGCAGTTCTCCGCCGATCTCAGTGTCCTTTATCATTCCGTCGATATAATAAAGATATTCAACGATTTCTTCCGTGCTGATTTCGGTTGATTCAGACAACTCATTTTCGACGCTCTCATTATCCGCACGCTCTCTTTCCGTATCCCTGCACGAGACAAAAGCAAGGCAGAAAAACCCAACAACCAACATAAATGAAACTACTCTTTTCATTCTTTTTCTTTCCTCCATGGCTTCAAGAATCGGTTCGCCGGTCTGACATAGTGTCATTATTTAGGAACAGGATTATGTATTTCCGGCTTTTTTGTTGTGCAAATTTGATTAGACGTTCATCTAATTTATATTTCGTTTTTTACCCACAAAATCTTTTTTTGGTTTTGTGGGTATTTTTATTCAGATTTTTCTGTAAATATCGTTCTCGCGCGTCATGATGCCGAACGCGATCATCTCACGCCGCAGTGTGCAATAGTCGTCGTAAAACCGGGTAATGATCTCGTTCACTTCGGTTTCGTTATACTCACGACCTGCTTCAAAGTTCTTTGAGATCTCACAGAGCACGATCTCTCTTTTCTTTCGCTGGACAGGCAGAGAGAGCAGCTTCCCATATCTGAAGAAATTCCCGATGACTTCGCGGCGGTATTTGTCGTCGTCATCTACGGCGTATTCGGATGAAATGACTATCTCTCGCAAAGAACGGTCGAAAACGTCGCGGTTCAGTGAATAGATGACATAAAACTGCGAGCGTGACGACGAGATCAGCCCTGCTTTCTCCATTTTTTTCAGATGATAGCAGACCGTTGCTTCCGTGATCCCGAGCTTTGACGCGATCAGCTCAATATATGAGTCTCCCGACGCGAGAATATTGACGATTTTCAGCCGTGTTTCATCCGCAAGAGTCTTGAGAAGTTCTATCGAAATGTTGTTATTCATACTTCATCCCCCGGAAGTTCGGGATATATCCCGTTTTCCCTGCGCCAGCTCTTCCATTCGGCAAGCACGGATTTCACGACTTCATATTTGATCCTGTTTTCAAATATCTTTGCGGCGTCTCCATGTTTTTCGGCTTCGTCAAGCTCAGTGCGGTATATGCTTACAAACTGATCTTCGAGCCACACTTCGCCGTACAGTGCGGCAGTCAGACGGATTTTTTCCGCGTCATCCGCAGACGAATAGTATTTGGCAAAAATCGGGTATTTCCCGACAAAGCGAGCCATACGGGTGTTTTTCAGTGCGATTGCTTTTTCTCTGTCGCCGTTCGGGTCATAAAAAAGCCCTCCGCGGAGACACAGCGAATACATTCCGCTCTCGATCGACAGTGCTTTCTTTTCCGTTTGTTTATCGGATGATATGGTTTTGATTTTCTCCTTACAGGCATTGTCTCTTGCAATAACGATGTCGGCAAGTGCCTTTTCGATCTCAACAGGTGTCATGTTTTTACTCCTTTTTTGATTCAAATAGACGAGCATCTAATCACTAATTGATATTATACTCATCTAATCAGATTTGTCAAGGGGTAAATGAAAAATAAATAAAAAACAAGACGGTCACCATACAAACGGTTTCCGCCTTGCTTCTTTCCTCTTACCTATTACTTTATCTCAGTCCTTCCACCGTTTCGGCGATCCTCTGCCAGGTGTACGACGCGACGACGCCGCTCGGCTCGATGCCGAAAAGCCGCTGATACGTCTGCACCGCCGCTCTCGTCGCACTGCCGAACTGCCCGTCGACGGTCAGCTTAGGTATGGACGGATATGTGTCCGAGATCAGATTCAGATATTCCTGTAACGTCCGCACGTACGCGCCCGTCGAACCGACACGAAGCGGACTTCCCGGATATGGCACCGTCGACGAAGAATAATAATCTTCCGGCAGGGACGAGACAAGCTCCCTGTATTCGCGGTACAGTGCCTCCCAAGTCGCCCGATCGACGTTTCCCGTCACGGGCAGTCCTTTGTACGCCTGAAAATCCGCAACGGACGCGCGTGTGTTCGAGCCGAAAATTCCGTCTATTTCAATCGGTCTGACAGACTGAACGAATGCGCCGACGAACGCGAGAAGGTATTGTAGCTCTCTCACCGCAAGTCCGGTGTCTCCTATCTCAAGCCGTTCGCCGTAGAGCAGCGTCACGTCTTCGGGCGGCACTCCCTCGGAATCCACATCGGACAGCCGCTTCACCGCCGCGTATATTCTCGCTATGGCGTACCACGTCGCACTGCCGACTATCCCGTCCGGCGTAAGATCGAACTGCCGCTGGAACGCAATGACGGCGTTTTCCGTACCCTCGGAGAAAAGCCCTGCAGGATCGTTTATGCGCGGTATGTTCGGATAGTTCCGCGCTATTCTGTTAAGCCGGCGCTGGATAAGGTTCACGTCTTCGGAGAACGAGCCGAGTGAGAGCGACGTGCCGGGGTACGACTCCGTCAATCCTCCGACAGGCGCGTCGGAAACGATGTCAACGTCGTCGCCGTAGTAGTAACGGATTATTTCAGCCGGAGAAAATCCGTCGTTTGCAAGAGAGACGGTCCCCCACTGAGACAGCCCGTTGCACTGTACCCTCACGCCGTCGCAGTACCGTGCGAAAAGCGGCTCGGCAGACCCACGGCGGCGGATATATGAGTTGAAAATTTCATCTACGGTTCGGGAAATATTCTCGAATATCTCTCTGCCGTAAACAAACGACTGGTCGTACGCCGTCGAGTTCGTTATCTGGAAATCGTAACCGCGGCTCCGGTAAAATTCGGTGTAGATACGGTTTAAGGCAAACGAGATCTCGGCAAGGATGTTTGCGCGTATCGCGTTTTCGGGCCACGTAGGGTATATCTCGCTCGACGCAACGTTCTTGATGTAGTCGGTGAACGGCACCGTCACGTTCCGTGCAGGCTCATTCGGGCGTCCGAGATGAACGGTGATGTATTCGGGGATCACGGGAAGAATGATGTCACCGTTCACTGTGCGCCGCCTCCGTCCTCACCGTCTTCGGATACGTTGCCGCGTCCTCTGCCGCCGCCCGACGAATCCACGGGATAGCCGTTCCCCTGCTCGTCGAGCGTAAAACTGCCGTCTGCGGCTTCGGGGTAAAGCGCACCGGAGTCCACAGGCAACAGATCGACGGACTGCACGGACGTTACCCGGTCAAAAACGGGTACGTCAGTGAGTGAAACGGGAATGTAGCCGTTTTTTTCGATGCGGATGTCGTACAGCCCGTACGGCTGAACAGCACCCGGAGTCATGCTTTCCGCATAACGGGGAGCCGGAAGCATAACGGTCGGAGTAGTGCCTCCTCTGCCCGTGCGGAGAGAGTACAGTATTTCGCCTACAGGATCGGATACTGTGACAGCCGCGCCCGACGCAGGCACAGTGCCGCCGACAGTCGTGACACGGATCTTCAGATACCCGTTGCCGGAATAATCACTGTTTGCATTGTTTTCCATAGAAAAACCTCCACGTGAAGAAAGTATCACAAGCATAGTATGCGGAGAAGAAGAAAAAGTTGCAAGAGGAAGAAAGAGTGAAGAGACAGACGGAGCGATGATTGCCTGCGGCAAACGATGATGCTTTGCAGCGATGATACGCTTCGCGTAACGATGATTGCGCTCCGGGCAAGGTGAGAAAAGATTATCTATAATCTTGCACACACGAACGTATGAGCGGCAGCGCGCTGTACCTTCACGAGTTAAATCCTCGAACACGTCGCAATCGCTTTGTAACAAAGGGGAGTCCAGAGGGGGAATAGAGCGCAGCGACCTTCCCCCTTTGGTCGTGTGAATTCACAAAGAGTCCGCGAAAGGACTCTTTGTGCGCCCCGCGCGTAGCGGAAAAACCGAATCCAAACGTTTGGTTTGGACAAACGAAACCGCCGTCCGCTCGCTTGTAAACAAGCAGGACAAAAGAAATGATTTGAAAACACGAAGTGTTTTCCACCTTTTTTCGATGTGAAGTAGGTGCAGATCGTTCGACGGGAGGGGAAACCCCTCCCCTACGGTACACAGGAGGGAACGGCGCGTAGCCGTGAGGTTTGCAAAATTCGCCTCCGACACAAAAAAGAGCAGGATTATTCATCCTGCTCTTTTTACGGTTCGAGATTCTCTTCATTGAACAGAGGAGAATCGAAAAACTCGGTTATTGATATTTCAAGTCCCTGACATATTTCGTGAATAATGCGGAGCTTTACGGAATCGTATGCACAGTTGACGATGTTACCGATAGATGATTTCGGTACTCCGCTTTTCAGATAGAGCTGATACTGCGTCATCCCGCGTTCGCTGAGTATTTCCTTCAGACGCAGACTGACCGCTTCGTTTAACTTCATACCGTTCCCCTTTCGTTCACGTAACTGTACTATTATTATATGAACACCGGAGAACAAATTAGTCCTTGTGGCTGTACTAATCAGAATTTTTGTGATATAATGATTGCAAAAGGAGTGGTGCGGTGTGAAAACAATTATGTTTTGCGGACACAGTAAAGTAAATGATCCCGAAAAAGTCAGAGAATGGCTGTATGAACAGGTTGAAGAAAAAATTAAAGAGGGAGCAACGGAATTCTTGCTGGGCGGTTACGGTGAATATGATAATCTTGCGGCTTGCGTTGTTAATAAACTGAAAAAACAATACCCGAATGTATCATCTGTTCTCGTGCTTGCATACCCGAGTGCGAAAAAAGATTGTACACTTTACGACGGAAGTGTCTATCCGCCTCTTGAAAATGTGCCGAAAAAATACGCCATTGTCAAACGTAACAAGTGGATGGTTGACAACAGCGATGTCGTTATTGCTTATGTTCTTTATGACTGGGGAGGAGCGGCAAAAACCCTCGAGTACGCAACAAAAAATCAAAAGATAATCGTATCATATTCTAAATAAACAAAAGAGCAGGATTATTCATCCTGCTCAATCTCTGTTTCGTTATAATTACAGTGCCTTTACGATATCTTCCGTGTCGGATGCGATCATCAGTTCTTCGTTCGTCGGGAGAACGTAGACCTTGACTTTCGAGTTCTTCGTGGAGATCTCGACCGTGTTCGGCTGGTGGTGTGTCTTTGCGTTCAGCTCTTTGTCGATCTCGATTCCGAAGTATTCCATATCGGTGCAGGCTCTCTCACGAAGCTCGGGGTTGTTCTCGCCCATGCCGGCTGTGAATACGATCGCGTCGATACCGTTCATCGCTGCGGTGTACGAGCCGATGTACTTCTTTACCTGGTATGCGAGGATGTTAGCGGCGAGCCATGCGCGCTTGTCACCGTTGAGGATAGCGGCTTCGATGTCGCGGCTGTCGGAGGAGATGCCGGATACGCCGAGGAATCCGCATTCCTTGTTCATGTACTGCGACATCTGGTCGGGATCGAGTCCTTTTTTCTTCATGAGGTAAGGAACGATTGCCGGGTCGATCGAGCCGCAGCGTGTACCCATTTCAACGCCGTCAAGAGGCGTGAAGCCCATGGATGTATCAATGCACTTGCCGCCCTTTACTGCGGTGATAGATGAGCCGTTGCCGATGTGGCAGGTGATAATTTTAGTCTCTTCAACAGGCTTGTCGAGGAGCTTTGCCATTTCACGGGAAACGAATCTGTGAGACGTTCCGTGTGCGCCATAGCGGCGGATCTTGTATTCTTCTGCGTCTTCGTACTTGATAGCGTATCTGGACGCGGTCTCGGGCTGTGTCGTGTGGAACGCGGTGTCGAACACGAGAACCTGCGGTACGTTCGGCATAACTTTTGTGCATCCCTCGATACCCATAAGGTGTGCGGGAGTGTGAAGCGGTGCGAAGTCAACGCAGAGCTTGAGCTTTTCGATAACTTCGGGAGTAACGAGGCAGCTTTCATAGAAGTAAGGGCCGCCGTGGACTACTCTGTGACCGACAGCTTCGATCTCGCTCATATCCTTGATAACGCCGAGCTCGGGGTCTGTGAGGTATTTTACGACGATCTCTGTAGCAACGGCGTGGTCGGGCATCGGGATCTCGACTTTCGTCTTTTCGCCCTTTTCGCCTTTTCTGTGCTCGATACGTCCGTCGATACCGATTCTTTCGCAGATACCTTTTGCGAGGACTTCTTCCGTTGCGGTATCAAAAAGCTGATACTTGAGGGAAGAAGAGCCGGCGTTTACAACTAATACTTTCATGTGTGTTTTGCTCCTTATATAAAAATAATTTGACAACGGGAAAAATAACCTTTATAATTATATATGAACTCGGCAAAAAATACAAGTGTTTTGAGAAATTTTCACTTTACTGCAAATAAGGAAGAAAACGTTTCACGTTTTCAAATGTTTTTTGCCCTACGCGGACGGCGGACAAGCCGAGTTTACTCCGTGAACTCGACGAGATGCTCCGCATCTCGGTCGGACATTGCCGAAGCCCTCTTGTCAATCACCGAGCCAAAGGGGGAAGGACTGGCTTCAATTCCCCCTTTGGAAACCCACTTGTTACAAAGTATGTGCGACGTTATCGAGGAGTTAACCCGTGAGGTAATAGCGCGCTGCCGCTCATTATAAAGTAAAACGTAGTCGTTAATAAATGATAGGTTTCACATAATATTTGCATTTACTTTGCAACAAAGGGGTTCTTAGGGGGAATTGGACGAAGTCCCTTCCCCCTAAGTCGTGTGGATTGGCAAGGAGTCCGCGAAAGGACTTCTTGCCCGCCGTCCGCGCAGGACACAACGACGCAAAACGTATAGTTTGGATGAATTTTCCGTCCGTTCGCAAACGAACAGGACAAAAAGATAAATCGAAAACGTTCGCCGTTTCCCCCATTTCGCCTGCGAAAAACAAAAAAATCCCTCCGAAGGAGTACACCATGCCCACTGCCGTTATCTGCGAACTGAACCCGCTCCACTGCGGACACAAATACATCATCGACCGCGCTAAAGCCGACACAGACATCGTCATCCTCGTCATGAGCGGCAATTTCACCGAGCGCGGCACTCCGTCCGTCTACGACAAATACATCCGTGCAGAAGCCGCCGTCCGTATGGGCGCCGACCTCGTTCTTGAGCTTCCCTATCCGTGGTGCGCGGCAGGAGTTGAGGCATTCGCACGTGGCGGTGTGGCTGTTGCGTCCGCTTTCGGTACCTCCCGTCTCGTCTGCGGCTCGGAAACCGGCGACGGCGACTACATCCGCGCTCTTGCGTCCGTCAAGTCGTCCGACGAATACAAATCCGCCGTTCTGTCCGCCGAAAAAAATGCGCGCGACACAGGATCAGCCGTCATTTTCGACGGAGTTCTCCGCTCGTTCGGTATCAGTGACGCGCCCGGCGCAAACGACAAACTCGCCGCAGAATATCTGCGCTTCGGTCGTGACCTCGGTGTATCCGATTTTACATTTGTAAAACGAATTGCGAAAAAATCCGCATCGGAAGTGCGTGAAATGCTGTTCTCCGGCATGGATGTGAGTGAGATCGACGCGATTCCCGACAGCGCAAAGGCGGTTTTTGCCGACTCAGTTCTCTGCCGCGAAGACAGATACAACGATATTTTGTTTTGCAACTGTAGAGTTAATGGAGAACACAGCCAAAATGAGCTTGTGAGGTATGCCGCAAATGTCTCGCACGACAGCCGTGATGCAAGTGAATTTATCCGTAATCTGCCGACGAAGAAATACACGCTCGCACGGATGCGCCGCACGCTTCTTGCCGATATTCTTCACGCTGACGCCGATCCGACGTACCTACCCGACTTCACGGTGTTGCTCGGTGCGAGCGAAAAGGGGCGAGAATATCTCGCGTCCGTCCGCAAGGATCTGTCCGTCGAGCTGATCACAAAGCCTGCCGACGCAAGGAGCGAGCAGTTCGCGCTCTCGTCGCGTGCAGATGAGTTATACTGCCTGTGTGCAGGACTTCCGGGCGGCGAGATGATGCGAAAAAAGCCGTATATCGGGTGAGATTTCAATCAAATTGTTCGTGAACAATCTCTGCGGAGGACAGAATGGCAAATATATTGACCGGCATCCGGCTCTTATGCGGACTACTGATCCTTGTTTTTCCCGCTTATTCGGGCTGGTTTTATGCGTTATATCTTGTCGGTGGTCTTACGGATGCAGTCGACGGAACAGTTGCGCGGAAGCTCGGCAAGGCTTCGGTATTCGGCGAAAAGTTTGATACCGCGGCGGACTTTGTTTTTGCGATCTCAGTCGCCGTGAAACTGATAACCACTGTTTCACTCCCGCTGTGGCTTTTGATATGGCTCAGCATCATTGTCGCAATCAAATCCGCAGGTGCCGTCGTCGGTTATCTGAAATTTTGCAGGTTGAAAACCGTTCATTCCGCGCTTAACAAGGTATGCGGAGCTGTTGTATTCATCATGCCGCTTATCATTGTGTGCGACTGCCCGCGGCAGGTAAAATCGGCGGTGATAATACCCGTTTGTATTCTTGCGAGCGCGGCTGCCGTGATCGAATTATTCACAATCATGAAAAGCAGGGACTGATAATTATTTCCGTAAACAAAAGAGATACATACCTCATAGTATGTATCTCTTCTCTTTTTGTTTTATATCTTCACGATCTCGCCGAACATATCTTTGTTCTCGCGGATCGTCTTTTCGTTGCCTACCACGCAGAAGCAGTCCGTGCGGCAAACCGCGTCGAACACGTCCGCCGTTTTTGTGAACTGCTCTTTCGTAATATCGAGCATCGACGCGCGTCTTCCGTTCAGCTTTTCCGTCGTGTCGCCCGTCATATATGCGAAGAACGAACGCTCTGCCTTTATTCTCGGTGAAAGCGGTCTTTCGCTTGCCGAGAACGAGCCGATGATGTACTTCGTGAGGTCTTTTTCGTCAAGCTCTGCCGCACGCACGAACTCACTCGTGCCGCAGTAGACTTCGTCCGTTTTTTTGAGATTCGGATCGCGGTACGAATAGAAGCTCAGGACACCGTTCTCATTCCCGAACCGGCATCCGGCACCGTATGCGCCGCCGCGTACTCTTATCTGCTGATAGAGATAGTCGGTGTTCACCGCGGTCTGCACGACGGAGTAATAGCCGTTGAAGTCAAGCCCTTCCGTCCTGTATTCGCCTGCGCGTCCGACGTATTGCACCTGCGACGGGATCATAACGCCCTCGTTCTTCTTCACGGGGACGAATTCCTCCGCCTCTCCGATTGAGACGTGCGCGACGGTGTCGAGCTTGTCACAGAACGCCGGAAGAAGCCGCTCGATCTCGTCGTGACCGTTCTTCGGGCAAGCAAGAGAAACGATAAGATTTGCGGGATCGAACACAAGTGCAGCGACCTTGGCGAGGCTGTCGGCGCATTCGTCCGCGCGCTTGTCGAAGTTTTCGGCGAGGTCTTTTATGAAGAAGTAGTAATCAAGTCCGCCGAGCGATTCTCTGTAACACGTTTCGCTGTCAAAATACGACATCGCACGGGAGACGGCGGAGGTGTGACCTGCCGACATGATCTCGCGCTGTTTGCCGGATTTGATTTCCGCGAGCAGAGCCGCCATGCGCTTTTTGTCGGTGAATTTCGACGTTGTGATTATCTCGCCGAGCATATCGAAGACGAACGCCGTATTCTCCGGCATAAAGGACGCAGTAGCCTTGAAGACGGGTGTGAACGAGCCGTCGGGCTTTCCGTAAGTTATCGGATCAAAGTCGATATTGCCGGTGTTCAGCTTTATCTCAATGTCAATATCGGAATATGTGTGCTTTTCGGTGTCAATGCCGCAGAGTACGTCCGCGAGCAGTCCGAGATACGGCACGTACTTTTTCGGCATACCGGGGATTCTGAACGCAAGATTCAGATAAGTGATACCGTTCGTGTCAACGTCGTGGAAGACGAGCGGACGTCCGGATATCGTTCCCTCTCTGTTCGTGAACGGCACACCCTCGCGCTTTATATCCGCTCTTTCAAGAGACGGAATGCAGTTCTTTTCTTCGTCGGTCGCCGGAGCCGACTGGTATTCTCTCAGTGCCTTGGTGGACGCGACAATACCGTCGATTTCTTCCTTTGTGAGCGATGCTTTATACGCCGCGAGCTTTTCTTTCAGCGCGTTCTCACGCTTTTCGACAAGTCCCTTTTCGGGCTTCATCGTGAGAAGCACCGAGTGGTCGGAATCGAGGATGTATTTCTTCACAAGCTCTTCGTAGTAGCCCGTGCCGATGCGCTTTTTCAGCTCCGCAATATCGTCAAGCGTGTGCATATATGCGAACGGCTTGTTTTCGTCGTAGAGCCACGAACCCATTATGGCGATGATGAAACCGAGCCCTATCGGTGTACGTCCGCCGTCAGCTTCCCTGAACTCGAATTCCGTGCGGTTGAGCGACGCCATGAGCGCCTTTTCGCTGATACCGCGCCCGACTTCAGCTTCAAGCGTATCTCTGATGATCTTTACAAATCTTTCGCCGTCATTTTCGTCGGCGTTCTTTGCGATAACCGTGAATACTTCGTCGATCCCTTCTTCAAATCCGCCGTAGACTTCTTCGCCGATGCCTGCGTCGATCAGCGCGTTCTTCACCGGAGCGGAATCGGATTCGATAAGCACATCCGACAGCACGGAATACGCGCGGCATTCGAGCGAGTTCGCGGACTCACCCGCGAGCGACGCAAAAGCGAAATACGTCTTGCCGCCCGTGTCCTCTTCGCTTCCGACGGGATAGGATATTTCGACCTTTTTCGGCTCTTTCTCGCAAAAATGCGGCTGACGTGCAACGTCGGAGTCGGGCGAAATCGCGTCAAACAGCGAGAGGTATTCCCTGTCCATGAATTCAAGCCGCTCGTCCATGTCCATATCTCCGTAGAGGAAGATATACGAGTTCGACGGGTGATAATAGCGGCGGTGAAAATTGAGGTAGTTCTCGTAAGTCAAGGTCGGGATGACTTCGGGGTCTCCGCCGGAGTTCACGCCGTACGTCGTATCGGGAAGCATAACGTTCAGAAGCTCGTCGTATATCTGTCTGTCGGGGGACGACATCGCGCCTTTCATCTCACTGTAAACGACGCCGTTTATTTTCAGCTCGTCGTCGGGCGTTTCCATTTCGTAGTGCCAGCCCTCCTGCATGAATATCTCGCGGCGGCTGTAGATGTTCGGGAAGAACACCGCGTCAAGATAAACGTGCATGAGGTTCGAGAAGTCCTTGTCGTTGCACGAAGCTACGGGGTACATCGTCTTGTCTGGCCATGTTATCGCGTTGAGGAACGTGTTGAGCGAGCCTTTCGCAAGCTGCATGAACGGATCGCGCGACGGGAAATGCTTCGAGCCGTTGAGAACGGTATGCTCAATGATGTGCGGCACACCCGTCGAGTCTGTCGGAGTCGTGCGGAATCCGGCGCAGAAGACTTTGTTCGAGTCGTCTGCCGGAAGCAGGCACACTCTCGCGCCAGATTTGATGTGACGCAGAACGATGCCGTTCGTCTTTATGTCGGGGAGGTATTCTTCCTTTACAAGCTCATATTTCGGATTTGGTCTGAGGTCTGAATACGATTTTATCATTCTATATATCTCCTTGATTTAATGTCACTTATTTTGTCATCGCGCGGCGGACTGCGGTATGCCAGCCGTCGAGCAGGGACGCGCGTTTTTCGTCGGATATCTGTGCGTCAAACCGTCTGTCCTGCTTCCAGCCGCGGCGAAGCTCGTCTTTCGATCCCCAGAAGCCGACGGCAAGTCCTGCGAGATATGCCGCGCCGAGCGCAGTTGTCTCTCTTACGACGGGACGGAGCACGGGGCAACCGAGAACGTCCGCCTGAAACTGCATGAGGAAATTATCTCTCGTTGCGCCGCCGTCAACGCGGAGCGCGCCGATCTTGCCGCCGATGTCCGCTTCCATTGCTTCGAGCAGATCAGCCGACTGGTATGCTATCGACTCTTCAGCCGCGCGGATGATGTGCTCGCGTGTCGTACCGCGCGTGATACCCGTGAGAGTGCCGCGTGCGTACATATCCCAGTACGGTGCGCCGAGTCCGGTAAACGCCGGAACGAGGTACACGCCGCCGGAATCCTTTACTTTGGATGCGTAGTATTCCGCGTCGCGCGATTCCGAGAAAAATCTCATTCCGTCGCGGAGCCACTGTATGACGGAGCCGCCGCAGAAGACCGAGCCTTCGAGTGCGTACTGCGTCTCTTCGCCTTTTGCAGTCGCCGCTATCGTTGTAAGCAGTCCGTTTTTCGAGCGCATACGTTCGCGTCCCGTATTCATGAGTAAGAAGCATCCCGTTCCGTACGTGTTCTTCGCGTCTCCCGCATCAAAGCAGCCCTGACCGAACAAAGCGGACTGCTGATCTCCTGCGACTCCGGCGACCGGGACTTCAACACCGCCGATATTCGCGTAACCGTACACCTCCGACGAGCTTTTCACTTCGGGAAGCATCGACATCGGCACGCCGAACAGAGAACACAGCTCTTCGTCCCACTTGCAGTCGTTGATATTATAGAGCATTGTGCGGGAAGCGTTGGTGCGGTCTGTTGCGTGAACGCCGGTGAGCTTATAGACGAGCCACGAATCGACCGTTCCGAACATGAGCCGACCGCTCTTCGCCTTTTCGCGTGCGCCGTCGACGTTATCGAGTATCCATTTTATTTTTGACGCGGAGAAGTATGCGTCCGGAACAAGTCCCGTCTTCTCGCGTATCATATCGAATTTTTCTTTGAGCGAATCAATGATCTGTGCGGTCCGTCTGCACTGCCACACTATCGCGTTATATACAGGCTCTCCCGTTTCTCTGTCCCACACGACTGTCGTCTCGCGCTGATTCGTGATGCCGATAGCCGCTATCTCGTCCGGTTCCGCTCCTGCCTTTGCGATGACCTCGTTCATACAGCCGAACTGCGTCGCCCATATCTCAACGGGATCGTGCTCCACCCAGCCTTCTTTCGGGTATATCTGCGGGAATTCACGCGAAACGGATTCTACCATTCGTTGCTCTTTATCGAACAGTATTGCTCTGCTCGATGTCGTCCCCTGGTCAAGCGCAAGTATGTATTTTTTCATGCGACATCCTTTCTGTTGAGACTCCGTCTCAAACTCTGCAAAGGAACCTTTTTTGAAAAAAAGGTTCCTTTGATCCTCCAAAAAACTTTAATAAGACATTTTCTCTATTGTTTTTGAGGAGTCCGGAGGGACTTTTTCTCAAAAAGTCCCTTTGGTTTATTGTCCCTTTGGTTTATTATTTTGCAAATAGTTTTGTCACATTTCCGCCGAGTTTTTGTGCGGCGTCAGCTTCTTCGGTGCGGCAGGTGAAGATTATGTACTGCCCGTCGCCGTCCGCGAGCATTTTCAGGGTGTTTTCGAGCCGTTCGCTGTCGACGTGTGCAAAGGATTCGTCGAACACAACAGTCGGGCGGTCTGCGTGGAAGACTTCATCCGCGAGAGCCACGCGGAGTGCGATATACACGAGATCCGCCGTGCCGCGCGAGAACAGCTCCGCCGTTTTGTATTCGTCTTCATTTCCGAGAGCGCAGGCAAACGAGCCGTCAACTGTCATTTTCGAGTATCTGCCGGTAGCGCTTTTCACATATTCCGACGCTTTTCTTCCGAGCTTCGGAATAACGTCCGCGCGCATAGCTTCCCCGGCTCTTTCAAGCGCGTTCTGCGCTGTTTCTACGGCGTCCCGTCTCAGCGAAAGCTCGGTGATCTTTTCTTCGAGTGCGCTTATCGAAGTCGAAAGCTCATCGGGGGAGCGGCTGAGCTTCCCAAGCTCCGACAGCCGCTCGTCGAGCGATTCTTTTCTCTTTTCCGCAGACTGAAGTGCGTTGTGCGTGAAATCGCGCTGTTTTTCAAGTTCCTTTATATCATCCGCCGTCATCTTTACGGCGATTTTGCCCTCATCCGTTTCAAGTACGGCGAGCGCGGCATTCATGGCTTCCGTTCTGTCGGTGCCGTCGAGCTGTTCCGCGAGGACTTCGAGCCGTCCTCTGTTTTTGTCGGCTTTTCGCAGTAGCTCCGCTCTTTCTTTTTTCGCCTCTGCGAGCATTTCACCGAGCGCGGCAAACGTCTTTGTTACGTCCGCGTCCCCGTTCATCTGCATCCCGACCGAAAGAGCAAGCCGCCCTATCACTGCAACTGCGGCGTTTTTTCTGTTCTCGGCTTCTCCGAGGTCGTCTTCGAGCTTCAGCTTTTCGTCCACGCGATCTCTGAGCACACGGATAGCCGCGATTTTTGCGTCCACTGCGTTCGGCAGGTCTTCAAGCGAATCAGCCCTCCAACCGTCGAGGAATCCGACGAGCTTTTTCGCGGCAGACGAGCGCAAGACAAGGAACATTATTCCGATCGGCGCAAGCACAACGGCGACCGCGAACGGAATAAGATAATTCCCGACGGTCAGCATATACATCCCGACTGCCGTGCCGAGAGCCGCTATTCCGAGGACGAGCGAGACGATCCCGAGAACGAACAGCGCACGCGCCTTTTTGTCAAGGCGTTCAGCTTCTTTTGTAACTTCGTCAACGTCCGGCTCATCGGGTACGTCGTCGCTTTCGGGGAACGTGGGCATTTTTTCGTCGTATTCCCGCTTTTTTTCGTCGTATTCGCATAGTGCGGTTCCGGCTGACGCAAGACTGTCTCCGAAATCTCCGCCGAACGGAGACGAATCTATCATTTTCACCGATTCCGTGAGGTCGGTTATGGCATTTACGGTTTTGTCGTATTCGTCGAATTTGTTTTTGAGATTGATTTTTCTGAGAGACGAGAATATCTTCTTTTGTTTTTCTTCGGTGCGCGAATATTCGTCGATTTTTTGTTTAATATCGTTCACAGAAGCCGTCGCCGAAAGAATATCCGCCGCGCGCGCCGCCGTATCATCGCGTTCTTTTTTCAGCGCGGCGCATCTGTCTTTGAGATTCGATATTTCTCCGCCTGAGCCGTTCTTGTGGGCAAGCTCTCGGCGCACTTCGTCGAGCCTTTTGACAGCACGCTTTATATCGACGTTCTCGTCGGCAGATGTGAGCAGGTTCTCGACCGATCCTTTCGACGCGCCCTCTCCCGATATGTCCGGCTTGACCGATTTATTCTGTCCGACGAACGCCGTCCCGACGAACACCGCTTCCGGCACGCCGAAGAAGTATTCCCCGGGTTCTTCGCCCGTAACGATGTCGCCCGTGTTTTCGTTGATTATTCTGATCTTTTCTCGCGGAGAACCGGAGCCGAGGACGAGGGAACGCTCTATCCTGTATTCTCCTCCGTCGTCTGATGTGGCTTCGATATAGCCGGATGCCGTCATCGTATCGCGGTTGACGAATCTCGTCCGCTCGGATGCGCCGTCTGCCTTGAGAGTCTTTGACGACAGTCCGTAGAAGATGAATTTTATGAACATGGCGGCTGAGGTCTTACCGCTCTCGTTTTCTCCGCCTATGATATTCACGCCGTCCGAGAGTTCTATCGTGCAGTCGTTCAGTCCTCCGAACGATGTTATGTGAAGTGTCTTTATAGTCACGGTATGGCTCCTCTCTTATATGCTCTCTCCGGACAGTGCGGAAAATGCGTATCTTAACGCTCTCCGTCCGACTTCCTTTTCTCTCTCGTCAGACGAATCGAGCATCGGTTTAAGCTGACGGTAGACTTCTCCGCGGATCGTTACGTCCGAGAGAAGCGCATCGGTGTCGAGAGCCGGCAAGGTCGCGTCCTCGACTTTCATAAAGTACAGTCCGTAAGCCGCGCCGTCCATTGATTCCGTATCCACTACAAGCGACGGCGAGACGTAGCCTCTGAGCCTGAGCGACAGAAGCGTGTCCTCACCGTAGCGGTTTTCGTAGACGAATTTCTTTACCGCGCTGTCGATGTCGGTCATTGACGCGGCACCGTCGACTGTTATCTCGCCTCTTTCATACCGCCTCTTCGAGAAGCGGACGGGCTTGATATTGACGTGTGATTCGCGTCCGTCCTTGTCGATCTCGACGATGAGCGCACCTTTCGCACCGGTCTCGTCAAACGCTCTCGGCTCAGGGCATCCGCAATACGAATACCGGTTGTTCTTTCCCGGGGTGGGCGGATTGTGGATGTGTCCGAGGGCAGTGTAGTCCGCGCCGAAGACTTCGATCTGTGCCGGAGACAGCGGACAGTTCTTCGTCGACGGTACACCTATCTCCGAGTGGCATACGAGCAGGTTTATCCTGTCTCTGTCGCGCACCGAGAATCCAACGAGCGGACATTCCGTCATCTCAGCCGACGTATAGCCGAAGCCGTACACGGTCACGCCGCAGCCGCCGAGTCCGTCAAGCTCGACAGACGCGAGCTTATCGTCTCTGAAGACGCACACGTTGTCCGGGAAAGAGTACCTCTGCCATACGCTCTCGCGCGACGCCGGATCGTGATTGCCCGGTGTGATGAACACGGGCTTGCCGAAATTCTCAAACTCCCTGCAAAGGAGAGAATAAGTCTCGCGTGTGACGTATTCGCTGTCGAAAACGTCGCCGGCGATTAGCATCAGATCGACGTTGTTCATTTTCGCGTACGCCATCATCGACGTGAACGTTGCTCTCAACTCTCCGCGCCGTGTTTCGGCAAAGCGCGGCGTCAGCCCCGAAAAAGGAGAATCGAGATGTATGTCTCCCGTGTGCATTATTTTAAGCATAACAGAGTCTCCGGATATTTTAATATTATTTCAAATTAAAGTATATCACATCACGTCGGTTTTGTCAACGCGAAAGGCGGCCGCAATCGGCTCGGATGCAGATAAACAGACGAAAGAAGCGAGCCGTTCACACAAAAAAACGGGCATAATTTTGTGTAAATATATGAAAATTGTGTAAACTTCAAAAAAATAGGAATTACAGGTAGATTTTTTCGCCGAGATATGGTACAATATACTTTACGAGTATACACAAAGATATAATTGTGTGTATTCACGGACATACGGCAACCAAAAAATAATTTATATATGCGGAGGTACACTCAAAATGTCCAAGAAGTATTGTTACATGTTCTCCGAAGGTAACGCAACGATGCGTGAGCTTCTCGGAGGCAAAGGCGCAAACCTCGCTGAAATGACCAACATCGGTCTTCCCGTTCCCCAGGGTTTCACGATCACAACGGAAGCCTGCACACAGTATTACGAAGACGGCAGAAAGATCAACGACGAGATCATGGCTGAGATCTGGAAGAACGTTGCCGAAATGGAAAAGATCAACGGCAAGAAGTTCGGCGACCTCAAGAATCCGCTTCTCGTTTCCGTCCGTTCCGGCGCAAGAGCATCCATGCCCGGTATGATGGACACTATCCTCAACCTCGGTCTTAACGACGACGTTGTAAAGGCAATGATCGCCGGCAACCCCGATCCGAAGTTCGAGAGATTCGTATATGACTCCTACAGAAGATTTATCCAGATGTTCTCCGACGTCGTTATGGAAGTCGGCAAGAAATATTTCGAAGCTCTCATCGACGAGATGAAGGCTGAAAAGGGCGTTAAGTTCGACGTCGACCTCACAGCAGCAGACCTCAAGAAGCTCGCTGAACAGTTCAAGGCTGAATACAAGAAGCAGCTCGGCGAAGACTTCCCGTCCGACCCGAAGGTACAGCTCTACGAAGCTATCCGCGCCGTATTCCGTTCCTGGGACAACCCGAGAGCTAACGTTTACCGCCGTGACAACGACATCCCGTACTCCTGGGGTACTGCAGTAAACGTAATGCCGATGGTATTCGGTAACCTTAACGACAACTCCGGTACAGGCGTTGCATTCACACGTGACCCTGCTACAGGCGAAAAGAAGCTCATGGGTGAGTTCCTCTTCAACGCACAGGGCGAAGACGTTGTTGCCGGTGTTCGTACACCGATGCCGATCGCTCAGATGGCGGACAAGTTCCCGGAAGCATACGCAGACTTCGTTAAGGTTTGCGGCATCCTCGAAGACCACTACAGAGATATGCAGGACATGGAATTCACCGTTGAAAACGGCAAGCTCTATATGCTCCAGTGCCGTAACGGTAAGAGAACGGCTCAGGCTGCTCTCCAGATCGCCTGCGACCTCGTTGACGAAGGCATGATCGACGAGAAGAAAGCAGTTTCCATGATCGACCCGCGTAACCTCGACACACTTCTCCACCCGCAGTTCGACGCAAAGGCACTTAAGGCTGCCAACCCCGTAGGTAAGGGCCTCGGCGCATCCCCCGGTGCAGCTTGCGGTAAGATCGTCTTCACAGCTGACGACGCAGAAGCATGGAAGAAGCGCGGCGAAAAGGTCGTTCTCGTTCGTCTCGAAACATCTCCCGAAGATATTACAGGTATGAAGGCCGCTCAGGGTATCCTCACGGTTCGCGGCGGTATGACTTCTCACGCAGCAGTCGTAGCACGCGGCATGGGTACTTGCTGTGTATCCGGTTGCGGCGAGATCGCTATGGACGAAGCTAACAAGCAGTTCACACTCGCAGGCAAGACATATCACGAAGGCGACTTCATCTCCATCGACGGTTCCACAGGTAAGATCTACGACGGTATCATCCCGACAGTTGACGCATCCATTTCCGGCAACTTCGGCAGAATCATGGCATGGGCTGACAAGTATCGCAAGCTCAAGGTAAGAACGAACGCCGACACACCTCGTGACGCTAAGAAAGCACGCGAGCTCGGTGCTGAAGGTATCGGTCTCTGCCGTACAGAGCACATGTTCTTCGATCCCGAAAGAATCGCAGCATTCCGTGAAATGATCTGCTCCGACACAAAGGAAGAGAGAGAAGTTGCACTTGCAAAGATCCTTCCTTACCAGCAGGCAGACTTCGAGGCTCTCTACGAAGCACTTGAAGGTACACCGGTCTGCATCAGATTCCTCGATCCGCCGCTCCACGAGTTCGTACCGAACGAAGAGAGAGAAATCGAACTTCTCGCAAAGGCACAGAACAAGACAGTAGAGCAGATCAAAGAGATCATCTCCGCTCTCCACGAATCCAACCCGATGATGGGTCACAGAGGATGCCGTCTTGCAGTAACTTATCCGGAAATCGCCGCTATGCAGACAAAGGCTGTTATCCGTGCCGCTATCAACACACAGAAGAAACACGCAGACTGGACTGTAAAGCCCGAAATCATGATCCCGCTCGTCGGCGAAGTAAAAGAGCTCAAGTACGTCAAGAACGTTGTTGTTGAAACAGCAGACGCAGAGATCGCCGCTTCCGGCATGAAGCTCGAATACGAAGTCGGTACAATGATCGAGATCCCGCGTGCCGCTCTCACAGCAGACGACATCGCAAAGGAAGCTGACTTCTTCTGCTTCGGTACAAACGACCTTACACAGATGACATACGGTTTCTCCCGTGACGACGCAGGCAAGTTCCTCGGCGCATACTACGATGCAAAGATCTTCGAAAACGACCCGTTCGCAAAGCTCGACCAGGTTGGTGTAGGCAAGCTGATGAAGATGGCTATCTCCCTCGGCAGACCGGTCAACCCGAACCTCCACGTAGGCATCTGCGGCGAACACGGCGGCGACCCGACATCCGTTGAGTTCTGCCACCAGAACGGTCTTGACTATGTATCCTGCTCGCCGTTCAGAGTGCCGATCGCCCGCCTCGCAGCAGCACAGGCAGCGATTAAGGAGCAGGGGAAATAATTCCGAAAAGCCCTTAAAAATCGCCGAATTGACGATCGGTGAAGCGTATGCACGAAAATTCGCGGAATCATTCCCCGATGTGCATCACTTCAAGAGGAGTCAATGGAAAGACGTAAAGGTCACAATTTATGTCTGAAACGAATCCCCGTACTTCCGAAAGAGGTACGGGGATTTTTGTGTCGATTTACACCTGACACAAAGCGGGGCTTCGGGTTCGCTTTTGCTTTATGGAAAACGGAAAAAGCGAATATTCGCTGAAAAATCGCTCTTATCGTTGACAAAACGAATTTTTTGAGTATAAAAGAAAATGTAGTATAGTAAGAACAACTGTAAGGAGGCGTTCCGATGAATTTTGAGACCGAGAATATTGAATTCAAATCCGGGTTTACCGAAGAAATTTATAAAGAGGTCATTGCCTTTGCCAATACGGACGGAGGCATTGTATATATCGGAATCGACAATGACGGAAACGCTGTCGGTCTGACCGATGTAGATAACGAATATACCCGTATTACCAATGGCATCCGTGATGCTATTATGCCGGATGTCACGATGTTCGTTCGCTTTACCGTGCAGGAAAACAAGGTAGTCCGTATTACCGTAAGCGAAGGCAGTAACAAAACGTACTATCTCAAAGGAAAAGGATTGAAGCCGATCGGCGTTTATGTCCGTCAAGGTACTTCCAGCGTTCCCGCCTCTACCGGATGTAAGCCATTTAACATATACTACAGGCGAGTGAATGGTAAAGCGTGATTTACAAATAAAAGCTCCATATTCTTCATAGTAGTCGGTATGAAAGGAAAGACACTTGCTTTTATAGAATGCCACCGTTTTTATGCGATGGCATTGATCTTTTTATCGAGTGTTGCCCATTCGGTGCAAAACTGCTTATAAGTGACGTTCAGTTCGCAGTGGACTTTGTAACCGCGACCGATTTCAATTCTGCTGAACAGTTCGCTGATGATCATTCTCTTCGCTTCCAAAGACGCCTCGTCAAACTCAAGAGCCCATGTTCTGAACTGTCTGTAAGCCGGGATAATACACTCCGACATTCTTTTCTTCTCGTCAATGGTTGTCGCAATCTCTTCAAGTCGTTCTTCCTGTTCTTTTATCCGGGAACGAATTGTTTGAATGGCTTCGGACAAATCTTCAGACGAATATACGCTGTCTCCTGTGAGTGCATTTGCGATTTCCGCTCTTAACTTTTCAAGTTGACTGTAATCCTTGGTGAGCTGCTGTGTGATCTTCTCTTTTTCGCTTTGAATCGTTTTTACGGTATTGTTATAGGCAAGTCTGATCGTTTCTTCTTCGGGACATCCGGCGATGATTTCAAATACGCTATGAACGCTTTTCAGAACACAGTCGTCAATCCGCTGTGCGATATAGATCGTTCCACCGTCACAGTCATTCAGTCTTCTTGTTCGATGATAACACATATATGCGCCATAATCCTTGACAAGGACTGTACCGTCTTTTCGCGGATATTTATCGTGCCTGCGAGTAAAAATCATTCTGCCGCCGCAGTGAGCACAAAAGATATTGCCGCCTAATAAAGACGTGGACTTGTTTCGCAGAATTACGGTTCTCTTCTCTTCTGCTTTGCCACTGCGCTGTTCAAGAATCTCCTGTACCCGAAAGAATGTATGATCGGAAATTATCTGCAAATCCTCCATACGTTCCGAGCGGGCATTGCCTCTCACAAAATACCCTCGATATACTTCATTCTTGAGGATTCTGTGAACATTTGACGCCTGAAACTCTGCGTTTTTTGCCGTCTTGTATCCTTGCTTATTGAGCCATTCGGCGATCTGAGTATTGCCGTAACCCTCATCTACCACCAGTGAAAACAGTTTTTCAACGATTGGTCTTAGTTTGGGATCAACGGCTAAATCATACGCAGGTCTTCCCTTTTTGTTTTTCCTGCCTTTGTCTACCATATGATAGCCAAACGGAATCGGACCTCCGGTGTAGATTCCTTCACTTGTCATCTGCTGATGGCGAGTTTTAACACGAATTGCTTTGCCGTTCTCCCACTTTGAAATCGCACGATCCTTAATACCTAATTTTTCTGCCAACTGCATCTGAGTCAGATTCGCTTTCTTTCTGCACTCGGCAATAAATTTTCCTGTTTTGATCTGGTCCATGTTCTTCACCTCGGTGAGCAGTATATATCAAACGGCGTGAGAATTCTTCCCCATAAACAGCGACAAGCCCTTTTCATGGAGCATAATCAGCTTTTCTCACATTTTTTTA
>JAZUKN010000040.1:0-13378 GCA_045643285.1 Eubacteriales bacterium
ACCGGACTGTCATTCACTACCGACCCGTTCTCATCCCTTTCCGGAATAAAAAAATACAATCCCTCTGATGAGGAATTGTATTTTTGACGCAGGGAAAGGGATTCGAACCCTTGTGGCATTGCTGCCAAACGGTTTTCAAGACCGCCTCGTTATGACCGCTTCGATATCCCTGCGTAGAAAAAACGAAATTTTTTCTTTCGGAAAAATGAAAGAAATCAAGGAAAGAATTTGCTTTCGACCGGTTGTGAAATGATGTTCGAACCTCACCGCAAAAGCCGCATGAATAAAGGGTTTCGGGTGATGTTCGGGCGCAGGGGGAATAATCAAACGAATTGGTTTTCAAGACCGCCTCGTTATGACCGCTTCGATATCCCTGCGTACTTCCGTATTATACATCACATTACCGTGTTTTGTCAAGCATTTTTACATATTATTCCCCGACTGCCGTTTTCTTCTCTCTCGGTGTAATGCCGCACGGCTTATTGACAAAGAAACATAAAAATGGTAAAATCTGATCGGATCAATGTTTTTCACCGAAAGGACAACACTATGCCGATCACTTTTTATGAAGACAAAAGAATACTGAAGCTCGACACGGACAGATCTTCGTTCGTTCTGAAGATCCTGAGCGAAAATTATCTCGTTCCGCTTTTTTACGGCAAGAAGATACCCGACGCCGAACTGACTTTTTTTGAATACAAGGGCGTGTTTGCGTCGTTCTGTCCGCTCAACAACAAGGTGAAGGAGCTGACGTTCTCGCCGGATGTTGCGCCGATCGAGTATTCCGGCTTCGGTTCGGGGGATTTCAGAAAAACGGCAGTCGCTATCCGTAACTCCGACGGCAACAACGTCACGGATTTCCGCTATGTTTCGCATACGATCACATCCGGCAAGCCCGATATTTCTCCGCTCCCGTCCCTTTACGAAAACATCCCGGGAGAATGTGAAACGCTGACCGTCCGCATGAGAGACGATGTTACGGGTGCGGAGGCTGATCTCATTTACACAGTTTTCGACAAATACGGCGCGATGACGCGGTCGGTGAAGATTTACAATGCTTCCGACAAGCCCATGGTCATCGAAAAAGCGTACAGCGCAAGCGTCGCGCTTCCGGATATGAAATACGATTTCATCCACCTCTACGGTCAGTGGGGAAACGAACGGACGCTTGAAGCAGTTCCGCTCGGTCACGGGCATACGTCGATCTCCTCAACGCGCGGCTCGTCCTCACATCATCACAATCCGTTCGTCGCCCTTTCGACGTGCGGAACGGACGAAGAGCACGGCGAGGTGTACGGCTTCAATCTCGTATACAGCGGAAACTTCGACATCACCGCCGACTGCGATTATTACGACACGACGCGCGTCAATATCGGTATCAATCCAGACGGATTTTCGTGGCATCTCGCCCCGGGCGAATCATTCCAGACGCCCGAAGCCGTCACGGTCTATTCCGACGGCGGACTCGGTGAAATGTCGCGCTCGTTCCACAGACTTTACTCGAACAATCTCATCCGCGGACCGTGGAAGACGGCTAAACGCCCGTTGCTCATAAACAGCTGGGAAGCGGCATACTTCTATTTTGACACCGAAAAGCTCGTTTCGTTCGCGGAGAGGGCAAAGGAAATGGGCATCGAGATGCTCGTTATGGACGACGGCTGGTTCGGCACGCGAAATAACGACAGCACGTCTCTCGGGGACTGGTACGTGAATCCGGAAAAATTCCCGAACGGACTCGGCGACCTTATCGAGAGGGTCAACAAGCTCGGACTGAAGTTCGGTATATGGTTTGAACCGGAGATGATCTCGCCGAACTCTGAGCTTTACAAGGCACATCCCGACTGGGCTTTGCAGGTCCCGGGACGCGAAATTCTTCCGGCGAGACACCAGTACGTCCTCGATATGTCGCGCAAAGACGTCCGCGACAACATATTTGATCAGATCGAAAACATCCTCGGAAATTATAAGATCGACTACGTCAAGTGGGATTTCAACCGCAATATCTCGGGTGCCGGCAGTGTGCTTCTGTCGGCTGAACACGGGGAAGAAATTTTCCACCGTTTCGTCCTCGGGACGTACGAGCTTATGAAGCGTATCACGGATGCGCACCCCGACATCCTGCTTGAAAACTGCTCGGGCGGTGGTGGAAGATTCGATCCCGCAATGCTCGCGTTCTCTCCGCAGATATGGGCGTCCGACAGCACCTCTCCCATGGATCGCATCCCGATACAGTTCGGCACGTCGCTGTGCTATCCTGCGTCGACAATGGGCGCACACGTCAGCAGAAGCGGAGACGGCGACTTTGAGCTTCGCGGCGATGTCTCTCTCTGGGGTACGTTCGGCTATGAGCTTGACCCGAACAATCTTGACGAGGAGCAGAAAGAGACAGTAAAGAAACAGATAGCCGAATATCACAAATACGAGCGGCTTATCCACACGGGAGACTTGTACCGTCTTAAATCCCCTTGGGACAGGGAAAGATACGTCGCGTGGGAGTTCGTTTCAGAGGACAGGAGCGAGGCACTTCTGACGCTCGTCAGCATTGAGATTTTGTGGATGCACCGTGTGTTCGTCAGACTGCGCGGACTTGATCCGGAAGCGTACTACAAAGTCACGCTGAACGGCGTCGAGCGAAAGTATTCGGGTGCGCTGCTCATGAACGCCGGAGTGAATCTGACAGGATTCATCGACAAAGCACAGAAAAGCCTAAAACTATATTTTACAAAAGTAGAATAAAGCCAATAAACAGACAAAACCTCCGCAGAATGAAACGGTACTGTGGAGGTTTTGCTGTTTTCATCTCTACTTTTATATAAAATAGTCTTTTCCGCAGTCGGGTGCGTATTTGTCGGGTATCGAAAAACGCACGCCGCCGACCTTCAGATACCGTGCTTTATAGAATCTGTACGTTGACAGCGGACGGTCGAGCGAATCGTCGGAATGTGCGCTGACGAGATATCCGCCGTCTCTTTGACCGGTGACGATAAGCGAGTGGTACCAGTCGCCGCGTTCGTTGCCGAGCTGTATCACGTCGCCCGGAAGCAGTCCGCCGGGGTACGTCTCCGTCATGAAAGGTCCTTCTTCTTTGTTCTGCGTCATGAAATTGTAGAAATATTCCACTCCCGACCACGCAGGCGCTCTGTCCGTCGGTGAAATGTAGTACCAGCCGAAAGTCGGCGTGTAGTTCATCACGCACGTTCCTGCGTAGACCGCCTGAGAAACAAAGCTCGTGCAGTCGCCGCCTATCCCCGAAAAGTTTTCAAACATCGGATTTCTCTCGAGTGCCCAACGTCTCGCGTATTCTACCGCTCTTTCTCGGTTGTATTCTGCCGTAACAAGCATAAACAGTTATCCTCCGAATATGATTTTATGTCCATTGTATGCGGAAAAGGTGCGGTGTGTGAATTTTTTTCTTTTTCGGGAACTTTTTGCCCATATCGCGCGTCTAATGTACTGTAAGCGGCCCGGAAGATTGATTTTTTCAAAAATAATCTGCTACATTTGTAAAAAAACCTCTTGAAAAATTCAGAATCTGTGCTATAATATATTATGTATTCTCATACAACACCAAAAAATGGAGGAAAACATGAAAAACATCAAAAGAATTCTCGCATTAGTTCTTGCAGTTCTTATGACTGTCGGAACGGTTGCAGTTGCATCCGCAGCTTCGATCACATTCTCCGACACTGCAGAACACTGGGCATGGGATCGCGGATATATTCCGTACCTTGTCGAAAAGGACGTTCTCAACGGTTACGTTGAAGGCGGCAAAAATCTCTTCAAACCCGATAAAGAAGTCAAGAGATCCGAGTTCATCAAGATGCTTGATGAAGCATTCGGTCTTGTTGACACAAAGGCAGTAAGCTTCTCCGACGTTAAGTCGTCCGACTGGTTCTGCGTATACTTCCAGAAGGCAGCCGCACAGGGATATCTCCTTGATTACGGCACATCCTGCGATCCGGAAGGCAAGATCACAAGAGAAGAAGCTATCTCCCTTCTCGTCCGTTATCTTGATCTTGATCCCGAAAAGAAAGCAGAAGCTTCCACTTTCGCGGACTACGACACGATCAACACAAAGTACCGTGACTACGTTCTCGAGGCTATCGACGCTGAGCTTATCGAAGGCTACAAGCAGAGCAACGGCTCGTACCTCTTCAAGCCTCAGAACACTCTTACAAGAGCAGAAGCTCTGACGATCCTTTACAGAGCAGCCGGCTGTATCTACAACAAGAACTACTCTTATCTCCGTGACGAAGGCGCTGCTGAAACAAACAGCGTTATCACAAAGAGCGGTGTTACCATTGTAAGCCAGACTCTCACAGGCAGAACGATCGTTTCCGAAGGCGCTAAGGACGGTACTGTTTCGTTCAGCTCCTCCGAAATCAATGATAACCTCTATATTAGAGGCAATTCCGTTGTTTACCTTGACACCTGCAAGGCAGAAAACGTCGAAGTAAGAGGTAACGGCGGTCTGTACGTCAAGGATACCACGATCGACAACCTCGTTATCAACAAGGGAATGACAATCACCCTCAAGGATGACGCCGTAATCAAGAATATCACGATCAATCCGATGGCGATGAATGTTAAGATCACCGGTTCCGGAAAGATCGAGAACATCACAGTAAAGAGCTCCGGACTCGTTTCTACCGTAGTTCCCGAGCATTACGAATTCATCAACAATATCACAGCTATCTTTGACGGTAAGGAATACGGTCAGGGAACTGTTTCCGACTTCTTCTCGGTTGAACCGTTCATGTCTGCCGACAAGACGGATTACTACCTTGAATTCACAGCCGCTAAGAAAGGCTCTGTTTACTACTACTTCGCTGAAAAAGACGAAGCACCGAACGTAAAGCAGTTCAATGAGATCTACAGCGACGAAAAGACGATCTATAAAGGCCATGTTGATGTCAAGGCTGATCAGTCTGTTTCCAAGAAGACAGTAAACCTTGCTATCGGCAAGCTCTATCCTTACGTTGTAATCGCAACTCAGATAGGCACAGAGACAAGTGACCCGATCGTTATCACAACATCTGCCGTTGACTCCAACGGATTCTCAACTGCGCCTTACTTCAACAGCGCAGACAGCACAGTGAAGTTCAAGACTTCCGTCAAGGGTACGGTTTCCTATTACTACACAGACAGCGTTTCCGGTCTGACGATCTCGAAGTTCAACAACGAATTCGCAGCAACCGAAAGCGCACTTAAGGGTACAAAGACCGTAACCGCAAAGGAACTCACTTCCGTTGTCGTTACATCCGCTTACGCAGACAAGTTCGATTACATCGTATTTGAACTGAAGTCCGAGAGCGGCGCCGCATATCTGCCCGTATACGTAACGCTTGCAGATACAGGCTTCACGACAGCTCCCGCTATCAAGGTATCCGGTGAGATCAGCTACAAGGCAAACACAAGCGGCACTCTGTACTACTACTACTCCAAGACAGATGATGCTCCTTCCTCTGCAGATTTCATTACAAACTGGACGAAGGCTTCCTACACCGGAAGCAAGGCTGTAACAAAGAACACAGACGAAAAGTTTGAATACAAGTCCTCTTACGCCGGCACATATCCTTACATTGTGATTGCTCTCAGAGACGCTTCCAACAACTTCAAACTTCCCGTAGTTGTAGAACTCGGCAACGTCAGCGGATACATTTCCCTCCCGAAGATGAAGGATGAAACGCACGTTACTCTTACAACAGACGTGGCAGGCACTGTTCAGTACTACCTCACATCCGTTGAAAAGGCTCCTACAGCCGAAGAATTTGACTTCCTCTACAAGAACCTTGCAGGCAACGGTTCAACAGGCTTCGTAACAACAACAGGCAACGGCTCTCTCCCGACATACATCACTGTTCCGGAGCTTACGGCTTCCTCTACTCTGAAGTATATCGTCATCATGCTCAAGGATTCCAAGGGCAACTGCTTCGCTCCTATCGTTCTTTCTCTCAAGTATGATCCTGCTGAGAACCTCACAGGCTTCGCCATTGATCCGTATGTAACTGACGGTCAGATCTGCTTCAAGACAATGGGTCCGACAAAGATCCGTTACTTCTACACATCCGTAATCGAGCTTGATGTCAACTCTTTCTACATCTATTATGCAAACGCAAACTACAGAGAAGAAGTTACTGCAGTCGGCGGAAAGCTCGAAAAGATCGCTATCAACCGCGCAACTGTACTTAATCCGCTTTACTCCAAGATCGCTATCGCAATCTGGGACGGCGTGAAGTACAGCGAACCGATCATTCTTGACGGCAACAGCGATTCTCAGTCGGGCGGCGTTTCCGCACTCCTCTACTCTCTCTCCACTGAATTCACAGGATTCGTAAACGTTAAGTCCGCATATACAGGTATGCTTTACTACTTCTCCACCGATTCCGCAACAGAGGCAAATGAAGCGTTCAGCAAGGAAGGCAAGTCGAGTCTCGCCATGATCGCCAACACTGCATCTCCCATTTCCGCAAACGGTAAGAAGTACCTCGTTCTCTGCCTCGAAGCAAACGGTATGCTTTACGACAAGGTCGTTGTTGATATGTCCACAGGTGCTCAGTATGTCAAGCCGACGTATGACTCCGGTGCCAACAACAACCTCCCAAATATGATCTACACCAACAGCGAAGTTGACAAAGCAGTTCTCTTCCAGGTAAATCAGGCGTGCGATGTATACTACACACTCGTAGGCGACACGACTCCGATCAATCCTCTTACTCTTGAGCCTTATGCAGATGTAAGAGGAAGCCTCGGCAGCGTATCCTGCACGGCAGGACAGGTGGTGAACTACAGCTATGCTCAGTGGGCACAGCTCGCTCAGTCTCTTGATAAGTACGAACACATATATCTCTACATCCAGTGCGTATATCCGAACGCATTCACGTTCTACACACCTGTTGAGATCACTCTGAAGTAATCGGAGAACAACAAAATAAACCGGAAGCCAAAAACTTCCGGTTTTTTGTTTACTTTTTTGAAAAGAGATGAAACTTATTCGTCTATTGAGATCTGCTCGTTCGGTAAGATGTCGGACGGAGTGAAATGCTCGACGTACGGAATGCCGAGATGTTCATATCCTGCGCGTGTTACCATGCGTCCTCTCAGCGTGCGTGCGAGGAAACCGATCTGCAACAGATACGGCTCGCATACGTCTTCGAGCGTGATAGCTTCTTCGCCGATCGTTGCGGCGAGTGCTTCAAGTCCGACGGGACCGCCGTTATAAAAGCGGATGATCGTCTCAAGCATTTTTCTGTCGATGTTGTCGAGTCCCAGCTCGTCTATTTCCATCATTTTAAGCGATTCCTGCGCGTGACGGAGCGTGATGCGTCCGTTGCCCATGACCTGTGCGTAGTCGCGGACGCGCTTTAAGAGCCGGTTTGCGATTCTCGGAGTACCGCGTGACCGGCTTGCGATCTCCAGTGCCGCGTCTTCATCTATCGGTACGTCGAGGATAGAAGCAGAGCGTTTTACAATTGTAGAAAGTTCTTCCGGCGTGTAAAGCTCGAGCTTCATCTGTACGCCGAAACGGTCGCGGAGCGGGGTTGAGAGCTGTCCTGCTCTTGTCGTCGCCCCGATCAGCGTAAAGTGAGCGAGCGGCAGATGTATCGAACGCGCCGCAGGACCTTTGCCGATGACAAAATCGAGCGCGAAGTCCTCCATGGCAGGATAGAGAATTTCTTCGATAGTACGCGGCATACGGTGTATCTCGTCGATGAAGAGGACGTCGCCCTCTTCGAGATTTGTCAGCATAGCGGCGAGGTCACCGCGCTTCGCTATTGCAGGACCGGACGTGATGTGCAGGTTCGCGCCCATTTCGTTTGCGATGATCGCGGAGAGCGTGGTTTTGCCGAGCCCGGGAGGACCGTAAAGAAGAACGTGGTCGATCTGTTCTCCGCGGAGCTTTGCCGCGCTGAGCAGGATTTTTAAGTTGTCCTTTGCTTTCTCCTGTCCGATGTAGTCTTCAAGCGCACGCGGACGGAGAGAATTTTCGTTTTCGTTGTCCTCCGACGAAAAATTCGAGGACATTATTCTGCTTTCAAAATCAAATTCGTTTGAATCCATAATTTACCTCAATTCTTCATCAGTACGGCGAGAGACGCTTTTATTATATCTTCGACTTCGGCGGAAAGATCAACGTTCTTCATAGTCGCGGCGATCTCCGAACGCGAGTAGCCGAGTGCGGTCAGAGCGTCGCGTACATCGGCGAGCTTTGCGCTGTCCTCGGACTTTGACGGTGCGGCGGACGATTTGTCCGGGCTGTCGTACGCGGCAGTCGGGTAGAGCTTTTCTACCTTGTCTTTCAGCTCAAGCGTTATTCTTGCCGCAGTTTTCGGACCGATTCCGGGCGCGCGTGCGATAGATTTCGAGTCGCCGAGCAACACGGACGACGCAAGAGCGCGCGGCGTGAACGTGGCGAGCAGGGACATCGCGGCTTTCGGTCCTATTCCCGATACCGTGATGAGCAGGCGGAACATCTTTATTTCCTCGCGCGTTGTGAAGCCGAACAGCTCGACTCCGTCCTCGCGCACCGCCATGTGGGTGTAGAGACGGACATATTCTCCTTCAAGCCGCTCGCCGTCCGGTGAAAAACGCGCCTCGGGAAGTGCGGATATAGTGTTTCCGCTGACCGTTACCGCATATCCGACGCCGGAACATTCGATGATGACAACGCCGTTCTCACGGTCTGTGTCGAAAATCTTTCCGTACAGTGTCTCAATCATTACCCGTGTCCTCCGTTTGTGCCGATTCGTTTATGTGAACTTTCTTTATTGCTTTTTCGAGCTTTTCGCGCGGCAGAGTAAGATCACGTCCGCATCCCTTGCAGATAATGCGAACATCGCTTCCCGTGCGGACAACTTCAAACAAAACAGAGCCGCAGGGGTGCTTTTTCTTCATTTCAAGCGTGTCGCCGACCGAAAAACGCGGTATCACCATTTTGTCCGCCGCCTCCGTGAGTTCACATAATATTCTACAGTAATTATAGCAGAAAACCGCCGTTTTGTAAAGCGAAACAGCACGCGAAAATCGCCGTTTCTATTGCAAATCGGCGAAAAATGGTATAAAATACGCTTGACTGAAGAAAGCTGGCGAAAAAATGATAGCAGGATATGAAATATGGAAGATAATTATAATATGCGTGGGAGTGTTTCTGTCGGGTTTTGTTGACGCGATAGGCGGAGGCGGCGGACTGATCTCGCTTCCGATGTACTTTATTGCAGGACTGCCGACACATTTTGCGCTCGGAACGAATAAGCTCTCGTCGTGCATCGGGACGACCGCGTCGACTGTACGGTATCTCAAAAACGGATATGTGAATCTGAAACTTGCCGTTCCGAGTGCCGCGCTTGCGATAATCGGCTCACATTTCGGAACGAAGCTCCAACTATCCCTCGACGCGGATATTCTCAAATATATTCTGATAGTCGTACTTGTTGCGGTGGCTGTCGTGATGGTCTTCAAGCCGGAGCTTTCCGAAACAACCGGAGTGATACCGCCGCTCAGACAGGCTGTGATCGTTCTTGCGGCGTCGTTCGTTATCGGGATGTACGACGGCTTCTACGGACCGGGATCGGGTACGTTCTTCCTCCTCGCGTTTTGTAAGCTCGCAAAGCTCGACTTGCGGACTGCGGCAGGGAACGTCAAGGTCGTGAATCTTGCGTCAAATATCGGCGCGCTCGTCACGTCGATACTTGCCGGAAAGGTGATATTCGTCATCGGGATAATTGCAGGGGTGTTCTCGTTCGCCGGACATTTCGTCGGCTCGGGCGTGATGATAAAGAACGGCTCAAGGGCGGTAGTACCGGTGATATTTACGGTACTTGGGCTGTTGTTCGTAAAAATTGTCCTTGAGCTTTTCGGTATTTCGTTTTAATTAAAGTCAAAATACTATATAAATCGGGTTACGTTTCAAAAAGCGAGTCCGATTTTTTGTTTTTTTGAAAAAGTGAGAAAAAACGTGATTTCGTGAGAAAAACTGAGCTTTTGCCATGCTAACGGACTGTAGTCGGCTGAAATCAACCGAGTTTGACTTTCTTTGACTTTGACCTTTTCTGACTTTTGCGATATAATACAGTCACAAGGTCAGAAAAGGTCAGACGATTGCAGGCGAAACAAGCGGCTTGACCGAAATAATGAATAAACCGGAATGGGGAGGACGAAAATGGTACTGTCGGATATGATAGCCGGAATGATAGAAGAAATGCTGAACGAGGGCGGCGGACAGACGGAAGTGAGACGGAACGATCTCGCGTCGCGTCTCGGATGCGTGCCGAGCCAGATAAACTACGTTATAACGTCGCGGTTCACGCCGGAGAGAGGATATACGATCGAATCGAGGCGAGGCGGCGGAGGCTATATCAGAATAGTGCGCGTGCCGATGACAAAGGACGAATATCTGATGCACGTCTTCCACGCAGTCGGAGATACGCTCAGCGAAAACGAGAGCCGCGCGTTTCTCAACAATCTGTACGAACACGGAATCGTCTCGGAGAGGGAAGCCGCGATGTGCGCGCATATAATGAGTACGGCGGCGACGGAAAAATGTCCGCCTGTACTGAGAGACGAAATGCGGGCTGACATGATGCGTCGGCTCTGCATGAGCTTGATGATGTAAATAAACAAAACGGAGGTATTTATTATGCTTTGCGAAAGATGCAATAAGAATGAAGCAACGTACTATTATCACGAAAACAACAACGGAAAAAAGAAAACATACCGCCTCTGCGCGGACTGTGCGGCAGAGCTTGAAAAGAGCGGAGAGATCGAATCCGTGAACGTGGATAAGATCTTCGATTCGTTCTTCGGTGATTTTGATACACCGTTCACACAAATGAATAAGCTCATCTCCGGTTTCTTCGGAGAGGGCGGCGGTCTTCTCGCCTCCCGTCAGCCGGAAAGAGCGAAGAAATGCCCGACGTGCGGTATGACGCTCGATGAATTTGCCGAGAACGGCATGGCAGGATGCCCCGATTGCTATACGGCATTCGGTAAAGAGCTTGAACCGACTATCACACGCATCCAAGGGAAAAACAGGCACGTCGGCAGAGTGCAGTCGGGATTCTCGAAGAAGATCGAAGAAAGACGGAAGATCGACGCACTCGAAGCCGAGAGACGGGAAGCCGTAAAGAACGAAAACTACGAACGTGCCGCCGAGATCAGAGACGAATTAAAGCGTCTCCGCGGAGAATGACGGCAGGGAAACGACGGAAGGAGAAAACGCTATGTGGTATAACAGTATGGGAAAAGACAGCGACGTTGTGCTTTCGACGAGAGTACGCCTTGCGAGAAACCTCGCGGGCTATCCGTTCCCCGGAAGAATGACGGACGCGCAGAGACGCGAAGTCAGCGACAAAGTCAAGGCGGTATTCACGGGAGACGGCTGGGAAAAAGTTGAGTTTGAGTCCCTCACCCCGTCTGAGAGAGCGTCGATGCTTGAAAAACACCTCGTCAGCCGCGAATTTGTCACGGACGCAGGCACGAGAACACTTATAAAGAACGAAGAAAAATCGGTTTACATCATGACGCCCGAAGAAGACCACCTCAGAATACAGTCGGTCGTCGCAGGACTTGACATCGACAGCGCGGTAAAGGCGGCGTTTGACGTGGAAGAGACTGCCGACAAATCGCTCGACTTTGCGTTCAGCGAGCAGTACGGCTATGTCACGCACTGCCCGACGAATCTTGGTACGGGAATGCGCCTGTCGGTGATGATGTTCCTACCGGCATACACCGAAGCCGACGCTATGTTCGACCTCTCGAATCAGCTCTCGAGACTCGGTATGACGGTTCGCGGAATGCACGGCGAAGGATCGGGCGCGGCGGCGTATCTCTATCAGATTTCGAACCAGACGACGCTCGGCGTAAGTGAAGAAGAGATCGCAAAAAAGCTCGGAAAGATAGTCGGTGAGATCATCGAAAACGAGCGTAAGCTCAGAAAAAATCTTCCCGAAAGCCGAAAAAACGCGCTCGCGGAAACGGCACGCCGCGACTACGGCATCCTGATGTACGCCGGATATCTCTCGTCGCGTGAGCTTGTGAAAATGTACGCCGAAATGCGTTACGCCGCCGTTCTCGGACTGTCGGGAGTGCCTACAGGCAAGCTCGACGAAATGCTCATCCGTTCGCTTCCGAATACTGTGGCTGCCGAGAACGGTGCGGCAGACGACGCGGACACAAGAGACAAAGCGAGAGCGGAAACGGTACGGAAAATACTCGCGTAAGAATAACTTCGGCGAAGACGGCAAAATAATAGAAAAAGCGGCTTCTTTGATCATTCGGAGAAGCCGTTCGTATTCGGAAAACAGAGTGATATGAAAACCGACTCCTTCCGCCACGGCAAGCCGCGCCACCTCCCTCTGAGAGGGCGGCGAAGCACAGTGAGTACAAATACTAAATATATTGCGAGTAGCATCCGGAACAGCCGGATTAAGAGAAGAGAGGACAGAAAATGAACATCGGATTTACGAAAAAAGCGCAGAACGCACTGAACAGAGCATTGTACCTTGCATCCGAAATGGGGCATAACTGCGTCGGAAGCGAGCATCTGCTGCTCGGGCTTCTCTCGGAAAACGACGGAGTGGCATCCCGTGCGCTCGGTGAATGCGGAATAACATACGACAGAACGAAACAGCTCCTCGCGTCCATGGTCGGTGTCGGTGTGCAGACGGAGCTGTCAGCCGCCGACATCACGCCTAGAACAAAGCGGATAATCGAAAATTCCGCGTCGATCGCAGTCGGACTCGGTCACGGATATATCGGAACGGAGCATCTTCTTCTTGCTCTTGCCGACGAGAACGAATGTTTCGGGATGAAGCTGATAACGGACCAGGGCGTGAGCGCGGAAGAGGTGCGCCGCCGCACAATGGCATCTCTCGGAGTGAGCGGAAACGGTGAAAAGCCCGGCGAGCAGAAAACGAGAGACGAAGGACTGAAAGACACGCCGACGCTCACGCAGTACGGCAGAAACCTCTGCAAAATGGCGAGAGAGGGCAAAATCGACCCGATAATCGGCAGAGAGAGCGAGACGAACCGAGTAGTGCAGATACTCTCGCGCCGCACGAAGAATAATCCGTGCCTGATAGGAGAACCCGGAGTCGGTAAAACGGCAGTGGTCGAGGGACTTGCACAGAAAATAGTTGACGGGCAGGTGCCGGACACACTGCGCGGGAAGGTCATCGTGACGCTTGACATTTCCGCAATGGTCGCCGGTGCGAAATACAGGGGCGAATTTGAGGAACGCATGAAAAACGTCATGGAGGAAGTCCGCAAGAATCCGCGAATAATCCTCTTTATCGACGAGATACACACGATAATCGGCGCAGGCGGTGCGGAGGGCGCTGTAGATGCGGCGAATATAATCAAGCCTGCTCTTGCAAGAGGT
>JAZUKN010000041.1:0-64955 GCA_045643285.1 Eubacteriales bacterium
AAGGCTTGTGACCTTGTTTTTCTGATGAATCATCGGAACGAATCAATTATTCATTATTCATTCTTCACTATTCATTATTCATTAAAACTCCACGATGCTTTCGTCCCACATTTCGGGAGCCTTGAAGCCAAGGAAGTTTACTGCGGTTGCAGCAACGTTCGAGAGGCCGAATGATCCTTCGGTCTTTACCTTATACTTGGAAGCACTATTCTTGTCGTAGATGATGAACGGAACGGGATTGAGCGTGTGGCTCGTCTTTGCCTTGAGCGAACCGTCGGCGTTGTGCTTGACCGACTTCGTTTTCTTGTCGAATTCAGCCATTTCGTCAGCGTTTCCGTGATCTGCCGTGATGAGCGCGACGCCGCCGACCTTGTCAACTGCCGCGAGAATACGTCCGAGCTGGAGATCAAGCGCTTCGAGGCTGCATACAGTCGCTTCGAGAGAGCCGGTGTGACCTACCATGTCACCATTCGGGAAGTTGACTCTGAGGCAGTCGTACTTGCCGCTCTCAAGTGCTTCGATGAGTCTGTCTGTTATCTCCGCGCACTTCATCCACGGTCTCTGCTCGAACGGGACTACATCGGACGGGATCTCTTCGTAAGTCTCGTATTCTTCGGAGAACTTGCCGGACTTGTTGCCGTTCCAGAAGTACGTTACATGACCGTATTTCTGCGTCTCGCTGATTGCGAACTGTCTTATCTTCATATCTGCGAGGTATTCGCCCATTGTGTTCGTGATCTCCGGCGGAGAAACGAGGTACTTGTGCGGAATGTGGAGGTCGCCGTCATATTCGAGCATGCCGGCGTATACCACATCGGGCTTCTTCACTCTGTCGAATTTGTCAAATTCTGCGCCGCCGTCGAACGCCTTGGAGATCTCAATGGATCTGTCGCCGCGGAAGTTGTAGAATATCACCGAGTCGCCGTCTTCGACCGTGCCGACGGGCTTGCCGTTCTCTGCAATAACGAACGGCGGAAGATCCTGGTCGATTGCGTGTGTTTCGGCGCGGTATGTCTCTATTGCTTCGTGAGCGGAGGAGAACTGTCTGCCCTCGCCGAGAACGTGCGTCTTCCAGCCTTTTTCAACCATAGCCCAGTTGGCTTCGTATCTGTCCATGGTGATCTGCATTCTGCCGCCGCCGGATGCAATCTTTATATTGCAGTTTTCGTCGGACAGCTCTGCGATGAACGCTTCAAACGAGTCAACATAATCGAGCGCGGACGTTTCGCCTACGTCACGTCCGTCGAGCAGGATGTGGATGCGGATATTCTTCACGCCCTCTTTTTTAGCTTCAATGAGCATCGCCTTGAGGTGGTCGATGTGGCTGTGAACGTTGCCGTCGGAGAACAGACCGAGGAAGTGGAGAGTGCCGCCTGTTTTCTTCACATTCGAGATAAGCTCGCACCATGTATCGGACGCGAACATTTTGCCGGTTTCTATCGAGAGAGAGACGAGCTTTGCACCCTGTGCGAACACCTGACCGGAGCCGAGAGCGTTGTGACCGACTTCGGAGTTGCCCATGTCGTCGTCCGTCGGAAGACCTACTGCCGTGCCGTGCGCTTTGAGCTTTACCCACGGGCAGGTCTCAAAGAGTTTGTCGAGATTCGGTGTGCGTGCGAGACGTACTGCGTTTGCCTCAGATTCGGGAGCGATGCCCACGCCGTCCATTACGACTGTGAGAACGGGGCGAACTCCGCCGAAATTCTTGAGTTTTTCGAGTTGTTTCATTTCTTTTTCCTCGTTTATATATAGATTTTTTGTATTCAGTTTTCGTGAGCGGTGTCCGTAAGGCCGTAGATGTTGTATGTCTTCAGTCCGGCTTTTTGTGCCATGCGGAACGTCTGTCCCGCGCCGCTTCTGAACGAGCCGTTATAGTATGCCACACAGAATGATGAATTGTCAACCATAAATTGGTTTCTTTCTTTCATACATCCGTCAAAATAGAAGTCGTGCAGGTATATGACCGATTCAGCCGCCGCCTTGAGCCGCATATATTCGCGTATAGCGGACGTGCCGTTTTTGCCTGCCTTGAGCCAGTTCTCGGTCTGATTCCTGCACGGTATCGCAAGAACGAGCGAAACAGAGTTGTTTTTCGCGGCTTCTTCGGCGATGACGTCCTCGGCGAGCATATCGAATCCAATCGCACCGCCGCAAAGAAAAAATCTGAATCCGCAGGAAGAGAGCAGGCGCACGGCGTGGACGGTCTTCTCGCGCACAAAAGCCAGGTCGCGCTCCGGTATTGTTCTGTGCCCCGTAAAACAGCACGTATTATCGCGCGTCATTCCGGCAGGGAGGATTATTTCGTTCGTGTTATCCATCTACAGTGTTTTCTCCGTTGACTTTTTTCTGGCGGTGTGTTATAAAATAAGCATAAACGATCAATGAAAGCGGAAAGCGATATGGAAATCAGAATAAAGGACAAAGTCACCTCGGATGCCGTAAAAGCGTGGGTGTTTCTCGACGGACTTGACGCATACGACTGCGTGATAACGGATTCTCCGGAAAGCTCACCGGACAACAGCCGCCCGACGGTTTATCTTTCATCCTTCGGCACACCGCCGGAACTTAGAAAGCTGTCGGAAGCGGTAAGAGCCTGTGCTACGATACAGTCGCAGAAATGCACGGGATCGGTGAAAAAGCCGTCGGCGCCGGTGTTTTCGTTCGGCGAAAGAACCGTATCATACTGTGGGCAGTCCGTGCGTCTTACAGGGAGAGAATATGCGCTTCTCGGCTGTCTTGCAAGCCGTGCCGGATCTGTCGTCAGCCGCGACGAGATACGTGAAAAAGTATTCGACGGAGAGACAGACAGTGACTCGAACGCCGCAGACGTTTATGTAAGTTATCTTCGCCGCAAAACGGAACCGTTATTCGGCAAAGGTGCGATAATATCGGTTCGAGGGAAAGGATATATGTTAAAACTTCCGCCCGCGGAATAAAGAGTCAGTCGCGCAAAAGTTGCACATATATAGTATACCACAAAATCCGCGCAAACGCACGGAAAAGAGAAAAATTTCTTTTTCGTGAAAAAGAAGGTTTTTTGAAGTCTCACGGCCACGCGCAAAAACACCTATATACACCGTAGGGGAGACCATCGGTCTCACGTCCGACGGGTTGCACTTTCTTCACAGCGGAAGAAAGGAAGAAAACACTTCGTGTTTTCAAATAATTATATTCCACTGCGCGTGAGAAAAACTTTTTTCCGAAAAGTGGTTTACTTTTCGCCGCCTTTCGTATATAATGTATTGTATGTAATATAATACTTTCCTCAAAAGACCGTGATCGGGAAGAACCGGACTTTCCTGCGGCTTCAGAGAGCACTGCCACCGGCTGAAAACAGTGCGCCGCCTGTCCGAATGTGCGCCCGTGAGTCTGCTCACAGAGCCGCCGCGCCGCGTTACAGCGAAAGTGATAAATCAGAGTGGAACCGCGATCATTCGCCTCTGCCGGCTTTTTCGCCGTGCGGGCGTTTTTTGTTTCCGCGGACGCTATATATCGGAGGACTCCAATGAATTCACCCGACAACAGAACGGAAATCACCATAACCCTTGAGACCGCCTTCGGAAAGGCGCTCTACCGCGAGATCACCGGAATAAAAGCCGACATCGACGCAATAGTCGAGCGCGACCCTGCCGCACGCGGAAAAGCCGAAGTCGTCCTGCTTTATTCCGGACTTCACGCGCTTATCCTGCACCGCATTGCGTATTCTTTACACACACATAAACTCAGATTCACCGCGCGCGCCGTATCCCAGCTCGCAAAATTTCTTACGGGAATCGAGATCCACCCCGGCGCAAAGATCGGAAAAGGCGTGTTCATTGACCACGGCGCAGGCGTTGTCATCGGCGAAACTGCCGAAGTCGGAGACAATTGCACCATATATCAGGGCGTCACCCTCGGCGGCACCGGCAAAGAGACCGGAAAACGCCATCCTACGCTTGAAGACGGCGTTATGGTCGGCGCAGGTGCAAAGCTCCTCGGCGGCTTCACGGTAGGAAAAGGCTCGAAAATCGCCGCAGGTGCAGTCGTTCTCGGTGACGTTCCCGAAAACTGCACTGCAGTCGGCATACCTGCTCACATCGTCCGCAGAGACGGCATAAAAGTCACGGACGACCTCGACCAGGTCCACATCCCCGACCCTGTCGAGAACGAACTGAATGCGCTGAGAGAACGGATCGCCGCTCTCGAAGAAAAGATAAGGGAAAAGGAGAAAGAAATCAGATGAAATGCCTGAATTGCGGTACAGAATCGAGAGACGGAGAAAAATTCTGCCCCGAATGCGGTCAGAAGCTGCCACGAAAAACGTTCGGCGGAGTTATCTCCGTTTTAGTCAAAGTCCTGCTCTGTACGCTTATAATGCTCATCTGTCAGGGCTGTGTCGCATCGTTCTATGAAACCTCGGTAATGCTAAAAGACCCGGCTTACGTCGCGGCGGTGACCTCTGCGGCGGCTGAAATGCAATCGGGTGCAAGTGCTGAAGAGGTAGCCGAAAGCCTGACAAACGACATCCAATCACTCACCGCGAGAGCAGCCGAAAAGACATTGGAGCGTTTGTCTTCCGTAACGATAGTCGGAAATCTCGTAGCATTGCTCGTACTGTTGCTCGTCCTCCGCCTGCGTAAGCATGAGCCGCTGAAATACCTGCGCGTGAAGCTCGTCAATCCGGCGCGGATACTGTCGTTTCTGCTGTTCGGCGCGGCTCTTTCTTTAGTCGTCGGAGCCGTGATGTCGCTCATTCCCTTCTCTGATAAGATAATCAAAGAATACAACGATATGTCTCTTACCGCGCTCTGCAAGGACTCCCTCACAGTACAGATAATCTGCACGGTATTCATCGCACCCGTCATTGAAGAGCTGATCTTCCGCGGATTTGCGGTGCCGCATCTTAAGCAGGTCATCGGAAAAGCCGGTGCGGTCGTCGTCTCGTCGCTGTTCTTCGCCTCAGTCCACTTTGCACTCACCACCGCGTCGCTGATTTCCGTCGGATATGCGTTCGTTGTCGGCATAGTGTTCGCGCTGGCGTTCATCAGGTACGATTCCGTCATCCCGTCGCTTCTCTTCCATATCGGATTCAACGCCATGAACTTCGTAAAGTTCAACGAGAACGGCACTGTCCCATACGCCGTTGTGATGCTCGGTTTTCTCATCTCCGCACTGCTCGAGTACAGGATATTCTTCCGTTATCCGACCTTCTCCGACGTTGTGTTCGCGCCGTCGTCGATAGAACCGAAAGACGAAGAAGAAGCGCGCATCATATCGAGAATAGCCGAAATTCGTTCGGGAGACGACGACTACTACACCGAAGAAATAGAAGAACTGAGCCGCGACTGGGACGAACACTTCCGCGCTCTGCACGGTACAGTATCTCTGCACGCTACAGTCATTGTCAAAGCCGATCAAACGGATGACGAAAGCAACAACGAAAACGACACCACTCCAAAGGAGCAATAAAATGAAACTATACAATACACTCACAAGGACAAGAGACGAATTTGTCACACACGAGCCGGGCAAGTGCAAAATGTACACCTGCGGACCTACCGTATATCACTTCGCGCACATCGGAAACCTCCGCTCGTACATAATGGAGGACGTGCTCGAAAAGTACCTCCGCTATACGGGACTTGACGTTACAAGATGTATGAACATCACCGACGTCGGACATCTTTCAAGCGACGCAGACACAGGCGAAGACAAAATGCTCAAGGGCGCAAAGCGTGAACACAAGACCGTTATGGAAATCGCGCAATTTTACACGGATGCGTTCTTCTCTGACTGCGCGAAGCTCAACATAAAGAAGCCGGAGATCGTTGTGCCGGCGACAAGCTATATTGATGAGTTCATCAATATGGTGTCGGGACTTATCGACAAGGGCTACGCCTACATCTCGGGCGGAAACGTGTATTTTGATACGTCAAAGCTCGACGACTACTACGTTTTCGGCAATCAGGAAGCCGAAGACCTCGCAGTCGGAGTGAGAGAGGGAGTAGAGGAAGACTCGTCGAAGCGGAACAAGACAGACTTCGTTCTGTGGTTCACGAAATCGAAATTTGAGGATCAGGAACTGAAATGGGACAGCCCGTGGGGAGTTGGGTACCCCGGCTGGCACATAGAATGCTCCGCGATCTCGCTCAAAAACCTCGGAGAATACCTTGATCTCCACTGCGGCGGCATCGACAACGCATTCCCTCATCACACGAACGAGATAGCGCAGAGCGAAGCGTACCTCGGTCACAAGTGGTGCACGCACTGGTTCCATGTTCTCCACCTCAACACCGCGTCCGGCAAGATGTCGAAGTCGACTGGCGAGTTCCTCACCGTTTCTCTTCTCGAAGAAAAGGGATACTCTCCGCTCGTTTACCGTCTCTTCTGCCTCCAGTCGCACTACAGAAAGATGCTTATGTTCTCGTGGGACGGACTTGATTCAACGAAGACCGCATACCAGAAGCTGATCTCGAAAATCGCCGCAGTACGCGAAGAGGGTGACGTCGACAGCGCGGTATTCGCCGAATACAAACAGAAATTCACCGACGCTATGGACAACGACCTCAACACCGCGCTTGCAGTCACAGCCGTATACGACGTTCTGAAAGCGCAGACGAACGGCGCGACAAAGCTCGCTCTGATAAAGGATTTTGATACCGTTCTTTCCCTCTCGCTGATCGAAGAGGCCGCAAAGGTGCGCGCCGCAAACGACGAAGCCGCACGCGCGAAAGCCGCAGCCGCCGCGTCGAACGAAATGCACATAATTTGCTCGTCCGACGGAGTTGACGGCGAAATGAAGTCGAAAGTCGAAGCGCTCATCCGCGAGCGTGCCGATGCAAAGAAAGCGAAAAACTACGCACGCGCCGACGAGATCCGCGCTGAACTTACCGGAATGGGCGTAACGCTCGTCGACGCAAAAGACGGCGTTACATGGTCTATATAAAATCTCACTGAAACGGAAAGAAAAATGGCAAAAGAACTTCTGCGGGTAAACGGTGTGACGGTATACACCGACGAGGGCGTGCGGCTCTGCTCCGATATATCGTTTTCGCTCAGCGAGGGCGAATATATGTGCATAGTCGGTCCGGGGGGATGCGGAAAAAGCCTGCTCACCGATATGATACTCGGCATTCGCAAGCCGCTCACCGGCGAGATCGTCTACGAAAACGGACTGACGCGCGCCGACATCGGCTGTATGCCGCAATCCGCCGACTACATGGGGCAGTCTCTCGTGAGGGACATTGTAATAGGCGGATGCCTTGTGAATATGAACAAACTGTTCGTCGGACGGCGTGAAAAAGAGACGGCTATGGCAAATCTCGAACGGCTCGGAGTCGCTGACCTCGCAAAACGGCGCTTTGGCGACCTCTCGGGCGGACAGAAACAGCGTGTACTTCTCGCGCGTGCGATGTGCTCGGCGAAAAAACTGCTCATTCTCGACGATCCGATGCACGGGCTTGACATCGTCGCAAAGGACGAGCTGTTCGCTCACATTGTCGAGATCAACCGCGACGACGGGATCGCAGTGGTGATGATCGACCACGACGCGCTCGACGGCACTGTGCTCCACCTCTCCGACCGTATGCTCTACTGCGGTCCCGTCGAAGAATACGCAAGCTCCGTCGCAGGAAAATTCTACTTTGCCGGAAGAATAATATGACATCAAAAACAAACTACAAACCCACGATAATAGCGGCGTACGTCGGTTACATCGTTCAGGCGATAGTCAACAACTACGTCACGCTTCTGTTCGTAAATTTCCATACGGAATTTGATATTCCGTTCTCGAAAATCACACTGCTTATCACGCTCAACTTCGTTTCTCAGCTATTGTTCGATTTTCTCGCGGCGTTTTTCGTCGACAGGATCGGCTACCGCGTGACAGTCGTTGCGGCGCACCTCTTCTCGGCGGCTGGACTTATCGGAATGGCGTTTCTGCCGTCCGTTATGCCGCCGTTCTACGGACTGCTCGTCTCGTCGGTGATCTACGCAATGGGCGGAGGACTTATCGAAGTCGTCGTCAGCCCGATAATCGAGGCATGTCCGAGTGATGACAAGGCAGGCTCAATGAGTCTTCTTCACTCGTTCTACTGCTGGGGAGTCGTCGGAGTCATTCTCCTCTCAACGGCATTCTTCGCGCTGTTCGGGATCGAAAACTGGCGTATTCTCGCGTGCATCTGGGCGGCAGTACCGCTCGTCAATGCCGTAGCGTTCATGTTCGTTCCGATCCGCACGCTCACCGAAAAGGGAGAAAGTATGTCGCTCGGAGAACTCGGCAAAACGGGAATCTTCTGGGTGTTCATCATGCTGATGCTTGCCTCGGGCGCGTCGGAGCTGTCTATGAGCCAGTGGGCGTCCGCGCTTACGGAATCGTCTCTCGGTGTATCGAAAACCGTAGGAGATCTGCTCGGCGCGTGTATGTTCTCGGTATTCATGGGAGCCACCCGTGTGTTCTACTCAAAGATGAGCGAAAAGATCAAGCTCGAAAACTTTCTTATGTTCTCGGGCATCCTCTGTGCCGCAACGTACATAATCACGGCGTTCTCACCGCTTCCGTGGCTTTCGCTCGTCGGATGTGCGCTGTGCGGTATCGCGGTAGGACTTATGTGGCCCGGCGTATACAGTATGGCGTCGGCTCGCTTCCCGAAAGGCGGCACGGCGATGTTTGCGATCCTTGCGCTTGCAGGGGATCTCGGTTGTTCTACCGGTCCCACATCGGTCGGATTCCTTTCCGGACTGTTCGGCGACGATCTGAAAAAAGGACTATCGTTCGGGCTGATATTCCCACTGCTTATGATATTCGGACTGTTTTTACTCAAAAAAGAAAAAAAGAAAAGATGAAACAATCCCGTACTGTGAACAGTACGGGATTTTTCGTCTTATTATCCGCTCCATTTTCCGCATAATTCCGTTTTTATTGACAAGAATATTATAAATATGGTATAATATATCCGTTCAACAACTGACCGAAATACAAAAACGAGGACTTATAAATGATACCTGCAATAATACTGTTCGTGCTCACATATGTGCTGATGATCGTGCTTCCGAAATACCGGCACTTCGTCGCGCTCGGCTCGGCTGTGCTGACTGTCGTGCTCGGTTTTCTTCCGATAGGAGACGTGCCGTCCGCCGTCGACTGGAACATTCTTATGATGCTCTCCGGCACAATGATAACGGTGTCGTTCTTCATTGAATCGAAGATGCCGAACCGTATCGCCGACGTTATCATGAAGAAATGCCCGAACATAATGTGGGTAACGATCACAATGTCGCTGTTCGCAGGTATCGTTTCGGCGTTCATCGACAACGTTGCAACGGTTCTGATGATAGCTCCCGTCGCGCTGGCAGTCTGCAAAAAACTCGGACGCTCTCCCGTACCGATGATAATTGCGATAGCCGTTTCGTCGAACTTACAGGGCGCGGCTACCCTCGTCGGCGATACAACGTCAATAATGCTCGGTTCTGCCGCAAATATGAACTTCACCGACTTCTTCTTCATGAACGGACGCTTCGGCATCTTCTGGGCAGTCGAGATCGGTGCAGTCATGACAGTGCCGATTCTCATGATCATTTTCAGAAAAGAAAAAGACAAGATCGAGATCACCGAAACCACCGAAGTCGACGGAATATTCCCGTCCGTTGCAATGCTCCTCACCGTCGGACTGCTTATCGCCGCGTCGTTCATCCCGAACAAGCCGGCGATGACGAACGGATACATCTGCATCGCAATAGCGGCAGTCAGCATTATAGCCTCGGTCATAAAAAAGAAAAACGCCGACTCCGTAAAAAATGCGTTCTCTGAATTTGACTGGCAGACGGTACTGCTTCTCGCAGGGCTGTTTATAGTCATCGCCGGGATCGAAAACCGCGGCGTTATCGACAGGATAAGCGAGATAATGGCTCGTCTCGGCGGCGGAAATATGTTCCTTATGTACACGATAATCGTGTGGGGCTCGGTGCTCGTCTCGGCGTTCGTCGACAATATCCCATACGTTGCGACGATGCTCCCCGTTGTTGCATCCATAGCGTCTTCTCTCGGCAAAGAGCCGTATGTGCTGTTCTTCGGTCTGCTCGTCGGTGCAACTCTCGGCGGCAATCTGACGCCGATCGGCGCGAGCGCAAACATCGCAGGCATCGGCATCCTCCGCAAAAACGGTTACGAGGTAAAGAACGGCGACTTCTTCCGCATCGGTATCCCGTTCACGCTCGCGGCTGTCATTTCGGGCTACGTCTACTGCTGGCTCGTATGGGGTGTGTAAATGATTGACGAAAAAATCATCCGCCGCTCCTCACCGACGCTTGACGGACATCTCGACGGTGCGTACCTTTCGTCATATCGGCTTACCGAGCCGCCGCTCGAGCATATACAGTATTCGCCGTCTCCTATGGAAGTCGCGCGCGAGAAGATGAAAAACACCGGCGGCACGGTCTACGCACTGCACGACGGAGAATATCTGTATCTTTGCGCGGTCATCCGCGACGACACGATCTGCACGCGCGGCAAAGAATGGCGTGAAAACGAACGCTGGCCGTGGAACGACGACGGTGCGGAGTTTTACGTCTGGTTCTCGGACGAGGACTGCTTTGCGATCCACGCCGACGCGCACAACTACCGCGCGGTAATGGACACGCACGTCTCCGGCGCAACACACGTCTCGTCGTTCGTGTTTGTCGAATATCCGCACGAAAACTGGGTATCAACTATCGACAGAGAAAAGAACGAATACACGGTCGAAATGCGCGTAAAACTGCCGCCATACGTCAAAAGCGGCTCGAAGGTCGGTATCCTGCTTGAAATAGATGACAGGTGGGCAGTCGGAGAAGGGACTGACGACATGGTCGGCGCAGTCTACTCCCGTCAGGGGTTTGAGGGTACTGACGAATACTTCGCAGTAATAGAATAGAAAAACGTCCTGTAAAGGACGTTTTTTGATATGTCCTGTTCGTTTGCGTTGACGTATTTCTACGTCGGCGGACAGCGGGCAAGAAGTACAATCTGCACGTTTGGATGAATTTGCGGCAGGAGCAAGCCCCTGCCCTACGGATAATATGGGGTGCCTCGCGCCGCCGTGCAGTTCGATGAAATCCGCGGGACGTCGTTGGCGCCGTCCCCTACCGAATGCGGTGGGGTTTTCTGCGACGCTGTGGAGTTTGTCGAAATCCGCGGGAGGGGAAACCCCTCCTCTACAGCATAAAAAGTGAAGTATCTCGCGTAGCCGTGGATATTTCAAAAAGCTCCCATGCTTTTTCTGCATGAGAGCTTTTTGCTTCGTTGTTATTTTACCAGCTCATCTACGCTCTTTTTCCGTTTTTCCGGCGTTGCGGCAGGGAAATATCTCTCCGTGTCGCCGAGCAGGATATATTCGCCGTCTGTGTCCTCCTTTATCGGGAACAGCGAGTACGCGCGGACTTCGTTCTTTCCGAGCGAGAGTGATATTTTCGTTTCAGCCGATACGCGGGCGTATGTTTTCGTGAAGTATTCGTAAGCGACATACTCTTTTTCACCGTCGATCTCGGGGATCACGGAAAGAGCAAATGTTTCGTCGGCTTTTTCATAGTTCGGATTGAACACAGCGAGCGCGAGGCAGTCGTTATATCTGTTATAGACCTTGAACGGCACGTTTTCGGTCTTCACGTCGCGGTATATTTCATCAGCGGTCGGCAGTCCTGCGTGATCAAACATCTCGAGCTGTCCGTTCTTGCCGCAGATCGGGTAAATATTCTCGGCATTCGTCACACCGAGCGCATCGCTGACGTATACAGGTCCACCCGATATCGCGCGCAAAAGTCCGCTTTCGACTGGATTTGAGCGTCCCGACCACCACATATCGTAGTCGCAGTGGTATAATTCCGAATGCCACAGCGCGTTGTATGCGTTCTGCGTGAGGTGCTTGAAGAATCCGTTAGGATTGTTCGGATAGAAGTCGTCCGACGAGCGTGTGACTGCCGTATACGGACGGGACAGGGCGTTCGCCATATCCATACCCATACAGTCGATAGCGACGCCGCCGAAATGCTTGTCGATCGAGCGTTCTATCGCTTCGTGCAGGTGGCGCGTACCGGAAGACGAAGACACAGCTCCGCCGAGATAATAGAACGCGCTCGACTGGTTGTCGACCTTTACGAAGTCCACTCCACAGCTTTCGAGGTATCCGTGCCAGTCGTCCCAGAAGCGGAACGCCTTCTCGCTGTCGTCCGACGGAATGAGCATCTTCTTAAGCTCTTCTCTCCCGGGAACACAGCTCGACCACTGGAAGCAGTCGGCGTAATCCTTTGCGAGCTTGCTGTCGGGATCGATTCCGAACCACCAATAGTTCAGAGTATGCCAGATACCGACGTACTTCACGCCGTATTCTTCCTTGATGCGGCGGATGCACTCCTTCAGCCCCTCGGGGAACTTTTTCCTGTCCTCAGTCATTGAGACGAGCTGTTCTTTTTCGGTGACATTCGCCCAGCCGTCGTCAATGATCATCCACGTCACGGGGACGTTCTTTTTCTTGAACTCATCGAGCTTTTCGTAAAGCCCGGCGGATGACACATCGTGGTAGAACGTGTTCCATGAGCAGTAGCCGAAGCCGCGGAACATACGCGGAAGCGGTCTTGACTCTACAAGCGGTACTCTGATCCCTCCGAGAGACGACGCACCGCGATAGCATTTCTTGATCGCCGTATACGGATCGTCAGCCGACGTAACAGCGAGGAAAGAGCCGTTAAGATCGCATGACGGTACTCTGTTGCCGAAGTGGAGACCGTTCATATCCCATTCCGTGCGGATGCCGTCGCCGAGGAGCATAGTGAAGTTGTAGTGCTTCTCTCCGCGGTGGACGAGCATATTCGACACAGTGTACGGGAATTCAGCCGCGCTCTTCGGGAACGACGGATAGAGCCAATACACCGTGCCGTAGTCAAGCGCGGAGGCTATTATTTCGTCCTTTTCGTCAAACGACGGCGCAAATGTGATCGAAAACCGCTCGTCAAGCGTGTTTTCCGAATGAAAATCGGCGAAGAACACGGCAGTCTCGCCGTCCGTCCGCACAGTGACCGAACCGGTGACGCCCTCTCCGGTGTATGTCCAGCCGTCTGCCTTTTCGGATTTCGTGAGCATTATTATTCTGCCGTCTGCAAGGTTAATTTCTGCGTCCATTCCCGAAAGGAACGACGCGGCTTTTTTAATGATTTCGTTCATTTTTTCTCTTCTTTCTCAGTCGAATTTCACTGTGACCGTATCGCCCTTTTTAATGTGTATTGATTTAACTCCGCAAAGATTCTTGTGCGGTATGTACTCGAATTTCAGTACGGAATAATCGGTGTCGTATTCTCCGGCGTTCGTGACAACGACCGTGTTTTCGTCTGTCCACTCCTCGCGGATGTCGGAATACGTCAATCCGTAACCGAATTCATAAACGAACTCGCCTTTATAGAATTTATACGTCCTGTTCTCCATTGAGTAGTCGTCAAACGGCGGCAAGTCGTCAGCGGATGCGTAAAAGCTGACCGGAAGACGTCCGCTCGGACTGACTTCTCCGTAGAGGATATCGGCAAGAGCGTGTCCTCCCTCGGCACCCGGATAGAAGCACTGGATGACTGCGCCGCAATGTTCTTTCGGGTAGGTGAGATCGAGACAGCTTCCGCTGATGTTCACAAGCACTGTCGGTTTACCGAGTTCAGTGATCGTGCGGATGAGATCCTCCTGCGGTTTCGGGAACGCGAGAGACTTTTTGTCTCCGCTGAACGTGCCGTTGTATGCGTCCATCTGTTCGCCCTCTATCTCCGGCGTCAGACCGACACACAGTACAACAACATCCGCCTGTTTTGCGGCGATTATCGCGTCCTTTCGCGGATCCTCAGCCCACGACGGGAAGCCCTCGCGGAACAGGTGCGAACCCTCTGCGTAGAATACTTCTCCCTCTGCCGCGTCCTGTATGCCGCGGAGGAATGTCGAATATCTCGACGGCGTGCCGTTGTAGTTACCGAGAAGCACGCATTTTGCGTCGGCGTTCGGACCGATGACCGCGATCTTCTTCTTTTTATCAAGCGGAAGTACGCCGTCGTTTTTGAGCAGAACCATGCTCTTCTGCGCCATTCTGCGGTTCAGCGCACGGTGCTTTTCGCACTCGACTACGGAATACGGGATACTGTCGTATTCGCAGTCGTCGTCGAACATTCCGAGGCGGAAACGCGCGGTAAACAACAGCTCAACTGCGTGAGTGATAGTTTCTTCCGATACAAGCCCTTTTTCGACTGCTTCGCCGAGGTCGCGGTATACGTAGCCGCAGTTGAGGTCGCATCCGCTGTTCACGGCAAGTGCGGCAGACTCAAACTGCTCGTAAGTTGCGTGGTGCGCGGAATGGATGTCGGCAAGTGCGCCGCAGTCGGAGACGACGTAGCCGTCGAACCCCAGCTCTCCGCGCAGAATATCGCCGAGCAGCTTCCGGCTCGCACAGCAGATCTCACCGTTTACGCTGTTGTACGCGCCCATGACAGCCGACGGATGCGCGTGCTCGATAACATAGCGGAACGCTTCGAGATAGGTTTCGTAAAAGTCCTTTTCGCTCATTTTCGAGTCGAAGCCATGGCGTGTGGCTTCCGGTCCGCTGTGCGCGACAAAATGCTTGACAGTCGCGTCGACCTTGCGGTATTTCCCGTCTCCCTGGAGTCCCTTGACAAACGCCGTACCCATTATCGACGTGAGATACGGGTCTTCGCCGTAAGTTTCCTGTCCGCGTCCCCAGCGAGGATCACGGAAAATATTGATATTCGGCGACCAGAACGTCAGTCCCTCGTACTGCGCCGTCGCGCCGATCTTTCTGTATTCGTTGTATTTCGCTCTCGCTTCGTCCGATATAGCTGTCGCAACTTCATAAATCGCATCCGTGTCAAACGTTGCCGCCATGCCTATAGCCTGTGGAAATACCGTCGCAGGGCCGGAGCGCGCAACACCGTGGAGGCACTCGTTCCACCAGTCGTACGCAGGCACGCCGAGCCGCTCTATTGCAGGTGCTTCGTAGCACATCTGCGCGATTTTTTCGTCAAGCGTCATTTTCGAGACAAGTTCTTTTGCTCTTTCTGCAAATGTCATAATTATGTCCTTTCCGGCTCGCAGACGTATGCCCGATAGCCGTGTTTTTTTATCATTTCAGCCGCGTTTTCGCATTCTTCACGGCTTTCGTACAGCCCGAACACCGTGGGACCGCTTCCGCTCATCTGTACCGCCGACGCTCCGAACGACGAAAGAAGTCGTTTTACCTCAGCCGCGCGTTCGTTTATCGGCAGGATGACGGATTCAAAATCGTTGTGCAGTTTTTCGGGGAGTGAGCCGTTCTGTAATGCTTCAACGACCTCCCCGACAGCACATCCGCACGGGATAGTGCCTGCTTCGTCGATCAGTCGGTATGCCTCGGGTGTCGATACTCCTCCGCCCGGTGAAACGAGCAGAACGCTGTATTCTGCCGCAGAGTCAATCCGCGTCAGCTTTTCGCCGATCCCCTCGCAAAGCGCGCTTCCCCCGACAAGGCAGAACGGAATATCCGCACCGACTGACGCGCCGAGCGAGATCATCGTTTCTTCATCAGCATTTGTCTCGAGAAGTTCGTCAAGCAGTCTCAAAACAGCCGCACCGTCCGTAGAGCCGCCTGCAAGACCGCCGGAAACGGGGATTTTCTTTTCAATATGTATCTCTGCCGCGCAGTTTTCTATCCCGAATCGCTCGAAGAACGCATACGCGCACTTCACGGCTATGTTTCGCCCGTCAGTCGGGATGCTTTCGTCTGTACAGGTGAGGACAACGGACAGACCGCGCACGCCTGTGTCTACCGAGACTGTCACCTCGTCGGCAAGCGTGACCGACTGCATAACGGACTTTATGAGGTGGTAGCCGTCGTCTCGCCGTCCGGTGACGCGCAGGTAAAGATTTATTTTCGCGTTTGCTTTTCGTGTGAGTGTTTTTATCATATCAGCGTATTATTTTTATGAAAATGTTTTGTTTTACTCCGACCGCGCCTATCGGGCAAAGCTCCTGACAGCAGTAACATTTTATACAGCTGTCGCGGTGGATGACTGCACGTTTCTTTTTACCGCGCTTCTCAACGGTGATCGTGTGCTTCGGGCAGGATTCGGCGCACTTGCCGCATCCGATGCACTTGTCGGTTATCATCGGCTTTGCTTCAAACAGTCCGGCAAGCCTTCCTCCGGCAATATTCGGCAGTTTTTTCAGTATAAATCCTGCTGACGCATCCGGTTTTTTGAAGTCAAACGTCGGATAGTCGGTCAGTCCGACAACGTTTATCTTATCGGCAGAGCGCTCGACGAGTCCTCTTTCAGCCGCCGCATTGAGGTGTATCGTCTCTCCCTCGACTCCGATCATTCTTTCCGCGACAACGTCCAGTGCGAAAGTCGAGCGCGAGATGAGAACGATGTCGGTTTTTTTCGGCGTGCCGTGCGTCGGTCCGTTGCCCTCCATTGACAAAATGCCGTCGCAGATCGCTATGAGCTTTTTCTCAGCCATAACGTAAGACGCGAGATCGACGAGCATTTCGGAAAAGTCCTCGATATTCGGAAAATTCGAGTGCATCTCAAACTTCTCAACACCGGGGATAAGTCCGAAGAGATTCTTCGTTGCGGCGGAAAGCCCCGTCAACGAATGGGATTTGAGCTTACAAAGGTCGATTATCACGTCCGCGTCGAAAAACGGCTTTATGATGTGCAGATTTTTGAGCCGCCGCCCGTCCATGTGCACGCTCTCGAACGTGAAATCGTCGTTGAGCTTAAGTTTATCGGACGCAAGCGGCGCCATTTCGCAAACGCGGTACGTGTTTCCGAGGTTCAGCGCATTGTACTGCGCGCCCGGAGATTCCGCAAGCACGATTCTCTCCGCGCCCATTTCGTCGAGCAGGCGCACGACGGCAGAAACGAACGCCGGATGTGTGGTCGCCGCAAATTCGGGCTTTTTCGCAAGCACGAGATTCGGCTTTAGCATTATTTTCTTTCCGCGGATGTCTTCGTCCGTCACGCCGATCGAGACAAAGCTCTCTTTGAGAACGGCATATATCCGGTCGACGTCGTATGTGTCGCACCGCGCTGTGAATACGGGATAATCGTTCATGTGTACCTCGGATTGGTTCTTTTTTGTTGGGGTTTCACCCCAAACCCTGACTTAAGGGACTTTTTGTAAAAAGTCCATTAAGAATCCTCAAAAACTAATGTGACTTCGTTTTTATAAAGCTTTTTGAAAGTCCTTAGAAAACTTTTTCACGAAAAAGTTTTCTAAGCAGGGTTTGGGACAGCGTCCCAACTGAACTGCGTCCATTATACCACATAATCGCGCCGCGTGCAACAAAAAATCCCACGGCTTAGTACCGTGGGATTTGTTTTGCTTATTTCGAGAGACGGGATTCGAGTCCTTCAAGCTCTTCTTTGAGTTCAGCCGGTACTCTGTCGCCGATCATCGCGTAGAATTCCTTGATGTTTTCAACATCGGCGAGCCAGCTTTCGCGGTCTACCGTGAGAAGCGTGCGGATCGTGTCGGTGTTTACGCCGTCGAGACCTTCAACATTGATGTCTTCCGGCTTCGGAACGTATCCGATAGGTGTGAGGTCTGCGTCGACCTTGCCTTCGCAACGAGCGAGGATCCAGAGAAGAACACGGAGGTTTTCGCCGTAGCCGGGCCAGATGAATTCGCCTTCGTCATCGGTGCGGAACCAGTTGACGTGGAAGATCTTCGGTGCGTGCGGGATCTTCTTGCCCATGTCGAGCCAGTGTGCGAAGTAGTCGCCCATGTCGTAGCCTGCGAACGGACGCATAGCCATCGGGTCGCGGCGAACAACGCCTACAGCACCGGAAGCGGCTGCCGTTGTCTCGGACGCCATGATAGAGCCGACGAACGTACCGTTCTGCCACGATGTGGACTGGTAAACCAGCGGAGCGGTCTTCGCGCGTCTGCCGCCGAATACGATAGCGGAGATCGGAACACCTGCCGGATTATTGAATTCTTTCGAGAGGCACGGGCAGTTGATCGCTTTGGCTGTAAATCTGGAGTTCGGGTGTGCGCCGGACGTGCCGACCTTGTCGTTCTTGTCGTACTTTGTGTAATCCCACTTTTCGCCGCGCCAGTTTTCGGCGTTCTTCGGCGGATCGTTGTCGAGTCTTTCCCACCATACGGTGTTGTCGTCGAGATTGTGGCATACGTTTGTGAAGATAGCGTCTCTCATGCAGGTTGCGAGAGCGTTCGGGTTCGATTTGTCGTTCGTGCCGGGTGCAACGCCGAAGAAGCCGTTTTCGGGGTTGACTGCGTAAAGTCTGCCGTCTTCTCCCACTCTGAGCCATGCGATGTCGTCGCCGACCGTCCAGACCTTGTAGCCCTGCTTCTTGTATACTTCCGGCGGAATGAGCATTGCGAGGTTCGTCTTACCGCAGGCAGACGGGAATGCAGCCGAAACGTACTTCACGTCGCCGTTCGGATATTCTACGCCGAGGATGAGCATGTGCTCTGCCATCCAGCCTTCTTTTCTGCCGAGGTACGATGCGATACGGAGAGCAAAGCACTTCTTGCCGAGCAGAACGTTTCCGCCGTAACCGGAGTTGACGGACCAGATCGTGTTGTCTTCGGGGAAGTGGCAGATATATCTGTTGTTTTCGTCGAGAGTTGCCTTGGAGTGCAGACCCTTGATGAAGTTGTCGCTGTCGCCGAGTGCTTCGAGAACGTTGTTGCCCACTCTTGTCATGATGAGCATATTGAGTACAACGTAAATGGAGTCGGTAAGCTCGATGCCGTACTTTGCAAAGTCGGAGCCGACTATACCCATGGAGTACGGGATAACGTACATCGTTCTGCCCTTCATAGAGCCGCGATAGAGCTTTTTCAGTCTGTCGTAGCATTCGCCGGGCTCTATCCAGTTGTTGATGTTGCCGGCGTCTTCTTTCTTTCTTGTGCAGATGAACGTGCGTCCCTCAACACGTGCAACGTCGTTTACAGCCGTGCGGTGGAGGTAGCAGCCCGGGAGTTTTTCTTCGTTCAGCTTGATCATCTCGCCTGTGGAGCAAGCCTCTTTGCGGAGTGCGTCCGCTTGTTCTTCGCTTCCGTCGATCCAAACGATCTTATCGGGGCAGGTCATTTCCGCCATTTCGTTGATCCACGAAAGAATGTGTTTGTTGTTTGTCATATTTCTTTTCTCCGTTCTACCTGAATCGGTGATATTTTATCATACTGTTCCGGAGAAGCTGTTTTGCTTGCCAACTTCTCCCCTATATTACATTATATACATTCGGGCAAGTTTTTTCAATAGTTTTTGAGAGATTTCCCGATTTTCGTCGATTCTGAGAAAAATCCCTGTTTTCCGCCGTCGTTTTTTCTCGAAAAATAACGAAAAAATGCAAAAATGTATGATTTTTTTCACTTTATTTCCCGAACAGGTGTTTACAAGCACGCACAAATGTGCTATAATAATTGCAAATCAATGTATATGGGGGTACATTATGATAGAGCTTGAACCGAAAGAACAGCTTATATTCAATTATATAAAGGAAAACATCGTAAAGAACGGATACGCGCCGTCGATACGCGATATATGCTCCGCACTGAACATCAAGAGCACGTCCACCGTCCACGTCGTGCTTGACCGACTCGAAAAGAAGGGCTACATCCGCAAAGAAAACGGCAAGAGCCGCACTCTCCGCATCGAAGGGCTGAGTCCCGAAGACGCAGGCGACGAAAACGACTTCATGCACGTGCCGGTCCTCGGACGTGTCACAGCCGGTCAGCCGATACTCGCAGTCGAGAACTTCGAGGGATACGTCTGCTTCCCGAAATCGAACAGACCGATGCCGGCAGGGGAGCTGTTCGCGCTCCGTGTCAAGGGTACGTCAATGATCGAAGCGGGCATCATGGACGGCGACACGGTCATAGTCGAGCGCACGTCTGCCGCCGAGAACGGTGACATCGTGGTCGCGCTGATCGACGACGAAGCAACGGTCAAGACGTTCTACAAGGAAAACGGTCACTTCCGTCTCCAGCCCGAAAACAAAACGATGCTCCCGATAATCGTCACCAGTCTGATGATTCTCGGCAAAGTCGTCGCAAGCGTAAGATATTATTCGTAAGAATATTCTTTCCCCGAGCGGAAAATAATAAACATGAAAGACCGGAAACGGTCTTTTTGTTTTGAGTTTGCCTCATTTTGAAAGCATCGGCAAACCCTTTTCCGAAGTTCGACAGGATAAACAAATAAATGGTGAAAAGTTGTATAAAATGCTTAATATTTTACCATTCTATATAAAAAAATTATAGGAAATATCAAGAAACTCTTGAAAAAACAGTGCCGAAGTTATATAATCGTTATACAAGATAACCCAAAAATCAGTGAACGGAGTGACAGCAGATGAACACAGAAGAATTATCCCCCGAAAAGCAGTATGAGGCGGACGACAAATCCCTGCCCGAATATCTCTTTCACCAGGGGACAAACTTCACAGCATACGACTACCTCGGAGTACATTCACAGAAAACAGACAGCGGATACAGATACACTTTCCGCGTATGGGCGCCGAACGCCAAAGCGGTATACCTCAATTCTGATTTTACTTCATGGGAATGGGGCGCACCGCTCAGCCGTACAACAGACGGCGGAGTATGGGAAATAACGCTCGACACAGCGGACAGGCTCGACGGAAAGTTCTATAAATATGCGATAACAGGACGGGACGGCGTGACGCGGCTCAAGTCCGACCCGTACGCATTCGAGAGCGAAACGCTCATAAAAACCGCGTCGGTTGTGCGCGACATTACTCGCCACCGCTGGGACGACGGCGACTGGCTGAAAAAACGCTCGTCAACGGTCTGCCCGAAGGCAAGGGGATTCAAGCCGAAGTTCAACCACTTCTATTCCGCACCGCTCAACATCTACGAGGTACATCTCGGCTCGTGGAAAACGCGCGACGGCAAATCGAACGCCGACGGCGAGCATTATCTCGGTTACAGAGAGATCGCTGACCGTCTTTCGGCTTATGTCAAGGATATGGGCTACACGCACATCGAGTTGCTTCCCGTAATGGAGCATCCGTTCGACGGCTCGTGGGGGTACCAGGTGTGCGGATATTACGCACCGACCTCCCGTTACGGCACACCGGAAGATTTCAGATACTTCGTCGAAAAGATGCACAAGAACGGCATCGGCGTCATCCTCGACTGGGTGCCGGCTCACTTCCCGAAGGACGCGCACGGACTGTACGAATTCGACGGTCAGCCGCTTTACGAATACCAGGGCAAGGACAGAATGGAGAACGAGGGCTGGGGCACGCGCTACTTTGACGTAGGGCGTCCGGAAGTGCAGTCGTTCCTCATCTCGAACGCGCTGTTCTGGTTCAGAGAATATCACATCGACGGACTGAGGATCGACGCAGTTGCCGCGATGCTCTATCTCGACTACGACAGGAAGCCCGGCGAGTGGATCCCGAACGTCGAAGGCAACAACCACAATCTTGAAGCGATAGCGTTCTTCAGAAAGCTCAATTCGGCAGTGTTCGGCGAGTTCCCGGACGTTCTCATGATAGCGGAAGAATCGACGGCATGGCCCATGGTGACCGGCCCCGTATACGACGGCGGACTCGGCTTCAACTTCAAATGGAACATGGGTTGGGCGAACGACGTTTTCGACTACATCGCCACCGATCCCGTCGCACGAAACAGGATACACAACAAGCTGACGTTCCCGATGATGTATGCGTTCAGCGAAAACTATATTCTGCCGATCTCGCACGACGAAGTCGTACACGGTAAAAAGTCGCTCGTCGACAAGTGCTTCGGCGAGTACGACGACAAGTTTGCGAACATGAGAACGCTCCTCATGTATATGATGACGCTCCCGGGCAAAAAGCTGACGTTCATGGGCACTGAATTCGCGCAGTTCAGAGAATGGGACTACGAGAACCAGCTTGAGTGGTTCATGACCGACTACCCGCGCCACATCGAGATGCAGAGATTCGTCCGCGCGATGAACCACTTCTACCTCGAAACTCCGGAGCTTTGGGAAATCGACGACACATGGGACGGCTTTGAGTGGATATTCGCCGACCGCGCAGACGACAACATTCTCGCGTACAGGCGCAAGGACAAGCGCGGAAACGAGATCATAGTCGTGCTCAACTTCGCGCCTGTCGAAAAGCGCGGATATACTCTTCCCGTGCCGAAGCTCGGCAGATACGAAGAAGTAATGACGACAGACAGATACGAGTTCGGAGGAAAGAACAAGCTCAACGATGTTCCCGTCCGCTCACGCCTCGTCAGCGACGACGGAAAGACAAAATACAACGTGATCGACGTAAACATCCCACCTCTCGGAGGATTTATTCTGAAAAAACAGCAAGGGTAAAAGCAGATTTAATGAATAATGAATGATGAAGAATGAATAATGAATAATCAGACAGAGAACTCAAAAGTCTTTCATCCACTTTGCAACAAAGGGGCAAGTGGAAAATTATGACAAAGCCCAAATTCACTGCACTATAGCCTTGTATACACAAACGTATGAGCGGCAGCGCGCTGTACCTTCACGGGTTAAATCCTCGAAAACGTCGCACAAACTTTGTAACAAAGGGGAGTCCAACCGAGATGCGGAGCATCTCGAGGACTTCGTTCACGAAGTCGGTAGGCGTGAATGCGAAGCCCTTCCCCCTTTGGCGGGTAGATTGACAAGGAGGCGACGTTCTGCATCACCGAGATGCGGAGCGTCGCGTCGGTTTCGACGAAGTCGAATACCGGCTTGTCCGCCCCCACGCGTAGGACAGAGAAACAAATCGAAAACATCGAAGACGTTTTCTACCTTTTGCCGATATAAAGAAAGTGCAAATCCTTTCGACGGCGGGAGCAAGCCCCTACAGAATAGAAATGATATATCGTGCGAAGCCGTGAGGTTTGTGCAAGTTAAAGAAAAATCCCCGTCGGCAGACAAAACAAAAATCCAAAAACACTACATCGAAAAATATTTTTCGGAGGTCTATTATGTACAAAAAACAGGAGTGCATCGCAATGCTTCTCGCCGGAGGACAGGGAAGCCGTCTTTACACGCTGACGGAGAAAACCGCTAAACCGGCAGTCCGTTTCGGCGGAAAATACCGTATCATCGACTTTCCGCTCTCGAACTGCGTCAATTCCGGTATCTACACAGTCGGCGTGCTGACGCAGTATCAGCCGCTCCAGCTCAACGAATACATCGGAAACGGTCAGCCGTGGGACCTTGACAGAGGGCAGTCGGGCGTTATGGTCCTGCCGCCTTATCAGGGTAAGAACGGCGCGGACTGGTACAAAGGCACGGCCAACGCTATCTATCAGAACCTCGCGTTCATCGACAGATACGACCCCGATTACGTTCTCATCCTCTCCGGCGACCACATCTACAAAATGGACTACGAAAAAATGCTCCGCGCACACAAGGAAACAGGCGCAGACTGCACTATCGCCGTTCTCGAAGTAACGCTTGAAGAAGCCTCCCGTTTCGGCATCCTGAACACCGACGAAAACCTCAAGATATACGAATTTGAAGAAAAACCGAAGCACCCGAAGAGCACAAAAGCGTCAATGGGCATCTACATCTTCTCGGCAAAGGTACTGAAGAAATACCTCATAGACGACGAAGCCGATCCTGAGTCTTCAAAAGACTTCGGCAAGAACATCATTCCGAAAATGCTCGCGGACGGCATGAAAATGTACGCATATCCTTTCTCCGGATACTGGAAAGACGTCGGAACGATACAGTCCCTCTGGGAAGCGAACATGGATCTGCTCGGCGAAAAACCCGAATTTGACCTGCGCGACCGCTCGTGGAGGATCTATTCGCGCAACTACTCAGATCCGCCGCAGTTTGTCGGAGAATACGCCAAAATATCGAACTCGTTCATTACCGAGGGATGCGTCGTCGAGGGCGTAGTCGAGAACTCAGTTCTCGCGTCCGGCGTAACGGTCGAGAGAGGCGCGTACGTCAAAGATTCCGTCATCATGCGCGGCGTTACGGTAGGCGAGGGCGCGACAGTCAACTACTCGATAATCGACAGCGACACGGTGATCGGCAAGAACTCAGTCGTCGGACGGACGAAAAGCTCGGGGGAGGCTATAACGGTCGTCGGCTCCGACCTCAAAGTGGCGGACGGCTCAGACATTCCCGGCGGCGAAATGGTAAACGCAAAGTGGCTCTCGGAGCACGGCGAAGAGAACTGAGAAAGGAACGTGAAATAATATGTCAGCATCAGGAATCATTTTTACAAACATTCACGACAACAATATCCCCGAGCTTACAAGACTCCGCACTATCGGCTCAGTCCCGTTCGCGTGCAGATACCGTTTCATCGACTTCACGCTCTCGAACATGGTCAACTCGAACATATACAACATCGATGTAATAACCCACTACAACTACCGCTCGCTTATGGACCATATAGGCTCGGGCAAGGACTGGGATCTTGCTCGCCGTTCGGGAGGACTTAAGATACTTCCGCCTCACATGACGGCAGGAAGCGGAGGAAACGAAGAATATCAGACGCGGCTCGAATCGCTTAAGTCCGTCAGCGCGGCTATCGGTCATATATCGGACGAATACGTCGTTCTCTCCGACTGCGATGTTATCTGCAACGTCGACTTCAGCGACATGATCGAATATCACAGAAAAACCGGCGCGGACATTACCCTTGCCGTAAAGCGCGTTTCTCTCACCCGCGAGACTGCAAAATACAACACGATTTACCGCTCCGACGACGACGGAAAGATCACCGACATCGAGCTTTATCCCACCGATTTCAAGGGAGAAGCGGACATCGCACTCAATATGCTCGTTATGAAGACCTCGTACCTCCAGCAGATCGTCGCCGACTCGATAGCGCACAACTATTCAAGCATGACAAAGGACATCATCGCGCGCAACATCGGACGAATGGATTACCGCGTATACAAGTACGACGGATACTTCGCCTGCATAACATCTCTTGAAGACTACTTCAAGTATTCAATGGAGCTTATCTCAGACAAAAATATGCGTGAATCCCTGTTCAATGTAAAGAACAGACCTGTTTACACGAAAGTACGCAACTCCACCCCTGCATACTATGCACCGTCGTCGTCAGTCAAGAATTCGCTTGTAGCCGACGGCTGCGTCATCGAAGGCACGGTAGAAAATTCGATAATCTTCCGCGGCGCGAAGGTCGGCAAGAACGCAACTGTCCGCAACTCGATCATCATGCAGGATTCGATAATCTCAGACGGCGCGTTCCTCAACTACGTCATCACCGACAAGAACACCGTCATCCGTGACGGACGTATGCTCGCAGGCGCAGAAGTTCAGCCGTTCTATGTATCAAAAGGAAAAATGATCTGACAGCCCGAAAGGAGTAAAACCGTGAAACTGCTTTACGTTGCATCGGAAGCGCTTCCGTACGCATCCACCGGCGGACTTGCCGACGTTGTAGGCTCTCTTCCGAAATCCGTCAAAAAGATCCTCGGTGACGGCGGAGACGTGCGCGTCGTGATACCGCTCTATCCGTCGATCAGAGACAAATTTGCCGAACAGCTTGAGCTGATATACGAAACGAACGTCTGGCTCGCGTGGCGCAGCCAATACTGCGGTATCTGGAAAACCGTATCTGACGGCGTGACCTTCTATTTCATCGACAACTTATACTATTTTGACCGAAAAATGCTCTACGGCAACTACGACGACGCGGAGAGATTCGCGTTCTTCTCGAAAGCCGTCATGGAAATGATGTCGATGCTCAGATTCTATCCCGACATCCTCCACGCGAACGACTGGCAGACCGCGCTGACCGTCATCTATCTGAAGAAAAAGTACGGTCACATTGCCGAATACCGCAACATCCGTTCGGTGTTCACGATACACAACATCGACTACCAGGGAGTGTTCGACTTCAAGATACTCGGAGACGTTTTCGAGCTTCCCGAATGGGAGAAAAACACAGTCGAATACAACGGCTGTATCAACCTCTTGAAAGGTGCCGTCACCTGCGCCGACAAGGTCACGACAGTAAGCGAAACGTACTCGCGCGAGATACTGACCGAGTTCTATTCGAGCGGACTTCACTTCATCCTCCGCCAGGCAAACGACGAAGGACGGCTCACGGGCATAGTGAACGGCATCGACGTCGACTACTACAACCCCACAAAGGACAACGAGATCGCCGCAAAGTTCTCACCGAAAGACCTCAGTGGAAAAGCGGCTGACAAAGCGGACTTACAGCGCACCTGCGGACTCGTCGAGAATCCGAATTTCCCGATCATCGCCATGGTATCGCGTCTTGCGTCACACAAGGGCTTTGACCTCGTCAAGCGTGTGATCGAAGAGATCGTGAATTACGGAAACGTGCAGTTCGTTCTTCTCGGCACGGGAGAGAGCGAGCTTGAAGAATTCTTCCGCGGACTCGAATACCGCCACCCGGGCATGGTCTGCGCGTGGATAGAGTACAACAAGTCCGTATCAAAGAAGATCTACGCCGGCGCCGATCTTTTCCTGATGCCGTCGAAATCCGAGCCGTGCGGACTCGCGCAGATGATCGCGTCGCGCTACGGAACAGTGCCGATCGTGCGTGCGTGCGGCGGACTTGCGGATACAATAAAACCGTTCAACGAATACGAAGGCACGGGCAATGGCTTCACGTTCGACAACTACAACGCGCACGACATGAAAAATGTCATAAACTATGCGCTCAGTGTATATTTTGACGCGCCGAAGTGGGAGAAATTAGTCAAAAATGTCATTTCCGTCGACTTTTCGTGGAATGTTTCGGCAAAAAAATACATTGAAATCTATTCGTCTTTGGTGTAAAATATAATTAAACGGACTATATTCCGAATGGCGGCGTTTTGTGCATTGTCACTATGCCGTCATTTATCAATATTTCATATTGGGACGGTATACTATGGACAGAAACCAGAAGCTCACCGATGCGGCGGTAAAGAACAATATCGAATCAAAGCTGATGAACTATTTCGGCGTTACGCCGGACGAAGCGACCGAAGAACAGATCTTCTCGGCGACACTGCTCAGCGTCAAGGAAGTCCTTGCGATGAAAAAAGCGGCTTTCCACGAAACCGTAAAGAAAGCGGCTTCCAAAAAGGCGTACTATATGTGTATGGAGTTCCTCGTCGGACGGCAGCTCAAGAACAATATAATGAATCTCGGACTTGAGAAGCAGTACAGAAACGCGCTCTCTAAGCTCGGCTTCTCGCTCGACGAGATATATGAAAAAGAACCCGACCCGGGACTCGGCAACGGCGGTCTCGGACGGCTCGCGGCGTGCTTCATGGACTCGCTGACCGCGCTTGACTACTACACGACCGGATTTTCGATCTGCTACGAATACGGTCTTTTCAAACAGCGCATCATCGACGGCAACCAGGTCGAACTCCCCGACGAATGGATAAAAGAGGGAGGGCTGTGGCTCGTTCCGAGAACTGACAAGGCGTACAACATACGTCTCGGCGGCGAAGTCAAGGAAAGCTGGGAAAACGGCAAGTGCAACATCGTTTACGAAAACTACGAGGAAGTACGCGCCGTTCCGTACGACTTGATGATCTCGGGTGCAGACAGCGAAGCCGTGAACACTCTCCGTCTCTGGAAAGCCGTTGACACGAAGAACTTCAACATGAATCTGTTCTCGCAGGGGCAGTATGTCAAGGCGATACAGGAATCGTCGAACGCAGAAGTCATCTCGAAGGTGCTTTATCCGTCCGACAACCACGAAGAAGGCAAGCTCCTCCGTCTCACCCAACAGTATTTCCTCGTTTCCGCGTCACTCCAGAGCATCATCGCCGACCACCTCGCACGTTACGGCACTCTCTCGAACTTCGCCGACAAGGTGGCTATCCACATCAACGACACGCACCCTGCGCTTTGCGTGCCGGAGCTTATGCGTATCCTGCTCGACGTTTACTCCTACTCATGGGAGGACGCATGGAACGTCGTCACGAGAGTAATTTCCTATACGAACCACACTGTTATGCCCGAGGCTCTTGAGACGTGGAACGAATCGCTGTTCCGCCTCAAGCTGCCGAGAATTTATATGATAGTCTGCGAGATCAACAGACGCATGACGGCGGATCTCTGGAATATGTACCCCGGCGACTGGGACAGGATTTCGACGATGTCGGTAATCGCGTACAACCAGATCAGAATGGCAAACCTGAGCGTTCACGCATCCCACACAGTAAACGGCGTGTCTGCGCTCCACTCGAATATTCTGAAAGATACTGTATTCCACGAATTCTACAAAGCAACGCCGTATAAATTCACGAACGTCACTAACGGTATCGCAATGCGCCGTTGGCTCTGCTACTCGAACCCGGGACTTACTTCCCTGCTCGACGACACGATAGGTCCGGACTACAGAAAGGATTTTTCAAGGCTCAAGGACTTTGAGAAATACGCGGACGACAAAGCGGTGCTTTCCCGTCTCGCATCTATCAAGAAAGAGAACAAAGAACGATTTGCAAAGTATTACTCCGACAAAACGGGCAAGGCGCTTGATCCGTCTTCCGTATTCGACGTACAGGCGAAGAGAATGCACGAATACAAGCGTCAGCTTCTTAACGTTCTGAAGATCGTCTCGCTTTACAATGAAATAAAGACAAATCCGAACGGAAACTACACGCCGACGACATTCATCTTCAGCGGAAAAGCCGCGCCCGGATACTATATGGCGAAAGAGATCATAAAGCTGATATGGAATCTCGGTGAAGAGATCGAACGCGATCCCGTGGCACGCGACATCATCCGCATCGTTTACGCAGAGGACTACAACGTATCCCTCGCCGAAGTGCTGATCCCGTCTGCCGACATAAGCGAACAGATCTCCCTCGCCGGCAAGGAAGCAAGCGGCACGGGATGTATGAAGTTCATGGTCAACGGTGCGCTTACGCTCGGCACGCTCGACGGCGCAAACGTTGAAATGAAAGACGCTGTCGGAGACGACAACATCTATATCTTCGGTCTTCGTGCGAAAGAAGTCGACGAGCTGTGGAAATCCGGTTACAACGCGCGCTCGTACTATATGCAGTCGCGCAGACTCAAGGATACCATCGACTTCCTCGGCGGACGTTTCGGCGGCAACGATCACACCGTCATGGTGAACTACCTCCTCGCAGGTGAGAGAGGCATCGCGGACCCGTATATGTGCCTCGCGGACTTTGACGCATATCTCGGAACGTACGACAAGATGATAGAAACCTACCACGACGAACCCACGTGGCTCAGAAAATCCCTCATGAACATCGCAAACGCCGGATTCTTCTCGTCCGACAGAGCGATACGCGAATACGCAGACAAGATCTGGCACATCAAACCTCTGAAATAAAAAACGGAAAAGGGCGAAAAAGTGCTTTTCACAGAACGAAAATTCGACAAAACAGGACGGGAATGCTCTCTCTTCGGGGCGTTTCCGTCCGACCTTACTGTACGGTTTGTCCTTGAAGCCGACAGCGAAATATCCGACGTCCGACTCGTGATACATAACGACGGTATGACGGCGTCCTCGGCGTTCCTCACGTATGAAATGAAGCGTGAGAGCGGCGCGGTTTTTTCGTGCGAGATCGACTTTTCTTCCCTGCTCGCAGACTGTCATCTGAGGGGCGAAGGGCTGTTCTACTACCACTACAACGCGGACGGCGTCATCCTCGGCGGCGAGAAACCGACGGAGCTTGAAGTGCTTGAGAATTATCAGGGGGAAAGACAGCTTTTTCTCCATGAGCCGGACTACAGAACATCCCTCGCTTTCCGCGACGGGATAGTGTATCACATTTTCGTTGACAGATTCTGCCGCAGCGGAAAATCTCCCGTGAAATCGTACGCCGTGCTTGATGAAAACTGGGACGGCGGCTGTCCTCCGTTTGCCGAAAAACCGGGCGACGCGCTCGACAACAACACGTTTTTCGGCGGAGATTTATGGGGAATCGTCGAAAAACTCGACTACATCGCCTCTCTCGGCACGAAAACGATATACTTATCCCCGATTTTCGACGCGCACACGAATCACAAATACGACACCGGCGACTACACGAAGGTCGACACGATGTTCGGCAGCGACGCGGCTCTGATTGAGCTTTGCAAGACGGCAAAATCGCGCGGGATCGACGTTATTCTCGACGGCGTATTCAATCACACGGGCGACGACAGTGTGTATTTCAACCGCCGCGGACGCTATCCGACGCTCGGCGCGTATCAGTCGCAGTCGTCGCCGTTCTACGAATGGTACAAGTTCCGCGAATACCCCGACAGCTACGAATGCTGGTGGGGAGTCGACATTCTTCCGCGCGTCGACAGCACAAACGAAAGCTACCGCTCGTTCATCTGCGACGGCGTTGTCCGCAAATGGATGGACGCAGGCGTATCGGGCTGGCGGCTCGACGTGGTGGACGAAATATCCGACGAGTTTCTCGACGACTTCCGCGCGTCCGTCAAAGAAGCGAATCCCGACGGAGTCATTATCGGCGAAGTGTGGGAGGATGCGACAAACAAGATAAGCTACCGTGCGCGCAGGCGGTATCTCGGCGGCAGGCAGACCGATTCCGTGATGAATTATCCCCTGCGAAACGGCGTGATCTCGTTCATCCGTGACGGCGAATGCGACATTCTGCGGCTTGCGACGGAAACACTCTACCGCCGCTATCCGAAGCAGTCGTCCGACAATTTGCTGAACTTTCTCGGCACGCACGACACCGAGAGGATAATCACAGTCCTCGGCGGAGAGAGCGGCGACGGCAAATCGAACGCCGAGCTTGCTGCGGCGAAGATGACGGCAGACGAGAAAAGCGCGGCTGTTCGCAAATTAAAGCTCGCGTATTCGCTGATCTGCGGTCTGCCGGGTGTGCCGTGCGTCTTCTATGGGGACGAAGTCGGGCTTGAGGGGTACGGAGACCCGTTCTGCCGCCGTCCTTTCCCGTGGAACGACATGAACGGTGAGCTACTCGAACATTACCGTAAGCTCGGCAATATAAGAAAAAACAACGCCGTTTTCCGCGACGGCACATTCCGCATACTTGAGCTGACGCCTGAGCATTTCATATATGAGCGGCTGCCGTGGAATAACGGGGGCGAGAGAACAGTAGTTGCCGTCGTGCGCGAGGGGACGCTGAACGTCCGGTTTTCGTCATCCGTGACGGAGCTTATCACGGGCGTATGCGGCGTGGAATTTGAGCTGTCGGTAGGAGAGAGCGCGTACCTGAGATGCGAGAAAGAAACGGAGATATACTTTGACTGAGACGAGTATGCGGTTTTTGTGATTTTGTCTTAGCCTTATGTAACGCACTCTCCCTCAGTCAACTTCGTTGACAGCTCCCTCCCCGAGGGAGCCTTGCATATACCGAAGTTTTTATTTGATTTATACGAATTTCGCACCGATACTCTTGAAAGATTTGATCTGAAAATGATACGTTTCACAAACCGTCAAATCGACACATAATTCAAGGCTGTATGCGAATATTTCGACTCCGTCGCAAATGCCTCCCTCCGGGAGGGAGGTGGCACGGTTTACCGTGACGGAGGGAGAGAGCGGTTTTTCTGATTTTGTCATAACCTTATGTACGCATTCTCCCTCAGTCAACTTCGTTGACAGCTCCCTCCCGGAGGGAGCCTTTATGAGTTAATCACAATAATATATAGATTTTTATGAATACAAAAATGCCGCACCTTTTCGGGTACGGCATTTAATATTTCCTTTTATTCTTTTCCGTAGTGGCACGGGGAACGGTAGAATTTTCCGAGATCGACCGACCAGCGTCCGCCGTCGTTTCTGCGGAAGCTGAAAGAGCGTATGAGTTCTTCGTCAGCCGCGCCGTCGTCGAACTCTATCTGCGGCACTTCCGCTTTGTTCACCCAGCTCATGACCGCGCGAACGAGCACCGTCACAGCCTCGTCTTTTTCGTTTCCCTCGCGGATGCCGAGCGTTTTTATCACGGCTTTTTCGGAGGACAGCGCAAATTCGAGAACAGCTATCGGGTATTTCACCGTCGTCAGGTCGTCCTCCATTTCGGCGGCATAATAAGCGAACGTGCCGTCGGCGTGCGTCGCTCCGAGCGTTTCGCACAGCTCTTTCTGCAGCTCCGGTGAACGCACCGGCATTACTTCAAACATACTTATATTCCTTTCAGATATTCGATCTCGTCGTCCGTCAGCGCGCGCCATTTGCCCATCGGAAGCAAGCCGAGTCGTATCTCTCCTATCTCAAACCGCGTCAGCCGCGCTATTTTCAGCCCGTGATGCTCGCAGATACGCCGTATCTCGCGGTTTCGCCCCTCGTGGAGCGTGAAGATCAGAACTGTTGCGTCCGCCTCTCCGCATTTAGTAAATCCGTCGATCTCCACTTCAAACGGGCGGAGCATATATCCGTCAAGTTCGAATGGCTCGCGCAGTTTTTCAAGCATTTCTTCAGTAACGTGCGCGGTGACTGTCGCGCGGTACTTTTTCGGGATGTTGTGAGACGGGTGAGTCAGTCGATTTGCAAGCTCACCGTCGTCGGTCAGAAGAAGAAGACCGTCCGAATACATATCGAGCCGCCCGACGGGATAGACGCGCCCTTTTACGTCTCCGACGAGATCGGCGACCGTCCGTCTCCCCTGTTCGTCCGACATTGTTGTGACGTATCCGACAGGCTTGTTCAGTGCGATATATGTACGCCCGGCTGTCCCGCGCGGACGGATGACTTTGCCGCCGTACTCGACTGTATCGCAGTCGGGATCGACTCTGTCACCGAGAGACGCCACAAGCCCGTTTACCTTGACCTTGCCTGCCGCTATCTCTTTTTCCGCCGCACGACGGGACATCACGCCCGCGTCCCCGAAAAATTTCTGTAATTTAATCTTTTCCATTGTGTTCCTGCCGGAAAAGTCCGGCAATTTTTTCAAATAGACTTTTCTTTCGCGGTCTTTCCGTCGTCTCGCAAGAAACGAGCGGAACGGACGCGATCTCTTTTCCGTTTGCCGAGAAAACGACTCTGCCGACTTCGTCCCCTGCACATACTTCTGTGAGAATGATATGCGGCGCTTCGACGGTCGCTTCGACCTTTGTGCCGGTTTTCATCGTCTTCGTGAGCGGAGCGGCGTTCTTTACGGTCAAAAATCCGTCATCCGAATACACGGCAGGTATCTCTATAGAATACTGCCCGTCCTCGGCAAGTGTGAACGACTCGTAAGCCGACAGCCCTTCGTTTAACAATGCGAGATGATCGTTCCAGTCGTCGGGCGCGTTCAGCGTAACGGCAACGACTCTCACGCCGTCCCTTTCCGCCGCCGAGACAAGACAACGCCCGCTTTTTTTCGTGAAGCCGGTCTTTATGCCGATCACTTCATCCGACATACGGAGCAGTCGGTTGTGGTTGACGAGTACCCTCGTTCCCTCGCCGTTTTTGAGCGGGATTTTGTATTTATAAGTCGACACGATCTCAGAGAACTTCGGGTTTCGGAGCGCATACGCCGCGATCTTCGCAAGCTCTTTTGCGGTGGTGTAGTGCGCTTCGTCGTAAAGCCCGTGGGGATTAGTGAAATGCGTATCCTTCAGACCGAGCGACGCCGCTTTTTCGTTCATCATATCGGCGAACGCTTCTACCGAGCTTGCTGTTTCAATGGCGATAGCCGTAGCCGCGTCGTTTGCGCTTTCAAGGAGCATCGCGTAAAGCAATTCCCCGACAGTCAGCCGCTCGCCTGCCGTAAGATACACGCTGGAGCCTTCTACTCCGCACGCCTCAGCCGGAACGGTGACGGTTTTCTCGCAGTCGCAGTGCTCAAGCGCGACTACAGCCGTCATTATCTTCGTCGTGCTTGCCATGGGAAGACGCACGTCGGCGTTTTTTTCATATATCACGTCTCCGCTCTCCGCTTCGATAAGGACTGCCGAATACGCCGACACATCAGCGGCCTTTACGGCTGATATGAGCGGAAGAACCGTCAGTACGGCGAGCAGAAGCGCGATCATTCTGTTTTTCTTCATCTTTTTTCTCCCGTTGTTTTTTCTCACACTTTAATATGTGTCGCACGGAAGAAAATAAACGAAGAAAATTCAGACAGATTTTCGCTTAAAAATCGACTTTGGATTCCGACGGTTTGTCTTTTGCGAACGTGCCTTTGATCTTTTCGATAAGCTCGGGAGAACGTTCGATGAATCCGACGACCTGAGAAACGGTGTCAGCCGATGTTCCCGTAGAGGACGAATTGACGTTCAGAACGTTGACGTTGCCGTCAGACGAGATGACGAGCAGTGCAACAGGTGTTACGGAAACGCCGGTACCGCCGCCACCGCCGAATGTGTTCGGTTTGGCGTCCGCATTCTTGTGCGGATAATCGAGTCCGCCGGACGCATAACCGACAGAAATCTTCGAGATCGGAATGATAGTCACGCCCTGCGCCGTTGTGATCGGTGTACCTATCACTGTATTTGCGTCAAGGATAGAGCGGACGGAATCAAGTGTGGACTTCGCAAAATCGCCGAGTTTGTTTGTGTTTTCAGCCATAACGAACCTCCATGTATGATATGTTTTTATTTTCGTACTTGTTTTGCGGCTTCTCCGAGCTTTTTGCGGATGAACCACGCAAGTGTGTGACATCCTACGCGCAGGACGGAGAAGAGCGTTATTTTCAGGGAAATATCGAGACGCGCGTCCGTTTTTTCTCCGAGAAAATCGGGGGAGACGGAAACGGCGCCGCTTTTTATTTTTTTAAGCTGCGTTCTTTTGTCGAGCAGTTCGATGAGCAGAGACAGCGCCGCCGAGATACCGCCGTAAAGCTCGGCTGTTTTTGCGGCGTCACCTGTGCCGACCGTGATGTGCGCGGCTTTTATCTCCGTCCGGATATACGACGCGAGCCGCGGAAATTCGCCGAGAACGTATTTTACAAAGTCGAAGACTGACGTGACTTTCTCGCCGAGCGATTTTTTTGCCTTGCCTGCTGTCTCTTCCGCTTTGTCTTTGATCTTATCGGATTTAGACTTCTTTTTTGCCTTTTTCGCGGCTTTCTTTTCGGCTTTCAGCCGTTCTTTTTCGAGCCGCTTTTTGTGCTTCTCATACGAAAAGGCGGACAGGCGCGGTTTTTTTCTCTTTTTTTCTTTTTTAGGAAGCGAAAATACCTTTATTCCGCCGACTGTGACCGCGAGCGAAAAATCACTGCCGTCGAGCTTTACGCGGAGTTTTATTCTCAGCGAGAGGATGAGCGCAAAAACGAGCAAAATCGCCGCTATGACGATAAGCGCAGTCATTCCCTCTCACTTCCTTTTCGGTATGTTTTTTCAGTCGCTATTCTCTTCGGTCGGGATGTTCTCCGGATGCTCTTCGCCGTCTATCGAAAGCTGCTCAAATTCCGACTCTCCCGGGTGAAGCTCGACCGTTTCGCCGCTGTCCGTTCTCAGTGTGACCGACGGCAGTTCGTCGAGCGCGGATATGCCGAACACGCGGAGAAAATCGTTCGTCGTGCGGTACAGCGACGGTCTGCCGGGTGCGTCAAGCCGTCCGCACTGCTCGATGAGATTCTTCTCGGACAGCGAGGACATGGCGTAGCTTGAATCGACTCCGCGAACGGTGTCGACAAACGCACGCGTCGTCGGCTGGTTGTACGCAATGATCGCAAGCACTTCGAGAAGCGACTGCGAAAGCGTGCCGCTGCGACGGATGCCGAGAGCTTCTTTTATCTCCGCGCCGTAGCACTCCTTTGTGCAGAGCTGGCACGAATCGGGGAAGCGCACGAGTATCACTCCGCGCGGAAATGCGTCATCGCTGTTATATATCGCCGCGAGCTTTTCGACGGTGTCCTCCGTCTCCGCGAGAGAAAGACCGAGCACGTCGCCGAGCCGCGAGTACGTCAGCGGATGACCGGCGGCGAAAAGGCACGCTTCGATTATCGCAAAGCGTTCTTCGAGCGAATACTGTTTTTCGTTCTGTACGTTGTTTTCAGAATTGTTGTCCATTTATCCGTTTTCCATTCGTTTTTTCTTCTTTTTATGTATACGAAGTCTCAAGCTGTGCGGCTTTTATCTCGTCGTCAGTCGCTATAAGCGAAAGCCGCAGGTGCGAAAGCATATCGGTGACGCCGCTCTCGCTTGCTTCATCGGTTTCTTCGAGGGAAATTATATGGGATTTGAGCAGTTCAAGTATGCCGATGAATTTTGCGATCAGTTCACCTCTGCCGGACGAGCCTGCGAAGAATGCATCGAGATACACGGGTGCGGCTCGAAGAGAATCAATGAGCTTTACGATAACTTCTTCGACAGGCACGCGCGGCGCATTCACGATATTCGAGAACGTCTCACGCGCGGCTTTTTCTGTTATCTTCGTCTCCGAGAAGACGTGGGCGAGCGCCGCCTGCAACAGCTCTACCGAGTGATCGGCGACGTACGTTTTGTCTTTCGTTATCTCGTCCGTCTCCTTTATCATCCGCGTGCCGAAGACTGCGAACATATCGGACAGCGACGACGCGGCGAGCTTTGCTTTCTGATATTCAAGGATCGCGTCGACGAGCGGCTTGCGTGGGTCTTCGTCTTTTTCTTCGTCGCGCGGCAGGAGCATACGGCTTTTGATGAGCATAAGCTCGCTTGCCATATAGAGAAATTCACACGCGAGGTCGATGTTGTTCTCCCGCGCCTCGTTGATATACGCCATATACTGCTCGCAAAGGAGGTCTATGCGTATATCTTCGATCTTCATTTTGTTCTTCTCAACGAGAGACAGCAGGAGGTCGAGCGGACCTTCAAATAGTTCGATTTTGTAATTTATCGTTTCCATAGTCCGCCTCCTTTCGTCAGTTTTTGTTTATGCGATGCCGAACACCGCGCCCGCGAGCCTGAACATCAGACTTGACAGTCCGCTAACAGCCCAGGACAGCGGAAGTGTGATTATTCCCGTCCACAGAAGCACGAGAAAACCTATCATTATATATCTTTCGTATTTCATTATCCCGAAATACCATTTCGGCGGCAGGAAAATGAACAGAATCCTCGATCCGTCGAGCGGCGGAAGCGGAATGAGGTTGAATATCGCCAGCGCGAGATTGAGCCGGTGGAACGTGTAAAAGAGCCTGAATGCCATTATCAACACGTTCGAGGCAGCGTTGCTCTGAGGGAGGGTCGTTCCGGCGAGCCACACGACAAACTCCGTCACGAACGCGGCGACGAACGCCAGAAGCAGGTTCATGATCGGTCCTGCGGCGGCACTTATCGCCATACCCTTGCGCGGATTCTTGAAGTACCGCGTGTTTATCGGAACGGGTTTTGCCCATCCGAAGCCAAACAGCACCATACAGATCGTTCCTATCGGATCGAGGTGCTTCAAAGGATTTAGCGTGAGCCGTCCGAAATTTCGTGCAGTCGGGTCGCCGAGCCGCATTGCAACATATCCGTGAGCAAACTCGTGAAACGTCAGCGCAACGAGCACGCACGGGATAGTGATGAGAAGCTCTATGATCCCTTCTCGTGTGAATAATGATTGCAGGATTCCCACTGTTCTTCCTCCTTTTCGTCAGCCTGTCATATACCGCACGACGATAAGATGTGCTTCCACACCTCGTCCCGTCCGGCGTTCGTTTTCGATGAATACAGCACGAGCGGCACGTCCTTTGTGAGCGGCTCGGCGGCTATATCTTCGAGAAATTTCTTTTTTTCGGTTGCGTTCAGCTTGTCTGTCTTCGTTGCAACGATAATGTGCGGCAAACCGCATTCGCTCATGTACGCGAGCATATCGAGGTCGTCGTTCGTCGGTCCTGTTCGGCTGTCGACGAGCTGGCAGACGAGCTTCAAAGAATCAATATTCGGGTTTTTCGTGAAATAACCGTCAGTCAGGGAAGACCAGCTTTGCTTGCTGTCAAACGAGCGTTTCGCATAACCGTAGCCCGGCAGGTCGACGAGATAGAGCCGCCTGTCGATGTCGAAAAAGTTTATGACTATCGTTTTTCCGGGAGTGCCGCTGACTCTGGCAAGTCCGTTTCTGTTCACGAGAGAATTGATAAGCGAGCTTTTCCCGACGTTCGAGCGTCCGGAAAACGCCACCTGCGGTATTCTGTCGGACGGGAACTGACGCGGCTGTCCTGCGGATATTTTCAGTGAAACGTTGTTTGTGTTGAGCTTCATTTTACGAATATGCCTTTCTGATAATCGGGTTGTTAAGCCGTCAATCCTTCGGGGATGTAGTGTACGGGCGTTTGTTCTTCGGTGTGCGGACGTTGCGGCGTGTCTTCGGCATCTCTTCCGTATCTCCTATCGGTTCGGGGAAGACCGGCTCGCTTTCCGTCTTCACGGGACGGATGAGCGCGCGGGACAGGACATCGTCGAGCGTGTCGCACGGGATGAACGTCACGTTTTCCCGCACTTCGCCGTCAAGCTCCGGTATGTCTCTCATATTGTCGTGCGGGATGAGGATCGTGCGGATACCGAGCGAATAAGCGGCTGTGGATTTTTCTCTAAGTCCGCCTATGGCTATCACTCTGCCGGTCAGCGTTATCTCGCCCGTCATCGCAATATCGCGGCGTACGGGATAGCCCGACAGCGCGGACACAAGTGAGGTCGTCATCGTGACGCCTGCGCTCGGGCCGTCCTTCGGAGTTGCGCCTTCGGGAACGTGGATGTGAATATCCTTTGTCTTATAAAAATCGGATGCGATGCCGTATTCATCGGCGTGCGCTCTTGTGTAAGATACTGCAATTCTCGCCGATTCCTTCATAACGTCGCCGAGAGTGCCGGTCAGCTCTATCTTGCCCGTACCGTCGAGCGGCAGAACTTCGACTTTCAAAACGTCTCCACCGACTTCGGTGTAAGCAAGTCCGTTCGTCACGCCGACGAGATTGGTTTTCTCAAGCGTGGAATCTATGATCTTTCTCGGACCGAGATATTTTTCTATGTTGGTTTTGTCAACCGTAACGCATTTTACGCCGCTTTCGATGATTTCCTTTGCGCCCTTGCGGCAGAGGGATGCGATCTCTCTTTCAAGATTACGCACGCCGGACTCGCGTGTAAATCCTGCGATGATCTCGTTCACCGCGTCGTCGGTGATCTTCAGCGAACGCTTTGTGAGTCCGTGCCGCTTCATCTGCTTCGGGATGAGGTGATTTTTTGCGATAGACAGCTTTTCCGACGGCGTGTAAGTGTTCAGCTCGATGACTTCCATACGGTCGAGCAGGGGACGCGGGATAGTGTCTGTCGTGTTTGCCGTTGCGATGAACAGGCACTCCGACAGATCGACGGGAAGCTCGACGAAGTGGTCACGGAACGCCTTGTTCTGCTCGCCGTCGAGGACTTCGAGAAGCGCCGACGCCGGATCGCCGTGGAGGTCTGAGCATAGCTTGTCAACTTCGTCAAGAAGCATCACGGGATTGACCGATCCGCATTCCGTAAGTGCGGCGATTATTCTGCCGGGCATAGAGCCGATGTACGTTTTTCTGTGGCCGCGGATATCGCTCTCATCTCTGATGCCGCCGAGCGAAACGCGGACGTATTTACGCTTCATCGCACGGGCAACAGACGCGCCGAGAGAGGTTTTGCCGACTCCGGGAGGTCCGACGAGGCAGATTATTTGGCTTTTTATATCGGGGTTGAGCTGTTTTACGGCGAGATATTCGAGAATTCTTTCCTTGACCTTCGTGAGTCCGTCGTGGTCGTCGTCGAGTATCTTGCGCGCGGCTTTTATGTCAACTCTGTCTTTCGTGCGCTTGTTCCACGGAATGTCAAGCACCGTTTCGATGTATCCGCGGATGACTGCGGCTTCGGGAGAACCTTGCGGAGTTCTGTCGAACTTCATAAGCTCTTTTTCGAGCCGTTCTTTTACTTCCTCCGGAAGATCGGCTTTCGCCATTTTTTTCCTGAGTTCTTCGGTTTCTTCGTCGATGCCGAGTTCGTCTTCGATCGCTTTGAGCTGTTCGCGGAGGTAATAGTCGCGCTGATTGTCGTCCATCGCTTTTTTGACCTTGCGCTGGATGTCAAGCTCGGTCCTGAGCAAGCGCATCTCGCTTGCCATAAGGGTTATGGTCTTTTCTGCGCGGAACAGGGGATCGTAGATACCGAGGACTGTCGCTTTGTCTTCAAATCTTACGAAAAGGCTTGACGCGATGAGGTCGGAGAGCAGTCCGGGGTTATGTATCGAGCCGGCTGTGCGGAGAAAATCGTCGGAGAACGACGGCAGATAACGGAGCATTTCGTCAAGGGACGAAAGAAGCTCATTCGTCAGTGCCTCGGCGCGGAGATCATTCGCGGACGAATCGGCGGTGACGGTCTTCGACATTACTTCCGCATAGAAGCAACCGCCCTCACGTCTCATTTCGATGACGGTGCCGCGGCAGTAGCCCTCTGCGACGACACGGATGTTGCCACCGTCGGACTTGCGGAGCGTTTGTTTTATTTTTGCGACGCATCCGACGGAATACATATCGCTCTCTGTCGGGTCGTCAATGTTTGAGTCTTTCTGTGTGAGCAGGAACACTGCCATATCTCCGTCCGTTGCGGCTTTGAGTGCATTTTTCGATATTTCTCTTTCAAGCTCGAAGTTGAGCGGTATCGACGGGAACGCCACAATTCCGCGGAGCGGTATGACGGGCAGGGTAAGCAGTTCTGCTTTTTCGGTGTATCTTGGCATTTATTTTATCCTTTCATTTGCGAAGGCATACTTTTTCATTATAGATAGAATATATTATACCATATCCGCCGCGATATTTCCATAGTAAGAATTAAATAATTGTAACTTTTTCTGCACGGGGATGCAAATTTTGTTACGAGAAGCACCATGGATATGCGCCGCGCCAAAACACATTCTTTAATACTGTAGGGCAGGGGCTTGCTCCCGCCGCCGGATTTGCACGGACTCCAGCTTTTATCCGTAGGGGAGACCATCGTGTCAAGAGAAACCCCTCCCCTACTGATAAAGAATGATGTATCGTGCGAAACCGTAGAATTTGTGCAAATCCGCGGTACGCTCGGTTTCGACACAGTCGAATACCGGTTGTCCGTCCCGCGCGTAGCGAAAAAACCAATCCCAAACGTCAGGTTTGGATGAATGTGCGCCTACGCAGGGCAGAAAAACGCCGTACCTTTTCGGGTACGACGTTTTGTGTTCTGGTTTCTTATCTCTTTTTTGTGTTGATCTCGTCGAGTGCAAGTGCGATGAAGTCGTCAAGCGGCATAGCGCCCTTGTCTTCTCCGCCGCGTGTTCTGACGGAAACTGTACCGTTCGTGCGGTCACGTTCGCCGAGAACGAGCATATACGGTGTCTTCTGGAGCTGTGCTTCGCGGATCTTGTAGCGCATCGTTTCGTTTCTGTCGTCGAAGTGGACTTTGATTCCTGCCGCGTTCAGTTTGTCTGTAACGGACTGCGCGTATTCATTGAACGCCGCGTCGATCGGGATGACCTCGACCTGGAGAGGAGACAGCCACATCGGAAGTGCGCCTGCGTACTTCTCGATGAGGTATGCGAGCGTTCTTTCGTAGCAGCCGAGAGAAGTACGGTGGATGATATACGGCAGCTTCTGCTGGTTGTCGCTGTCGGTGTAGTACATACCGAATCTTTCGGCGAGAAGCATATCTATCTGAATAGTAACGATAGTGTCTTCCTTGCCGAATACGTTCTTGTACTGTACGTCGAGCTTCGGTCCGTAGAATGCGGCTTCGTCGATACCGACGGTGTATTCTACTCCGAGGTCGTCAAGGATCTCTTTCATAATACGCTGTGCTTCTTCCCACTGTTCGGGAGTGCCTTCGTACTTGTTCTTCGGGTTAGCCGGATCCCACTGCGAGAAGCGGAACGTACAGTCGTCGAGAAGTCCTACTGTGCCGAGACAGTATTTTGCAAGCTCAAGGCATCCGCGGAACTCGTCTTCAAGCTGATCGGGACGGAGAACGAGGTGACCTTCTGAGATCGTGAACTGGCGGACGCGGATAAGGCCGTGCATCTCGCCGGAATCTTCGTTGCGGAACAGTGTAGACGACTCGTTGAATCTCATCGGAAGATCGCGGTACGAGCGCTTCTTGTTGAGATACACCTGATACTGGAACGGGCAGGTCATCGGACGGAGTGCGAAGCATTCCTTTGTTTCGTCGTCAGGATCGCCGAGGACGAACATACCGTCAAGGTAGTGATCCCAGTGACCGGAGATCTTATAAAGCTCGCGCTTTGCCATGTACGGCGTCTTTGTGAGGAGATATCCGCGCTTGTATTCTTCGTCTTCGACCCATCTCTGGAGCGTCTGGATGACCTTTGCGCCCTTCGGAAGGATGATCGGAAGTCCCTGACCGATGCAGTCGACTGTCGTGAAGTATTCAAGCTCTCTGCCGAGCTTGTTGTGGTCGCGCTTGAGAGCTTCTTCCTGTGCGGTGAGGTATTCGTTCATCGCGTCCTTTGACGTGAACGCCGTACCGTAGATACGCTGGAGCATTTTCTTTTTTGAGTCGCCTCTCCAGTACGCACCGGTGCAGGACGTGAGCTTGAACGCCTTTATCGCGCCCGTCGAGAAGAGGTGAGGACCTGCACAGAGGTCGGTGAAGTCGTTCATCTTATAGAACGACAGCTCTGCGTCTGCCGGAAGATCGTTGATAAGCTCGACCTTGTACGGTTCGTCCTTCATCAGCTCAAGAGCTTCGTCTCTCGGCAGTGTGAAGCGTTCCATTTTTGCGTTTTCCTTGATGATCTTCTTCATCTCGGCTTCGAGCTTATCGAGGATGTCGCGTGTGAACGGAACGTCGGAATCGAAGTCGTAGTAGAAGCCGTTGTCGATAGCCGGACCGATCGTGAGCTTTGTTTCGGGATAGAGTCTCTTTACGGCTGCGGCAAGAACGTGCGACGCCGTGTGACGGAACACCTTTGCGCCGTCTTCGTCTGCGAATGTGAGAAGCTCAACGTCCGCGTCTGCGTCAAGTGCTGACGTAAGCTCTGCGACCTTGCCGTTAACTTTTGCGGCGATGACTTCGCGCGAGATGAGCTCTGCTTCTCTGGCGGCGTCGTACACCGTTACGGGAGAAGCAAATTCGAGGGATTTGTCTCTGAAATTGACCTTGAACATGAGAGGATACCTCCGTTCGTATTTTTGAGTCCCGGGAAAACAAAAAAGCCGCGGGACAGAAGAAATCTGTTCGGGGTGCGGGACGAGTCCCACACGGTTCCACCCGAGCTTTAACTCAATTTGTATTATATTATGAAGCCGTTTTATTCGGCAGGGTGGTACCCATACGGATGCGCGGAAACTTCTCACCGACCGTTTCTCTCTGGGCGCGCAAAAATCGCACGGACTTGTCCCGTAAAAAGAATTGTACACCATTTTCGCCCGTTTGTCAAGCCGTTTTGCGTGCTTTGTGCGCGGTTTTATCCCCCTTTTTACAATATGTTAAAAAAATGTAAACAATCCCCAAATCTATTGATTTTTCGCCGCCGCAGAGATACAATACCATAGTGAGGTTAGCACTTGAACACGGTGAGTGCTAATTCTTCAAAAACCGACATCAAATACAATATTACCCAAAGGAGAAACATATCATGAAACTGAAACCTCTTGCAGACAGAGTTGTAGTCAAGCTCGTCGAGGCAGAAGAAACAACAAAATCCGGTATCCTCCTCGCAGGATCCGCTAAAGAAAAACCCCAGGTAGCCGAAGTCGTCGCTGTAGGCCCCGGCGGAATCGTCGACGGTAAAGAAATCGCTATGACCGTCAAGGTCGGCGATAAAGTCATTACTTCAAAATATTCCGGTACCGAAGTCAAAATCGACGGCACCGAATTTACGATCGTTCGTCAGGACGACATCCTCGCTATTGTTGAGTAAATAATATATCTTTTCCGTCCGGTGCAAGGGGAACGCGGCTTTTTCGAGAAAAAGCCTGGCAAAAAGCTTTATTGATTTTTCGTCGAATGGGACAGCGTCCCATATCGACGAAAAATAGATAAAAGTTCTTTGCGGAGCTTTCTTTCAAGAAAGCGACATTTTCCTCACGTCGGGCGGAGAAGACACATCATATAATCAGAAATAAGGAGAATTTCATTATGGCAAAAGATATACTTTACGGAATTGATGCGAGAAACGCGCTGATAAACGGTGTCGACAAGCTCGCAAACACGGTCAAGATCACGCTCGGACCGAAAGGCAGAAACGTAGTCCTTGACAAGAAATACGGCACACCGCTCATCACGAACGACGGTGTTACTATCGCAAAAGAGATCGAGCTTGAAGACGCAGCCGAGAACATGGGCGCACAGCTTGTACGCGAAGTTGCAACTAAGACGAACGACGCTGCCGGCGACGGCACGACAACAGCTACGCTTCTCGCGCAGGCGTTCATCCACGAAGGCATGAAAAACGTCACCGCAGGCGCAAACCCGATGGTAATTCGCAAAGGCATCCAGAAGGCAGTCGACAAAGCCGTAGAATCGCTCGTTGCATCCTCAAAGGCTGTAAACGGCAAGGACGACATCGCTCGCGTAGGCACGATCTCCGCAGGCGACGAAGTCATCGGCACACTGATCGCAGACGCTATGGAAAAAGTAACCTCCGACGGCGTTATCACCGTTGAGGAATCGAAGTCCGCAGAGACATACTCCGAAGTAGTCGAGGGTATGCAGTTCGACCGCGGATATCTCTCCCCCTATATGGCAACCGACACCGATAAAATGGAAGCAGTCCTCGACGACGCGCTCGTTCTCATCACAGACAAGAAAATCTCGAACGTACAGGATATACTTCCCCTGCTCGAGCAGATCGTGCAGTCCGGCAAGAAGCTCCTCATCATCGCAGAAGACGTAGAGGGCGAAGCTCTCACGACGCTCGTTCTCAACAAGCTCCGCGGCACGTTCACATGCGTTGCGGTAAAGGCTCCCGGATTCGGCGACAGACGCAAAGAAATGCTCCGCGACATCGCTATCCTCACAGGCGGCGAAGTCATCTGCGACGAACTCGGTCTTGACCTCAAGGAGGCGCAGATCGAACAGCTCGGTCAGGCTCGTCAGATCAAGGTCAACAAGGACAACACGATCATCGTAGGCGGCGCAGGCTCTTCCGACGACATCAAAGCACGCATCGGTCAGATTAAAGCGGCTATCGAGACAACGACATCCGACTTTGACCGCGAAAAGCTCCAGGAAAGACTCGCAAAGCTCTCCGGCGGGGTTGCTGTAATCAAAGTCGGTGCGGCTACAGAAACCGAAATGAAAGAAAAGAAGCTCCGCATCGAAGACGCACTCAACGCAACCCGCGCGGCTGTTGAAGAGGGCATCGTCGCAGGCGGCGGCACTGCTTATGTAAACGTAATCGACGACGTTGCAAAGCTCCTTGACACAGCAGACGGCGACGAAAAGACAGGTATTCAGATCGTAGTAAAGGCTCTCGAAGCTCCCGTTCGTCAGATCGCCGAAAACGCAGGCTTTGAAGGCTCTGTAGTAGTCGACAAGATCGTCTCTTCCGGCAAGAAGGGCTACGGCTTCAACGCATACACTGAAGAATACGTCGACATGATGAAGACCGGTATCGTTGACCCGACAAAGGTAACGCGCTCCGCTCTCCAGAATGCGGCATCCGTTGCGGCAACCGTTCTCACAACGGAAGCGCTCGTCGTAAATCAGCCCGAAAAGGAAGCTCCTGCACAGCCCGGCATGGGTGGCGGCATGGGCGGCATGTATTGATAAGTGATAGTTAAAGGAAAAAGTCCTGCATCTTCTCGGAAAGGTGCAGGATTTTTTGTGTTTTTATATTCTGTTTTTTCTTTCACGTTTTGTGATATTTTGTGATATAATTTAAGAAAAAATGCAACCTTTTCGGTTTTTGCCGCACTGTATATGTGAAAACGGAAGAAAGGAGAACACGCGAAATGGAAAAATCGGAAGAGCTTGTCGACGAATATATACAAAACTACATGGGCAAAGTCTATTATTTCTGCCTCAGAAAGACGAATGCAAGTGAAGCCGAAGACCTGTCGGCGGATATTGCACTTGCCGTGCTGACGGAACTCAAACGCGGTACCGTACCAGACAACTTCCCTGCGTGGGCGTGGAAGATTGCAAAAAATCGTTACAGCCGTTGGGCAGAGTCAAAGCACCGCAAAAATGAGACGACCGTCAACGCCGATCTTTCCGATATCGACATAGCCGACGATTTTTCCGTCGACGGTGAACTGATACGCAAAGAGGATATTACTTTGCTCCGGCGAGAGCTGGCGTTCATCACGCGGGAATACAGGGAAATCGTCGTGCCGTTCTATATCGAAGACAAAAGCATCCGCGATATTTCATCTTCGCTCGGACTCCCCGTCGGAACGGTGAAATCAAAACTGTTCCGCGCCCGTAACATATTGAAAGAAGGTATGGATATGGCAAGAACATTCGGAAAAAGAAGCTACAACCCTGAAAACATCGTTTTTTATGCAAGCGGACGGCAGCCGAGCGGACTCCCGTGGACGGCGGTCGGAAGACAGATCCCAAAAAACATCCTGCTCGAAGCAAGCAACAACCCGTCGACTGTTGAAGAACTCGCGCTTGAGCTTGGCATCGCAGTCCCGTATATGGAAGAAGAAGTCGCACTGCTCGAAAAAGCCACGCTTCTCGCAAAGCAGGGTAACAAATACGTCACGAACTTTTTCATCTTCGACAAAGAAAGCATCCTTGATATTTACAACACGATGAGAGACTCGTCAAAGGAACGGAGTAAGCTGATTTCGGAACTGATCGACGAAAAGATCGGCAAGATACGCTCTCTCGGCATCTGCGGTGAACATATCGACGACAATATCCTTCGCTGGTGGCTGATACCGCTTCTCATTGACCGTCTCATCCTCCTCGTGACGGACAAAAATTATTTCGCACCTCCGAAGCGTGCGAACGGCGAAAGCTGGGGATTTATAGGTCACGAAGACGTGGAGCTCCCGGAGAACGTCAACATGGGGCATAACGGATCAGGCATCAAAGACTGCGATATGTGGAAATATGATTTCGTCGATGTCTATTTCGGCAATCATCCATACCGTCTCATAGAGCAGGATGAGCTTGCACTGCTCTGCGACTGCATCCGTGGCGGCAGAAAAGTCAATTCTTTCACCGATATTGAGAAAAAGTTGTGGGAGAAGATCGACGGACGTTACGCGCACGCATCGGAGAACGGCAAAATCATCCCCGATATTATCGTGATGACGGAAGAAAAAAAGAAAAGAATTGAGAAGATATTTGAGTCGGGCGAACAGTTTGGCGCACTGCTCGAAAAATTCACGGAGGTATATGACAAGATCAATATGATTTTATCGTGCAATTCAAACAAACTGCTTCATGACTCCATTGCATATCACATCGGCATGGAAATGTTCAAAATCAGAATGATGACAATTCACGACCTCATGGACAGCGGATACATCAAGGTTGTCGACAGCGCGACCGTCGGCGAATATATGGTAATGAAATAAAACGTTTTTTCGCTTCGCAAAAATATTATCATACGCCGAAGGCGTATATCATCGCACGAAGTGCGACATCATACCGCTGGTATATCATAAATCCCGCTGGGGATTTATCTCATTAAAAAAGACACCGCGCAGGTGTCTTTTTTTATGGAGACGGTGTGATAAAAAATGATATATCGCTACCGCGATATGATATACGGCTACCGCCGTATGATATACTTGCTTACGCAAGTATGATATATTTTCGCTTCGCTCACATATTAATACGCCGAAGGCGTATATCATCGCACGAAGTACGACATCATACCGCTGGTATATCATAAATCCCGTGAGGGATTTATCTCATTAAAAAAGACACCGCGCAGGTGTCTTTTTTACATTATGCCGGTGGCGGGGGTCGCCACGACAGCTCCCGCTGTCTACACGCCCTCGGAGGCACGAACAGTCCACCGGACTGTTCTAAGGCTTCGCCTTACCTCCTTTTCGACCCCCTGACCGAAAAAAGAAAAGCACCGATTCCATCGGTACTTCCCTTTTTATGCCGGTGGCGGGGGTCGAACCCGCACGGGGTATTAGCCCAACGGATTTTGAGTCCGTCACGTCTGCCAATTCCATCACACCGGCGTGGCATTATTATAGCATACCGTCCGACGGATTGCAAGACTTCGCCGCGATTTTATTTTACCTCTGCGATTATTTCGATCGGGCAGTGATCGCTCACCTTTCTCGCGCGCTCGTCCGTCACTACCTCGTACCTCTCTATCCGTGCGCCGCGGAACACTATATGATCGAGCGAGCGATCGTTTGCTTCCGTCGACACGTCCGCCGCGACATACTCTCCGCGCTCTTTATCATACACGGGATCGCGGTGCCACGAGCAGATACAGTTCACTTTTTCCACCGCACATTCCGACGCGGAAACGATACCGTGCTCACGCAAAACGCCAAAAGGCGCATCGTGTACGTTGCAGTTGAAGTCTCCTCCGCAGAAGACCGCCGCACAGTCGTCAAGCCCGTCGATCCCCTCGACAAGCTCTCGTGCGTTCTGTATCCGCGCCGCCTGTCCGGCTTCGTCCCACATGAACCAGAAATGCGTTGCCAGTGCGCCGATGCGGATACCGCTTGATTTTTCTTCAAGCACGGTGAGCGAATACGATTTCGACGAGCAGTCGTTCGGTCCGGTGTACAGGTGAAACGCCGAGCGAATTTCGTTGAATCTGTCGTCGTTGTAGAACACGGGAGTATAGTTCAGCGTACATTCGCCGAGATCGGGGCGGGATTCGCGGTAGCCTTTATCGAAAAGGCGCGGTTTCAGCTCGCTTTTGTGCCAGTTCGGGTGCATTTCCTGAAATGACAGCACGTCCGGCATCCGCTCGGTTATTATATCGGCGAGCAGCGTATCTCGCGGCGGAACGGGATTGCCGAACACGTCCGCCCACACGTTTGAATCAAACAGTTTCAGTTTCATATCGTTCCCTTTCGGCAAACAAAAAGCAGGAGATGATCCTGCTTTTATGTTATATCAGTTTGTGTAGTTGTCGAAATATCCCTGAACGAGTACAACAGGTGTTCCCTTGTCGCCGGAGCCGGAAGTGAGGTCGCAGAGAGAGCCGATGAGGTCGGTGAGCTGACGCGGAGTCGTGCCCTCGGACGCCATCTGACCTTTGAGGTTCGCGTCTTTCGCCTTGATGCTCTCGGAAATGGCTTTTTTCAGCTCATCTCCGGAAAGGTTTGCGAAGTCGTTATCTGCGAGATATTTGAGCTTCAGTTCGTTCGGTGTGCCGACGAGTCCGCTCGTATGGAACGGGGAAACGATCGGGTCTGCAAGCTCCCAAATCTTGCCTTTCGGATCCTTGAACGCGCCGTCGCCGTACACCATGACTTCGACTTTCTTGCCTGTACGTGCAAGCACGCGCGCCTGGATCTCTTCGACAAGTCCCTCAGCCGCACGCGGGAAGAGCTTTACGGTGTCTTCCGTTGCCTTATTGGAGCCGAGAAGACCGTATTTTTCATTGCAGCCGCTTCCGTCAACGGGAGATGTGAGAATGTCGTCGAGACCGAGGACGGTCTTTGCGCCTGCGGCCTTTAAGATGCGTTTTGTTCTCGCTCTTGTGTGTATGTCGCAGGTGAGAACGGTGTCCGTATATTTAAGGATTGCTCTCGGCTGATTTGCGAAGATTATCTCGCATTCCGCACCGCATTCGCGGATGAGATCGCCGTAATAGTCAACGTAGTCGACACCCGTGAATTCGTGCTTGTTCACGCCGAACAGCTCGCGGTACTTTTCAAGTGTGAGAACGTCGGAATACGGATTCACGCCTGCTTCGTCGAGCTTATCGAGGGAAACAAGCTCGTTGCCCACTTCGTCCGACGGATAGGAAAGCATAAGGATTATCTTTTTCGCGCCTTTTGCGATTCCGCGGAGGCAGACGGCAAAGCGGTTACGGGAGAGGATAGGCAGAATAACGCCGATCGTCTCACCGCCGAGCTTCGCGCGCACATCCTTTGCGATAGCGTCGACGGTCGCGTAGTTGCCCTGCGCTCTTGCGACTACGGATTCGGTAATGCTTATAACGTCTCTGTCACGGAGTTCAAAGCCCTCGCTCTCGGCGGCAGCGATAACGCTGTCCGTAACGATAGCGGCAAGATCGTCTCCCTGACGTATGATAGGGCAGCGGATGCCGCGTGACACCGTGCCGACAAGTCTTTCTTTATTTTCCATAGTATTACGCACCTTTCGGGTTGGATTAAGCAAATATTTGTTGTATACATCTTTTTGAAGATCCATAAGGAACTTTTTCTCGAAAAAGTTCCTTATGCGGAGTTTGAGGCAGAGCCTCAACAAAACAGAATCTTATTCGTATTCTTTCGTAGTGGTTTATCATCGTGTTTGTTGAGGTGCTTTTTCGGGCTATTTCGTGCCTGTATTATCCTCGTTGTCTCGTGTGGTTTTGTCTTCGGATTTTTTTGTTACGCTATTGTTACGCTTCGGGAGGTCTTCGACCTCAATGCCTCGGCTCCGAAGGAGAGCCAGCGCGGCTTCGTTGTAAAAGTCCGACCGGCTGTACGCGATTTCGTTGTCGGCGGCGTACTGCTCCACGTGTTCGTCGATGATGTCTATAATTCCTGCGGGTGCGTGGATGGTGATGGGTGTTCTCCGGCTCCCGCCCTTCAAGGGTCTTCCGTATGCCATCGGGCATTCCTCCTTGTCTGTCTTTTCGCCGTCGGTTTATTATAGCACGGCGGCTGTTCTTTTTCAATGGGTTTCTTGAATATCGAGTGTTTCACGTGGAACATCTCGGTTTTCGGGATTTCCTTCGCTCTGGGCGATCCGTGCCGGTACGACGACCGTCATGTTGCAGCTGTCGCAGCACCGTCCGTCCTTGACGGGTCGTGCGTCGTTTCCGTGTCCTTCGATCTCGGCTCCGCAAATGACGCACTTCGGCTTTTCTGCGAGGCTCACTCTGTCAGTGCTTGCCTGCGTGACGCTGTGTCCGCACTTGTCGAGGAGCGTCACAAAAGGGGAGCGCATTCCTTTTTCGTTGTATTTGTATCCGGCTTCGACGATCCGGCTGTATGTGATTCCTTCGTGGACGACCGGCAGGCATCTCTGCGCGGCTTCGTCTGCTTCTCTGGGTGTCATTCGTTACCACTCCAATCCAAAGCCTGACCGCAGTCTTGGCAGTATTTGCATCCCCAGTCGTTTATTCCGTACTCGAATTCGTGATGGCACTTCGGGCAGTACGCTGTGTCGTAGCAGAGAACGCCGTCCGCGTATCCGTCTGCTTCGTAGTCCGGCTGCATCGGCTCATCCTTGCTTCTCTCACTCTTCAGGCGCGTGATTTCCTTTTCCTGCCGTTCTATCTTCCTGAACAGCTTCTGGTACTTTGCAGAATGGGCGCAGCCTTCGCAGCACCCTGCCTTGTAGTCCCAGCAGTTCGGTGCGGCAGGGCATTTCCTGTATTTCATCTGATCTCCTCCTTCGGCTTGACCGGCAGCGGCATCCAATGTGTGACCTCTGCGGTTCCTCTGTGGACGAAGCGGTCAATGCTCCAGTATCCTTTGTCGATGTTCCGGCATCCGTTCTTTGAGCGTGTGCATACGAGGACTTCTTCCTGATCCTCCGGCACTCTGTCTCTCGCGCTGATCCAGCCATCCTCGGCTTCCTCGTACTGTGCGAGGGCTTTGCATACCTCTGTCATGAAGTCGCAGTCTGTGTCTTCGCACCCGCCTCCGAAGCACGGGTCTTTGAAGCATTCGGGAAAGTAGGGCAGACCCTCCTCGGTTCTTGCGGTGAGACGTCCTGTTGTTTTTCTCTGCTGAAGCAGGAGCGTGTCGCGGATCGTCTTCCATGCTATGGCGATTTCCTTGTGTTCGCCGTCCACCATCTTATTGTCTGGGGAAGGGATCACCTCGTCGAGTGTTCTGATTGCATCTTTGATTTTCATTTCATTTCCTCCGTTTCGTTAAGTATAATTTTTCTGAATATGCTTTCAAAAATCGGCACGGCTATGCTGTTTCCGGCTTGTTTATAAAGAGCCATATAAAAGCGACCATTCCTGTGCTGTGCGGCTTTGGCTCGCTCGAAGTCGTCATCTGTGTACCCTTGCAGTCGCCAGCACTCGCGTTCCGTGAGGTATCTATATCTCCCGTTTCCGCAGTCGATGACCTGCGCCGGTGTCCTGTCTTGGCGTGTTGTGATGGTGTATGCGTAGTCCTCTATGACGGTCGCCCGCCTGATGCCTTTTTCTCCGATGACGTTGTAAACCGACGGCTGTGTTACCGTGTACTCTTCCGGCACCGCGTCGTTGTCTTCGAGAAAGTCCCGGATGTTCCGCATCTCCGTTTTGATGAGGTCGTCAAAGCTGAACGCTTCGGTTCCATAAACCGAAACCGTGAACACTCGCTCTCTGGCTTGCGGAAGTCCAAAGTCCCGCGCATCGAGTACCGCGCTGCTGCTTGTGTATCCCAGCTTTTGCAGTTCGTTCTGGTACCTGACGAAGTTGGCGATCATGTGCTTGCTCTTCAGGTTCTTCACGTTTTCCCAGATGATGTACTTCGGTTTCCATTCGCCCATCTGCTCTACGATGTGAATGGTTTCCCACATGAGAGAGGAGCGTGTCTCGCTTCCTTCGTCAGCTCCTTTTTGGTGTCCGGCAATGGAGAAGTCTTGGCACGGGCTGCCGTGGATCAGTATGTCTGGCTTCAGGTTCCATCCGACGACGCTCTGCGTCTGGTATTGGAGGCTGTCTTTGAATATGCTATTGTATGACCGCACCGCTTTTTCGTCTATCTCCACGTAGTCGATTGCCTTTGTCGGAATGTTGAGGTTTCGCAAAGCGCAGCGCGGGCTTCCGATCCCTCCGAATAGTTCCAAAATCTGAACGGGTCGTTGCTCTGTGTATGTCATTGTTTCACCTCCTCGAATAAATCAAAAAGTGTTAATTGCTGGTATCTGCTTTCTTCCTCCGCCTTCATCCGTGCGATCCATTGGTCTGTTTTTTGCTCGACCTCTTGAAAGGAAAGGCTGTATCTGAAGCACTGTGACACAAGGTTTTCCGTCTGGCTTAACCGTTTCAGTTCTTCCCATAATTCTGGGTAGTGGGTTTTCGTATATGCGAATTCTCTGAATGGCTGTTGCCCGCAGAACCAGCACCCACCCCGGTTCGATATTTCGTAAACAGGGGATATGAGATTGTACGGCTTGCATTTCTGAAACGCAGCCGCTTCTGTGACTTCAAACATCGCAAGAAGCGACTGCTGGTTCGTTCCTTTCAAGCTCTGGAGCCGGTCTTGCTCGTCGAATGCTATACCGAGGTACTGCGTTATGTCTTGCTCGTCGAATTGCTTATAAAAACGCTCTATCGCCCTCGTCTTGAGGTCTCGTTTTACAGAACACATCTTCTTGTTGCAAATTGGGAAACCAGCTCTTTTTCCGATCCTTTCCGGGTACCGCGATGTCTCGATGACGTGCATGAAGAGGTCTATGTAGTCTTTGTCTGCTCGCACAATCTCAAATTTGTGTCCCCAGCTTTCAAAGAGTGGCTTTGCCACTGTTCTTACCCAGTCCATGTGTTCTGGTCTCTCTCCGCTGATTCCTCTCTTTTTGTCAAACATCACCTCTGCCATGACGATGGTTGAAGGCTCGTGTCCGAGGTCGTTTTCGTGTTCAAGGATAATAGAACACCCGCTGTCTTTTCCTCCGCTGAATGACTGAAAATAAAGCATAATTCACGACCTTTCTTGCCCTGCCATCGTCAGGCTGGGTGGGGCGGTTCCCAGCGACCGGCGTTCGCCGGTTTCGGCTTATTGCGCGTTCGGTATCGGGTTCCCGATAAAAATGAAGGCTTTCGAGTTGTTGAACATCATCCTGTGTATGACCTCTCTGTTCTCGATGTCCTTCTTGTAGAGGATCATGTCGACGTCTGTGAAGTTCCATTGTGCCGGTGACCCGCTGAATACGATCCGTTCGTCTCCGATTATGGTGACCTCCTGCAGGTCGTATTCCTGCAGGAGACCTTTGATCACGTTCTTGACCTTCATTGTGCTGCTCCTTTCAAATTCCGAGTTCCGCTTTGAGTTCCAGAAGTTCTTTGCCTACGCGCTCTGCGTCTTCTTCCGTTCCGTCCACCTCTGGGACGCTGTCTTCGAGCAGTTTTGCGAGGTAGTAAAAGGTTACCGTCTGCAGGAATTTCTTTCCGCAGAAGCGAATGTCTTTGAGGTAGGATTCTGCTCCACCTCCGAAGCCGCAGAAGCCTTCGACGTAGACGTTTGTCATGCTCTCGTTGTAGATCGTGTTGAAGAGTTCCTTCGGGTTCATCATGAAGCTGCGGGCATCTTCGCTTCTTTCGTCGTACCATGAGTTTACGAATTGCCACTGGTCGTTGGCACAGTATTTGATGTTCTTGACCGCTTTCTTCTGCTTCATGTTGAGGTCGGTCTTCGTGCTGGTGATTCCGAGTGCTGCGGTGAGCTTGGGCATTCCTGTGAGTTCTCTGTAATTGTTTTTCATTGTTGTTCCTCCTTTTATGCTTTGCTGGGCTTTCGTCCAGCTTAAAGTGTAGCCATAATCTGTTTTGTTTCGTTGTATGTGGGGAAGGTGATCTTGACGAGATATCCTTTTCTGTCGCCTACGATGCGCTTGCCTTTGATGTGCTGAAATCTTCCGCCGTGGTTTTCTACCCAAGCCTTTATCTTTTCCTCTACCGTGTCCATGTAGAAGTTCTTGTTGTTCTTGGCGATGCTGCAGAAGTATGTGTCTGCGTATTCTGTCATCGGCTTGAGGTGGCTTAAAAGGTTTTTCTCTGTCTTTGTCATGTCCGTTCCTCCGTTTTTTGTTTTCCCGTTCGAGGCGGTGCCGAGGTTGCCGTTCGTTCTCGCCGTCCGTGCCTCGCCGCGATCCCCAGCCTGTTGGCTGCTTCCCGCCGGTCTCTGCTGCCGCTTTCCTGTTTTATCCTCGGCTCTGCCTCTCTCGGTTTGTGAGAACATTATAAACCACCATCGGTTTATTGTCAAGAGAAAAGCCCCAGAAATACTACACAAATTTTCGTGCGTATTTCTGGGGACTTTTGACAAATGGAGAGCATCGGGGAGGGGTTCCGTTACTCCCCCTTAGACCCCCTCCCCTCCGCCATCATATCACAGGTCTTTGATTCTGTCAATGGGTTTCTCTCAATTTCCGAGAAAAATTATTCAGAAATCAATTCGCCGGTGAGGATCGTGTCGTTTTTCTGGACTTTGACCTGTTCCTCAATCTTCGACGTGAGCCATTCTGTCAGGCTGCCGTAGGCGGAGGCGATGAAGTCCTTCGCTTCCTGCGTCATGATCTTCGTGGCGGTGTCGTAGCTCTTCTGGAATGCCTCGCGCTGGTTCTCCGGCGTGAAGGTGCCGGACTTCTTCAGCGTATCGACGTAGGTCTGGTTCGTCACCGTTACCGCCGTGATGACGGCATCTCCGGCTTCGTTCAGGAGCCTCTTTGCGGTCCCGTCGGTTACCTTCGCGGTCGCTTCCTCTTTCTTGGCTTTGAGAAGGTCGCAGAGGTATTTCGTGACGATGGGTACCGCTGCTATGATGACCGCCTGCAGGAGGTCAAAAAGTAAATCTTTCATGGTATGAATTCCTTTCTTTGTTGGTCTTATTTTTCGACCGTGACGGTTAGGTTTTCTGACCGTCCGTGTCTTCTGGTTTGCACCCTGACCCTTCGTAGAAGCAATTCTCGCAGTCCTCCGGCTTGCATCTGCAGTCTTTGCCGTCGCTCTTGGCGAGGCTGACGATCCAGATTGTCCAGAGGGCTACCTCCAGAACGAACGGCAGAAGGTTCAGGATGGCTTCTATCGTCTTCATGGCTTACGCCTTTGTGAAGGAGCCGTTGTCTACCCAGCCGTAAACGGTCGCGCCGCTGCCGGATTCTCTCACGAGGTGGTAGGGGTGCCTGCTCTTGCCGAGCTGGTAGATCTGCGTGATCTTCGCCTTGCCACCCTTGCAGCTCTTCGCGTTCGTGGAGTTCGCGCTGGTATAGTGAACGGTGCCGGTGTAGTTGACGATGTCTCCCACCTTCGGTGTCCACGCGGGTGCTGCGGGCTTCGCGGTACCGGCGCAGAGTTCGTTCACGCGGTTCTGGACTGCGCTGTAATCGTAACCGGCGGCGGTGAGTTTCTGCTTTCTTGTGTCTCCGTTGCCCCACTTGCCGTCGAGGACTTCCTTCGCCAGCTCGTCCACGGTCTTCTTTGCGGTCGTGGGAGCCGCAGGCGCGGCGGCCGCAGAAGTGCCGGGGATTTTGATTTTCTGCCCGACGCTGATGATGTTCGGGTTGGCGATGCCGTTGTATTCGGCGAGCTTCTGGTACGTGGTTCCGTACTTCTTGGCGATGCCGGAGAGCGTGTCGCCCTTCTGGACGGTGTAGACGGTCTCCGAGCCGGTGCTGGGAGTAGTGGTCGTGCCGGTTGTCGTTCCGCCGGTCGCGGTTCCTGCGGTCTTCACGTTCTCGCTCTTGCCGGTGTAGGTGACGTAGGGAAGTTTACCGTGCTTCGTCCAGTTGCGGGTGTTGTAGCCGCTTCTGGTGTTGTTGCAGGCGGTAATCTGCACTTTGTTCGCCCACTTCGGTGTGCATTCCACGGCGAGACCGCCGCCGACGTAGATGCCGATGTGTCCTTCCATCCACACGGCTTCGCCGACTTCAATGCTGGAGAAGTCAGAGGAGACGTTCTTGCAGACGTTGATCATGCTGTCGGCTCCGATGTCCGGCACTCCGTTGCAGGCGTAACCTGCGCCGCCGTATGTCTTTGACGTGTCGCCACACCAGCCCCAGAGCAGTCCCTTGATGAGGCAGACGCAGTCGAAGCCGAAGGTGTCCGCGCTGGCCGCGTTGATCATCTTGGTTCTGTCCGCTGCCTTGTTGTAGGAGTGGTTGCTGGTGTATCTCTTCTTGTTCGCCTCGTTCATGGGTGCGCCGAAGCAGCCCATGATGTAGAGGGTCTTGTAGTTCTTCGCTACGCTGATCGCCTTCTCTGCGAGCTGCGCGGCGGTTGTGATTTTGGTTGACATTGAGGTTGCCTCCTTCTTTGTTTCTGTATTGGTCGTCGTGGCGTATTTGTCGTAGTACTTCTGACCGTAAGAGGCGCGGGTGTTCTGGACGCTCTCGCTCTGGTTCGCCGGTCTTTCGTACTGCAACAGCACGGCGGTGGATGCCGCTTTGACGGTCGTCGCGGTTTTCAATGTCTGAAGCAGTCCGCTGTATCCTTCGGACAGTTCCTTCCAAAGGAAGCCGAGCTGCATTTCGAGGTCTCCGATGCTCTTGCCGACGCTCTTCGCGTAGTTCAGAAGGTTCTGCTTGCGCGACCAGTACGTCCACTGTGCCAGACCGTAACCGGCGGCATCTTTCACGAAGTTGCCGTAGGCTCCGCTGTCAACGGCTGCGGTGTACCCGTCGTCGGTGTAGCCGAGTTTCGTCTCGTAGGTGTTCTGCAGGTTGTTCGGGCGCAGTCCGCTTTCGGCATAAAGGTTGCCCATCAGCCCTGCGGTCCCGTTTGCGTTCAGTCCTTTTCCGATGAGGAAGTTCCAGATTTTCTCCTCATTGGTCGTTCCTTTCAGTGCCATCGTTTGTACCTCCGTTATTTTGGTTCATCGCGTCCTCGCGCTCCTCCATGTGCTTCTGGTCTTCCAGCTGGTTCACACGGTCTCTGAAGCGTTCCTTCGCGGTCTTGATCCACGCCATCGCTCCGCACTCTCCGCCGAGGGCGGCAAATACGCAAGTGACGAGCGTGTCTGGTATCATTCCCGTTTCTTTGTAAAGATGTATCATCTCCACCGTGAACGCCAGAAGGGCGACGGCAATGATGACGAGAATGATGTCCATCTTGTTGAATGTCTTCTGTGGTTTTGCAGCTTTCGCTTTCGCTCTGGCTCGCTTTTTACGGCGGAGCCAGAGTTCCAACTTGCTGCGCTTCTTCTTCGCAGCCATTGTTTCACCTCTTTTTCAGACGGAGGTTGTTGACCTCGCGCATCAGGACGTCGAGGTCTCCGTTTCCGCCCAGCCCGCTGTGGTAGCTGCGGTGCATATCATTCAGGATGCGCCGGTCATCGAAGTCGATTTCTCCTTCGTCTATGTACGCCTGTCCGAGGTATCGGATTCGGTCATACAAGATGTATTTGATTGCCTCGCTTTGTGCGTCGGTCTTCGCTTCGATAGCCAGCAGGCGTTCCTCTGTTCGGAGGCTCGCTTGCTTCTCGGCATCTTCCTTCTTCTGCTCCGCTTTGTCTTCCTTCACGGCTTTTCGGTTTCTGCGCCATGCGAGGGCTTCTTTGATGCCCTCGATGACGGCGACTGCTACGCCGCCGGAAAGGATGGCGGCAAGTAAATTATCCATTGGTGCCTTCCTCCTTTCCGCACGTTCCGGTGTTGTGGATCGGACGCATACCGTATTCCAGTATGTCGAGTTCGTCCTCAATTGGTTTTCGCTTGGCTGCAAATTTCTTTTTGCACTCTTCATCAACAGTCAGCTGCTCCTCGATAAAAAGTGCCTGTTCGCGGATGATCTCCGCCTGTGCTTCCGTGACCGCGCAGAGGCGGTCGATGAGTTCAAGTGTTGTCATTGTGCCTCATGCGCTCCTTTCTTCGCGTTCCTTACTCTGCCGCCAGTTCAGCCAGTCCACTCTCTTCGAGAATTTCTCTGACCTGATCCTTCAGCAATTTCGGAACCTGCGCGAAGGTCTTCTTGCCGAGGATGATTTTCTGCGCCCATAACATAGCCATCATCGTTTCGCCCTCCTTTCCGTATAAAAGTCTGGAAATCAAGCCCTTAACCGTCATAGACGATTTCGGACATTTCAAGGAGGCAGCCTTCGAGGAAGTCGTTCCTCTCTGCCTGCTCCTGCAGCTGCTCTTCGAGCGACGCGATCCTGCGTCGCATCTCCGCCACCGACATGACGGTTTCCTGCGGTTCTTCATCCGGGTTGTCCTCCTCTTCGGTTGGTTCCTCCGGCACGGGTTCGGGATCGTCCGGGATTTCCTCGCCGTCGTCCAGCTGCTGCCGGATGGTGAGGTATTCCTCTTCGGTAATTTCGACCGCTTCAACGGTTTCAAATGTACCGGCTTCGGTCGGTGCGGGGTTCAGCCAGCCGACGCGCCAGATCTGCGCTTGGTCGCTCGACTGGATGAATTGTGCCTCCGAAGCGTCGCAGGCGAACATACAGCGGTGCTTCTGGCTCCATTTCAGGAACATGAAGCCCGCGTCGATAACCGTGCCGCCTCTGGTTACTTTGTAATAATTCATGCGATCATTCCTCCTGTTCTGTATTGGTGGAAAAGTCTGTTGTAAAGGTTGAGCATTGCTTTTCTGGTGCGGTATGTGTGCGCGATCTTCCTTGCGTTTCCGAACCACGACTTGAAGGACGTGTATGCGTCGTCAAGGCGCATCTTTCCGAGGTCTACCAGTCTGCGGAATTTCTTCAGCTTCTGGCGCATTCGGACGATGCCGGATTTCGCCATCTTCTTTACGATCCTGTTCGTGTCTGTTACGATGTACAGCACTTTCAGGAAGGTGAAGCCTCGGCTTGCCTTGACGATCCGCGTCTTCTTCTCGTTCAGTTCAAGCCCCAGCCGGTCGCAAACCTCCCGTATGGTGCCGAGGAGTGCCGTCAGGCGTTCCTTCGTGCCTGACGTGTATCCGTCGTCCATGTATCGGATGTGGTGCTTCATGCACTCCTTGTCCTTGACTGTGTGGTCGAGTTCGTTTGGTATTACGAGTGCCATGTCCTGCGATATCTGGCTTCCGAGTGTGGCTCCTATTGCTTCGTCGTTCTCCAGCTCGGCGATCCGGCGTTCTCGTTCTTCTGGGTCTGTTATGGTCGAGATGTCTTGCTTCTGGTACATTTTGATGAAGTACATCGTGAGTGCCTGAAGCCTATCGTCCTGTCCTGCCTTTCCGAGTTCGTACCGGCACCGGCTGTGCCTTATGCTGTCAAAGAAGCCGTGGAAATCATAAAGCAGCACGTGGAAGTCGTTTCCGTGTTCTCTGATTTCCTTCTGCAGGTGGCAGTCCACCCGCCGACGTGCAAAGCTCACGCCTTTGCCTTTGGTGCTTGCGGGGTTGTCGTAAATGAGGGACGGCTGCGTGAGTGGGGTTATGCTGCTGTCGCAGAGGCTCCCTTGTATCACTCGGCTGTCTATCATGATTGCGTGGCAGTCCCGCCGCTTTCCTCGTTCGTTTACGACGAGGTGCCGGATGGTCTGGTTCACGTTCAGCACTCCGTCGTTGAGGTCGTGCTTTGCCCGGTAAATCTTCACGGGCGCGTGTTGGATGTAGCTCTGAACGCTGCCTTTCCATTCCGTGTCTTTCCTGCGCTTCTGTAGGGAGTGCAGGTGGTTCTGAATTGTGTTGACGTTCTCAAAGGTCCCGTATTTCTCGATGCGCGGTTTTCGCTTCTCGGCTTTGCGGTCTTTGGATCGTCTGATTCGTAGCTGTTTTCTTTCTTGATTGTTCATAGTGATGAAGTCTCGGCTTCGCCTGTCCCGACGGTCTTATCGTCGCCGCCAGCCGTTGCTTTCGCTCCGGCTCTTGGTTGTGCGCCTGTTCTGCCGGGTAAATGGTACCGGGAATGAAACGGTGCGGGGCGTTCGCCGCGCCGCCATGCAAGAAGCGTCCTCCCGACCATAGCAGGACACCGCCGTGGTGTATCGTCCTTGCGGCAGGACGGTCATGTATTTACCGTGGTGATGCCCACGGAGGGCTGTGTTCTCCTTCTCATGATTTGAATTGTTTCACCCTTATACATGGTTACTTTAATCATGAAAATCGCACGCAGACGCCATTGCTGTTGGACGCGTTGTTGCCGTTCGTGTTCACGTTGCCGTTGTTGTTCACATTGCAGAAGTTCGTCGCGTTGGTGACGGACGCACCGCGAAGCCAGAAGTTGTTCGCTGCAAACCATTATCAGAACACCGCCCATGTCTCCTTTCATTTCAGATTTTTATAACGCTCCCTGTCGGCTGTTTTCAGCCCGTCCAGAAGCCGTAGCTCTTTGTCGAGGAGACCCGCCCACTCGTCCATCGTCGCCTCGCTGTATTCCATGATGAGCCAGAGGGAGAGGAGGGGTCGCTGCATACCGTTCAGGCTGTTGATGGCAGCCTGCAGGTGGTTCTCGCGCTCCTGCGCCTCCGCTTTGGTCGTCGGGATGTGGTGGTTGGCGAGGATGACCTCGTATAATGCGGTGTCTATGAAGTCCGCGATCCTGTTACTCAGGGTGTCCTTGCAGTAATCCGGCGCGTGACCGATTTTGGTGTAGGTGTATTTGTGAAGCTCCGCCAGCGTTTCAAGGAAGGCGAGCCGCTTCATCTTTGCTTTCGGAAGTGCTATAAACATCGGCTGTTCCTCCTTTGGTCTTTTTGTTACTCCCCAGATGAGAGCGATTTCTCGGTTTATCTTGTCCGTCCAGTCCTTCGCGCTCTCTTCCTTGATGTCCATCAAGTTCCAGACCGCGAGGAGTGGCTTTTGCAGGCTCATGATCTGCCGGATCGCTGCGTCGAGCGTCTTCACCCGGATTCGCTTTCCCGCTTCCGTCCTCGCGCTCTGTTCGTTTGCGAGAATGACTGCGGTGTATGCCCGATTGGTCGGCTCGTACACTCTGGGGTTGACGAATTTCTTATAGCGCACCGGCACGGAGTTCAGACGTTCGGTCGTGTACTTGTGCAGGGCTGCCATTTGTCGCTCGTATTCCGAAAATGCCAGCTGTCGTTTTGATAGGTGTACCGACATTCTTTCTTTGTTCCTCCTTTCTGCCGTCCCCGTTCTGCCCCGACTTACGCGGGGCAGATATTGGGGAGTGCGGCTTCGCCTTTTTAGATTGAGAAGCGCACGCAGACGCCAATGCTGTCGGACGCGTAGTTGCCGCCCGCGTACACGCCGCCGTTGGCGTTCACATAGCCGAAGTACGACGCGTAGGTGACGGACGCACCGCGAAGCCAGAAGTCGTTCGCTGCAAACCATGTGCCATTCTTGCGTACTCTGCCGATGGAGCTGTTTGCCGTGTCAATCCAGACATCGCCTTCCTGCACGTTGTTTGCCGAGTTCGTTGCCGGGTCTGTGCCGGAAACGAAACGCTGATAGCCGACAGGGAGGGTGTAGCCTCTGAATTTGATCCTCTCGTAGTTGCTGGTGAAGAAGGTCACGTAGCCGCCGTCGCATTCGTACACCCACGGTTCGCTCGTTCCGCCCTGCATCTCGATGTAGCACGGGAGCCATACCTTTGTGTCGAGGTCTTGCCCGATTTCGCCCACGCCGTCGTTGCTGACGTTCTTCATGTACTTGACCTTGCACTTCTTCATCATCTGCTGCCACTCGACCGGGAAGGCAGGCTCGACGCGGGCTTCCATCCACGTGTGCATTGCCGATGCCTTGTATCCTCCTGCGTTCGTGTTGCTGCTGTTCATAGTGTGTGTGCGCTCCAGCAGGCTGGCGCAGATGAAGTCGATGCTCGTCGGCGTTACGCTGCTCGCCGAGAGTTTGTATTTGCCGAAGGTTCCGACCTCGAATGTGTAGGTCTCACGCGGCCAGCTGACGATCTGACGGCAGACGCTGTCGCCGAGGTCGCCGTGCCAGAGGCGGCAGGAGTGAAGGATGCCCTTTGCGAAGTTGCCGACCTGTCCCGCGTCCGTAACGGTCGCGCCGAGGTAAAGGTGAACGTCGCTCTGGGTGTCTATGGTCTTGGTCAGTTCCTGATAGCCGATTGCGTTGGTGTACTGCTTCGAGGAGTAAACCTTGACATCTCTGCTTCCTGCTTCGTGGCGGATGACGAGGATTTCTCGGTATGTGGTCGCGCCGCTGTTGTAGGAGTTCGTGCTGTACTGAACGGAGGGACCGCCGGAATACTTGACTTTGAAGCCCATGTATCCTTCTTCCTGCATACAGCAGACCATTGTCGCGTCCGCTGTCTGTTCATCGAATTGGCAGTCAACGACAAGCGTCCACGCTTCTCCGATGCCGTTCTTCAGGGGCTGTGCGCCTGTGTCTCGGTATGTCGCTCCGTCAAGAACCAGCTCGTCTGCCAGATCGTCGAACGGGACATTCTGGTACTGTGGCTGGAAGCCGAATGTGATCTTTGTTCTGTCTTTGAACGAGGCGAAGCTCTGATAGTTGCCGGACTTGACGATGGCGCAGATTTCTGCGGGTGTCATGTCCTCCAGCTGCTTTCCTGCGTTCGGAAGTTCGCCGCGCATCCATTCCGCCATTACGTCGATGTCGCCGGTGATGAAGCCGGTACTCTTGTTCCATCCCGTGAACAGGTAGTAGACGTACTGTGCTTCCTCGTCGGTTCTTTCCGGCATCGTTCCGGCGTATACCGCTTCGTCGCCGTAGTCCACGGTCTGGGTGTCCATTACGACGCCCTGTGAAATCCAGCGCACGGTGTACTGTCTGACGCTCTCCGAAAAGACGACGTTGACGGTTCTGTTGGCGATGATCGTTGAGAGGTCGTCGTCCCATCCGTTGTATGAATAGTTCGTCGATATGCTGCTCGGTCTCGTCGGCGTTTGGATGTCTCCGTTGGTTACCGGGTCGGTGGCGTTTTCGCCTCTGTCCACGTATTCCGTCCAGAGTGTCTCGCCGTTCCAGTTTTTGAAGGTGACGAGGTACTGCTGGATGAGCGTCTCGTAGGTCACGTTCAGGTCGCTCCATGCGGCGTTGTATGCTGCGAGCTTCGCCTGCCTCATGATCGGGACGTAAACGGAGCCGGTCAGGACTGACTGTTCGAGGTTGTGGTCGCTCTCGTCAAGACCTTTCAGGGCTACCAATCTGTCCAGAAGCGTGGTTGCGAGCAGTTCCCAGTTGATTCCGAGGATTCGGATTCTCGTCAGTCCTGTCGCTTCCGTTACGAAGTCCAGCGTGTCGATTGTCGGGCAGTCCTCAATGCGGGCGGTGCGGAGTGCGGTGTAGCCTTCAAATGTCAGGTCGGTCAGTGCTTTCAGCGCGATTGCCGAGAAGCTGGCGACTGCGGGAAGGTGCGCCGTTTCGACGTTGCCGCCTCTCGCAAATGCCACGCCGGTCAGACCGCTTCCTTCTGCTTCGAGCGTTGTCAGCGCAGGGCAGCCGGTAAGGTCGAGACCTTGTGCGATGTTCGGGCAGTTCCGAATGTCCAGCGTTTCCAGAAGGTTGTTGTTGCCTACGCCGATGGTTTCGACGTTGGTGTTCTGGTAGCCGGTGGTTCCGTCGCCGAGTTTCAGGTGGCGGAGCTTCTTTGCGGCCGCGATGTTGAAATAGCCGACATAAAGCGGGGCAAGGTCGCCGACGCTGGAAATGTTCGACGCGCTGCAGATGTATATCTCGGTGTCGTTCAGGGTGTCGATGGGGCATTCCATCGTGTACTCGGTGCCTCTCTTTGCACGGAGCCTCGAAATGCCGGAGCCTGAAACGAGGTTGATGTACATATCCGCGTAGGTCGTGATGGTCATCTCTGTGCCGGGTTCCACGCCGTCCCAGACGGTCGGTGTGTACGCTCTGAATGTGATCTTCTCGCTTTCGGCGACGGGTGCGCGGTATTTCGACGAGCAGTATTTTTCCTGATACGTCTCAAACTGCCGACGCTGGTCTTCCTTTGTGCCGAGCATCATCTTCAGGTAAGCGTCCGCGCCTCCGAGCGTGAACGGGTCGATGTACTTCTGCCACATATCCTCAATGACGAGGGCTTCGGGTCTTGCACTCTGGTGGGCTTTGTATCGGGCGAGGATTCGTTCTGCATTCCACGCTCCTGCGTTCTCCAGTGTGATGAAAAGCTCGCGCAGGTCGTCGTACAGGAGGTCTCTGACATTGTTCCAGAGGACGCTCGTCGATGCGTTGAATACGTCCTTCGTGCCGATGGTGTCGGTATCTTCGAGACCGTAGGAAAGTGTCAGTCCGCCTTCGTTGTCGTTTCCGTCAGCGGTATCGTTGTCGTAGTCCTTCGTGAAGTCCCAGTGAATGCCGTCGTCGGTGCTGACGAATATGTTCTTTGCGCGGTTATCGACCATCAAGTGTCGTTCCGTGAACAGGTAATGGTAGAGGAGGCTGTCCTTGATGAAGTAGTCCTGATATTCCGCTTTGAATTTTGCGGCGCGGTACTCCTCGCTGTCTGTCGTGTA
>JAZUKN010000042.1:0-2220 GCA_045643285.1 Eubacteriales bacterium
CGCCGCCGGCTTCCAGGGTCAGAGACAGTGGACCGACCACTGGCCGAACTGCGACTATCCCGAAGCCGTGCTGAACTCCTCCTTTGACTTCACCGGCAAGAAGGAGCCCATGACCTTCGCGACCGAAAACGACGTGCTCAACGGCATCAGCATGCTGTTCATGCGCCTCTTGACCAACCGCGCGCAGATCTTCGCCGACGTGCGTACCTTCTGGTCTCCCGAAGCGACCAAGCGCGTGACCGGCTATGACTTCACCGGTAAGAAAGAGCCGATCACCTTTGCTACCGAAAACGACGTGCTGAACGGTCTCGGTATGCTCTTCATGCGTCTTTTGACAAACCGCGCCCAGATCTTCGCCGACGTCAGAACCTTCTGGTCGCCCGAAGCCACGAAGCGCGTCACCGGCTACGACTTCGAAGGCAAAGCGAAGGAAAACGGCGGTATCATCCACCTGCTCAACTCCGGCGCTGCCTGCCTCGACGCCTGCGGTGAATGCACCGACGAAAACGGCGCGCCCGTCATGAAGGAATGGTGGGACGTCACCGAGGACGATATCAGGAAGATGACCGACGCCACCGTCTGGTGCGAAGCCGGATTCGACAACTTCCGCGGCGGCGGCTTCTCCAGCCACTTCGTCACGAGAGCGGAAATGCCCGCTACGATGATCCGTCTGAATCTCGTACAGGGACTCGGCCCGGTCCTCCAGATCGCGGAAGGCTGGACGGTCAAGCTGCCCGACGACGTGACCGACACGCTCATGGAACGCACCAATCCGACCTGGCCGTGCACCTGGTTCACGCCTCGCTGTGACGGCAAGGAAGGCAGCCCGTTCAAAACCGCTTACGACGTGATGAACAACTGGGGCGCCAACCACGGTGCGATCAGCTACGGCCACATCGGCGCCGATCTGATCACGCTCTGCTCCATGCTTCGCATCCCGGTCTGCCTCCACAACGTACCCGACGAAAAGATCTTCCGCCCGGCCGCATGGAACGCATTCGGCATGGACAAGGAAGGCGCCGATTACCGTGCCTGCGCCGCGTACGGTCCGCAGTACAAGAGAACCAACGGCTGATCCCGACAATAAAACAAAAAGGGCTGTCCCGCGCGGGCAGTCCTTTCAGGTACTATTTTGAACAACGAAAGCCCGCCGAAAAGGAAGTCATTCTTCCTCTCAGGCGGGTCTTTTTTCGGCATGACAAACCGGGATTTGTCTCTTCACCTCTTATTTGATCGGCAGTTGCACCTCGGTAAGCCAATCGCTGACGGACTCCTTGTTCCTAATGCCGTCAATATAGCTTTCTCTCGCAAGACCCGCAATTTCATAACCGTTCTTTTCGGCATATTCCACGATAAATGCGTATGCCTCTCCGATCGTATCATAAGCGCCTTTGTGATAAATGCTTAAAACCTTTGCGGCAGGAAGTGTTTTGAACTTGATACGTTCATTTTCTTTGCCGAACGTTGTGACCGCCTCGTTATGACGCACCCGGATATTCGTTTCCTTATACTCCCCGTCAAGATACTCGCAAAACTCATACGGCGGCTCCGCGCATTTTATGCCGGGATTTAACCGCAGACATTCCTCTCCGACAGATGGGATCCATTGCATTGCGTCTTCATATCCGGCAAGCTCTGTTTCCGAAGAATAAATTATCATCTCCGGGATTTCTTTTACTGTTACCTGATACTTCATTTCTTTTTCCTCCATAAAGAATTTTATGACGGAAATCTGAAGTTCGGTCTTTTGCTTTGTTTATTGGAGATCCTCTTCCTTGGCAGACAAAATTTTCATCACATCTTCTCCGGAAAAGATGCTTTTGATTTCTTCAATAGATAATCCGAGTTGCCTGAAGGACTTGATTTTTGCAGCAGTTTCAAGCTGCGAGCTTTCGTAGAGACGATACCCCGTCCATTTGTCAACGGACGCCGGTATAAGAAGGCCTTCTTTTTCGTAAAACCTCAAAGCCTTTACCGTGGTATGCGATAACTTGGAAAACTCTCCGATTTTGAGCATAATAGATTCCTCCGTTTCCATCACATATGAGATTATATCTTATCCTCCAAGGGGAGAGTCAATAGTTTTTTGAAATATTTCTTGTCATCAAGAGCCTTCCTGATCAGTGATATTTTTATATTATCCTGCTTATTCTTTACATTTTTCCGATATCCGTCTTTTGAGGATGCATCATATACTTTCAGGTAGTCGGAAAGCTCAAG
>JAZUKN010000043.1:0-1764 GCA_045643285.1 Eubacteriales bacterium
AAGGGACACGACGAGCCGGACGAGTGGGATTCGTCCGGCGTGGAGTGGGACGATGAATCGACGGAAACACTCTCCGAGGAAGATATTGATTTTGACCCGGAAACCATCTTCGACGACGATGTCCGCGCTCTGATCGCGGAGAACGATATCGAGCTTCGCCCTGTTTCGGACGATCATTTCGTCGACGCGGAAGGTCGGCTCCGGTTCCCGGACAAGAAACGAAAACGAAAATAACCGAACGCCCGGTGCAAGTCAGACGGGCAACACGGAGGATGCAGCACACTCCTTTCCTGCGTCCTCCTTTTTTCGCGCCGGTGTCCTGCACGGACGTAGGGGTGGCGGAGCCGGGGTTCCCTACGTCCGCGTAGGACGCCCCAGACGCGCAAGGAGCACCCCGTGGGTGTATAATTGCGCCCTCGCGTCTCCTCGCGTCTCCTCGCGTCTCCTCGCCGTCAGAAACGTATTTCTTTTTTCTCGTTGTGATAAGATACCTCCCCGGAGGGGTCGCCGGGTGGGGGGTGAATCGCCTGTGGTAAAGTCCTATTAAAGATTTGAGTTATAACTTGCTTGGTGGACTTTTCCACAGGCGAGAGGGGGGTGCCCGGCGAAAAGGCTCCCTCCCGTTCACCCGTTCACCCGTTCCCAACGGCGCGCAGGAGGTATCCCTGTGCGTTACCACGAATAACGCACAAAATTAGATGTGTTTTTGTCTGACAAATACTTGACATTTCCGAAAATGTGTGCTATACTGGCATCAGAAAATTCAAAAAAAACGGCAGGAGTGAAACAACATGTACACGAAAGACAAGAGCAACCGAATCACGCTCCGCGTGAACGACGAGCAGTTCGAGTTCGTCCGGAGCAACGCCGAAAAGCTCGGTGTTTCGCCCTCTGACTTTCTGCGGATGATGGTCAACGTCACCATGGCGACAGCAAAAGCGACGGAGGAGACAATGCAGTCGAGGACGGAGGGCATGGCGCAGGAGATCACAACGAAAGCACTGCGGAACATTCAGAACGACATGGAAGGAGAGGGAGAACGACGTGAAAACGAGACTTCCGATTTCAAGCATCAGCTATAACACACCGGCGTTTCTCCGGCAGAAGCTGGAGGAGCTCCGCAAAGCGAAGATTCTTTCGGAATGGTACTTCATCGAACATGAACCGGAAGACGATGAAGCGGGCAACAAGAAGCACATTCACCTCTGGGCGGTACCGTCGAAGCAGTTACAGACGGATGACTTGCAGGAGGAGTTTCTCGAACCGGACCCGGCGCACGAAAAACCGCGAAAGTGCATGGCGTTCAGAAGCTCGAAAGAGTTCGCTGACTGGTATCTGTATTCCATCCACGACATAGCATATCTCGCATCCAAAGGGCAGTCACGGAAGTATCACTACACTGTCGACCAGATGCAGGCGTTCGACCGGGACGAGCTTAACAGGCGAGTGCATGAAATTGACCTGCTCGACAATTCCCCGTATCGGAAGCTTGTCGAGTACGCAAAAGAGGGCTTAACGTGGAAAGAGGTCTTCATGAGAGGGTCAATACCAATTCAGCAGATAAAGCAGTGGGAGGAGGCGTACCGGATAGTTCGCCTCGGTCAGACGTTCCGCAACGGTCGGAAGGGACACGACGAGCCGGACGAGTGGGATTCGTCCGGCGTGGAGTGGGACGATGAATCGACGGAAACACTCTCCGAGGAAGATATTGATTTTGACCCGGAAACCATCTTCGACGACGATGTCCGCGCTCTGATCGCGGAG
>JAZUKN010000044.1:0-29924 GCA_045643285.1 Eubacteriales bacterium
CGAATGGACATATCTGTTCAACAACCATTCCAAGAAATGGGCCACAGTCAATGGAGTGAAAGGTTATGTCATTGCACCTGACGGTTTTGACGGTACTCTTTCAAGCACATACGCAGACGATGCTGCATTGGCTGCTAACAACCTCGTCTTCCTTCCCGCTGCGGGCTACCGCAGTGGTTCCTATGTCATCAACGTCGGCGACAGCGGCTACTATTGGTCGTCTACTGTAAAGACCAGCTCCAAGGCGAACAGCGTGCTCTTCAATAGCGACTCTGTCACCCCTGACTACTACAACAACAGCAGCATCGGCGACAGTGTACGCCTCGTGACAGAAGTGAAAGCAGGCGACAACAGTGCACCGGCTCCCAAACTGCTCAAGAGTTCTGCTCCCAAACTGCTCAAGAGTTCTGCTACTGCCGCTCCTGCAACAATAACCCCCACAAAGCAGCAGGACGGAACATATCAGTTCACCATGCCCGACAAAGCCGTCACCGTTAAGGCGGAGTTTGAGGAGGTGACAAGGGTCGATCAACCGACAGTTACGGTTTCGATGAACGGTTACACCTACGAGGGCACACCGAGCACGCCGTCTCTTTCTGCTGAAGTCATGGATAACGCGCCAGTAACGTATTACTACAGCACGGAAGACAGCACTACCGGCGGCACGGAATGGAAGAACATCACGGGAACGACGCTGAACGCAGGCGACTACTATATGTACGCTGATATCGCAGAGACGGAAAACTACTTCTCCGCAACTACTGCGACAACGAAGTTCACGGTATCGCCTCTTCCGATCGACGAGCCGACAAAGGACACAACGAAATTCGTTTACAACGACGGCGAACAGACGTATACTGTACCGACAAGCACGAGATACAGTGTAAAGAACGGCTCTGACAAGAAAAAGGATGCAGGCGAATACAAGGTCGAAATTGAGCTTGCAGACAAGGCAAACACAGTCTGGAAGAACGCGGAATCCGGCAAGGAGACCGATAATATCTTCTATGACTTTGTGATCGCACCTCTTCCGATAGAGATGCCCACAAAGGACACAACGAAATTCGTTTACAACGGCAGTGAACAGACGTATGCTGTACCGACAAGCACGAGATACAGTGTAAAGAACAACTCCAATAAGAAAAAGAACGCAGGCGAATACAAGGTCGAAATTGAGCTTGCAGACAAGGCAAATACAGTCTGGAAGAACGCGGAGACAGGTAAAGAGACCGATAATCTCTTCTATGACTTTGTGATCGCACCTCTTCCGATCGACGAGCCGACAAAGGATACAACGAAATTCGTTTACAATGACGGCGAACAGACGTACAACGTACCTGCAAGCGAACGTTACAGTGTAAAGAACGGCTCTGACAAGAAAAAGGATGCCGGCGAATACAAGGTCGAAATTGAGCTTGCAGACAAGGCAAATACAGTCTGGAAGAACGCGGAATCCGGCAAGGAGACCGACAATCTCTTCTATGACTTTGTGATCGCACCTCTTCCGATCGACGAGCCGACAAAGGACACAACGAAATTTGTTTACAACGGCAGTGAACAGACCTATAACGTAACTGCAAGCGAACGTTACAGTGTAAAGAACAACTCCAACAAGAAAAAGGATGCCGGCGAACACAAGGTCGAGATCGAACTTGCAGACAAGTCAAACACAGTCTGGAAGAACGCGGAGACAGGTAAAGAGACCACAAACCTTTCCTACACGTTCAAGATTGAAAAAGCAGAGGTCATTATCAAAGCCTCCAATGAAACGGCAATGTCGCCCGAGACAGCTAAGTTTGAGTATAAAGTAAGCGGACTTATCGGAAGCGACACACTGAAAACAGAGCCGACGTTTGAAGTTGTCAAAGGCATTATCTACCCGAGCGGAGCGGATGCGGGAAGCAACTACTTCATCACATACAGAACCGGCTTCTTTACACGCATAGTTCTGCCGCAGATCGTTCCCACAAAGCCCGTAGAACCTGTAGTTGAACCCGATGAACCTGTAGTCGAACCGGACGAACCAGTAATCATTGAACCTGTCGAGAAAGTCGAATACACCGACGTAGAGGCAGGTGCATGGTACGAAAAGTATGTCGACTATATGACCGCAAACGGTTATATGAACGGTATCGGCGACGGTAAGTTCGGCGTAAACAACAAGATGACTCGCGGAATGTTCATCACAACGCTGTGGAGATTTGACGGCGAAAAGTATGTCAACTATGCAATGAGATTCAGCGATGTCATGACTGACGAATGGTATACCGAAGCTGTACGTTGGGGCGCATCCGAAAAGATCGTCAACGGATACAGTGATGAAAACTACGGTATCAACGATCCGATCACACGCGAACAGCTCATTACGATCCTGTACAGATATGCCGAAAAGCTCGGACTTGACGTATCAGTCGATGAGAATACGAACTTCCTGTCCTACGACGACGTCTTTGAGGTCAGCGAATACGCACGTCCTGCGATGTTCTGGGCGCTTCAGAACGGAATCATCAACGGAACGAGCGAATCGACGCTCTCGCCGAAGAACGACGCAACGAGAGTTCAGGTGGCGGCAATCTTCGAGCGCTTCTGCGAACTGCTCGAAACTGCTGATGTAGCTGAAACAGAAGCTGAATAAGAAAAAGCAAACCAACTAAATAACAAAAATCCGGATCGGTTCAAAACCATCCGGATTTTTGTTTGAAAACTTTTTTCAGCAAAAACACATTTCCCCCTTGACAAAAGTGAATCCATAATCACTTTGTAATCAATGCGGTTATTTAAAAGACCCGGAAGACAAAAACAGGTTGATTATTGATGAATATGCCGCCACGATTGTTACTATGATTTTTGATTTAAAGCTCTCGGGAATGAGTATATTCAACTACGGCAATTGCAAACGCGACTTCACCTATGTGGATGACATTGTTGAGGGGGGGTAAAGCGTGTCATGCAGCACGCTCCCGAAAAGAAAAACGGCGAGGACGGACTGCCGCTGCCGCCGTATGCGGTCTACAACATCGGAAACAACAGCCCGGAAAACTTGCTTGACTTTGTGCAGATTCTTTTGGAAGAACTGATAAGAGCAGAAGTGCTTCCGGCTGATTACGACTTTGAAGCACACAAAAAGCTTGTTCCGATGCAACCGGGGGATGTGCCGATAACATTTGCGGACACCTCGGCACTTGAGGCGGATTTCGGTTTCAAGCCTTCCACCAGCCTCCGCATGGGACTTCGGAAGTTTGCGGAATGGTATAAAAAATTCTATAAGGTCTGATTTGTTTTTCTTTCTCAAAACAAAAGACAGGCAGTACACACTGCCTGTCTTTTGTCTGTCTTATTTCTTCGTATAGTAGAACGTGATCTTTCTTGTCTTCTCTCCGTCTGCGTGTTCGATGAAGTCGCCGTCGAATCGCTTGCCGTTTTCTTCGTAGTACGGCTCGCCCGACGTCGGTTTCAGCGTAATATTGTATTCCGTGCCGCGGAAGACGCGCTTTACGGAGACTTCGTTCCATTCGCTCGGCAGACACGGCGTGATCTTCAGACCGCTGTACTGCGCCTTAACGCCGAGCATGAACTGCGTTACCGCAACGTACATCCATGCGGCGGTGCCGGACAGCCAACTTACGTTCGCAAGCCCGAAACGAAGCGATTCCGGTCCCATGATGTTCGACGAATAAACGTACGGCTCGGCTTTGTAACGCCATTCACCCGCTCTTGCCTGTGCTTCCATGGGCAGGAGCTTTTTGTAGTATTCGTATGCTCTCTCGCCGTTGCCGAGCAGACATTCCGCGATGATCGCCCATGTGTTCGCGTGGCAGAATATTGCGCCGTTTTCGCCCGTACCCTTGCTGTAGTTCGTGAGCGGATCTTCCTTTGACGGATATACCTCGATCGACGGGTCGATTTTCTTGATGCCCATATCGGTGTTCAGTATGCGGTGTACGCTGTCCATGGCGATCTTACCGCGTTCACCCTCTGCCGTGCCGGAGATGACCGACCACGTCTGCGAATTGAGCCATATCTTCGCTTGTTCTTCATTTTTTGAGCCGAGGAAGCGTCCGTTGTCCATGATAGCGCGGCAGAACCATTCGCCGTCCCACGCCTTTTCGTTGATGTTCTTCTTCTGCTCGTCGAATACTTTCAGATACTTCGAGCCGTCCTCGCCTATAAGGTCGCAGATAGCCGCCATATCTTTCAGCACGAGCGAGAACTGCATCGAGGTCCAGATGCTTTCGCCCTTGCCCTGACGGCAGACGCGGAAGAGCTGGTCGTTCCAGTCGGAGCGGAGCATGAGAGGGAAGCCGTGTGCGCCGATTTTCGAGAGCGTGAAGTCGATAGACTTTTTGATATGCTCAAGTATAGTACCCTCTCCGCCGTCGTAGTAGCTGACTTTCTTCGAGAGGAATTCCGTCGAACCCTCTTCAAGAATCTGCGCGTAGACCGTGTGGACTATCCAGAGGTGGTCGTCGGAGTGGATCGTCGTAACGGGATCGTATCCCTCGGTCGGGAAGAAGTAGTGGTTGACGTGACCGTCGTTATATTGCTGTGAGAGCAGAAGCTCGATCTTCTCTCTTGAACGCTGTGTATCGAACGGGATCATCGAGAGAACGTCCTGAGCGGTATCTCTGAAGCCGACGCCGCGGAACGTGCCTGTCGCGTAGTACGAGATGTTGCGCGAGAACTGGAAGTTGCGTTCTGCCTGATAGGGATTCCATATATTTATCATTCTCTCGGCGTTCTTGTCGGGGAGAGTGCAGAAGTATTTCGAGAGGTAGCCGTCCCACTTTGCCTTGAGTTCTGCGAAAGATTCGTCGACAAACTGCGGCTCACGGCAGTGCGCGACGGATTTTTTGATTTCGTCATCGGTCATAGCCGCGCCGAGGAAGAAGCATATCCGCTTTTCCTCCCCTGCTTTCAGCTCGACGTTGACTTCATACGCGAAGCACGGGTCGCCGCCTGCGAGAGTGGAGCCTGTGCAGCCCGTTTCAAGTCCTGCGGGATTTTCTTCACTTCTGTATGTGCCGACAAATTCGTCGCGGTCACCGTCGAAACCGGAAACAGGGCAGTCGGAGGCGAAGTAAATGAGCGGTGTTTCGTCGGGCTTCGGCTGATTTTCTACACCGTATTTGTATACGAGAATATCGTCGAGCGTGTATACGAAAAGCTGATGCTTGTTGTAGCACTGCCACTGAAGCTCGCGCATGAATTCCATCATACCAAGCTCAACGTACGGGAAAACCTTGATCTTTCTGTCAGTGTCGGACGTGAGATGAAGCTCCCAAACGAGCGCATTTTCCTTGTAGCCGATGTGGAAGCGGAGATCGGCTTTGATCCCTCTGTGCTCGCTCTCGAACAGCGTGTAGCCCATGCCGTGCGTAGCGCACCACTTTTCAGGCTTTTCGGAAACCGGCTCGGCTGTCGGGCAGAAGACGTGCTCGCCGTCCTTGATGTAGACGTAGAAGCCGCTTCTGTCAGTCGGCAGGTGGAAGAAACGGTAGTGGTTGATTCGCCATATCTGAGGGGAACGGTAGAATGCCACGCCGCCGCCTGCCTGCGAGATCATCGTGTGGAACATGCCGTTTGAGAGGTAGTTCATCCACGGTGTGGGAGTGTTGTATTTCGTAATTTTTATTTCTTTTCGTCCGTCGAGAAATTCGTAAGACGGTTTTTCTGTCGTGTTTTTCATTGTGCTGTCCTTTCGGTTTGTTTTTTTACTTCGGGTCTACTTCGTCTATCGTAACGTGCGTGCGAAGATCGGGTATCGGCGTGCCGTCCGTTCTTGTGAGTATCATGCGGAAGCGGATGTCTTCGGCTGTCGTATTCACGGCTTCGAGACAGATTCTGTTCGCGCCCGATTTCAGAACGACCTCGCCGCTCTGCTTTTCTTCACCATTAAGTGTCTCAACTCCATTGAGACGGAACACAAGCGGAATATTGCTCTCCAGCGAGCAGGATACCGTTTCTTCCGTCTCCTTGTCGGCAAAGACAGTCATAAACAGCCGTTTTCCCGTACTCGACGGAACGGTGAAGAACCCGTTTTCGTGATCTTTCTCAACTTTTGTCATCCAGCCGTACAGTCCCTCGCCGAGATTGTTCAGCGAATACTGCGGATCGGAGAAATATTCGCGCGCCGCGTCAAAGTCCTGCCATTCGGGGATCACGAGAGTCATAAAGTAGTCGATAGCGTCGTTCGCGGACGTGCGGCGATAGGTGAACAGCTTTGTTTTGGGTTCTACGCCGAGGTTTTCGAGGAGCTTGGAGTAGACGTTCACGTCCTTTTCGTCGTTTCCGTTTGCTTTCAGTTCGGAGAGGAGTAACCTGCCGTTTCCGACTCTGATTTCGGAGAGGAGAGAAACGGGGATTTCTTCTTTCTCACGACTGAGGCTGACAGACGGGATGATGCACGGCTCGGAGCGCATCGTACCCCAGATCTTGTATTCCCATAAGTTGTAAACTACGTTTTCGATGAGCGTTTCAGCCGCGCCGCATTCGATACCGTAGTGCGCGATTCGCCTGTTTTCGACGATTCTCGGAGACATCGGCACTTTGTCGTAACGGAAGAGATCGACGAGCGAGATGTACTTCGTCACGTCGCTGTCTGCGGCGAGCTTCGCCTGGGATATCTCCCAAGGCTTGAGCGTGACTTTCGCGCCTGCGATCCGTCCGAGCTTGTCACATTCGTTCTCACCGAACGGGAGCGTAAGAACAGTCTTGCCGCCGTCAAGGAACGCTTTTACCGTGTTTTCGTCAGCGTCCGACATATCGGCGAGAACGACGGAGCATTCGTCAGCCGTCGCCGCGCTGTCGTACTGTACGCCGAGAGCGGAAACAAATTCTTTGGCTTTTTCGCCGAGCGCATAGACCTTATTATATTTCTTTTCGACGTTTTCTGCGGCATAGTCAAGGATATTTTTAAGCAGTACGCACGCCTGCGGTACTTTTTCGTAGTTTTCGCACAATTCAAGCTGGCAGAGAACTACGCGACCGCCGCCGTGATTCATCGTCATAAGCGGTGACCACAAATCTCCTCCGTCGGCGTAGTCGCCTGCGTCCGATTCAAGCACGAACGTGTATTCGCCGCTTTGCGGTTTTGCAAAGTTGCGGTGGATTATCGGCTCCGGTCTGTCCTCGGTGACCGTCGGTCCCCAGAAGATCATGTCGTCGTCGGAAAGTCCGCGAAGCAGTGGATGACTGTAATCTGATGAATGTGCGCTGAAGAAGTCGCGGTTATACAGCGTGAGATTGCCGATGCCCATTGTCGACTGCTCAAGCACGACGAGCGAGCCGCCGACGGAAACGAATCTGTCGAGTTTTTCGGCGAGTGCGTTCGCGTCTTTATCAAGATGCGCGCCGAGCACGAGAACAGAGCCGTCCGATGCATCCGAAATATCGTCGATTTTCTTTACGTTTGCCGAGAGCGCGGAGACTTTGTCGAGTCCCTCGTCACCGTAGAAGAATACGGGAGCTTTTACGGATTTTGCGGTTTTCATCGAAGCAGGATAAATGTTGTAGTCCCACTCGCCGGAGAACATTTCTTTGTCTTCGTGGAAGAGCGTGAGCGTGAGTTTTGCCGCGGTCTTTTCGGTGACGTCGGGCAAATCGAGCGAGAGGGTGAGGAGATGCGCTTCAGCCGGGGATTGCGTGAATTTTTCGGCAGATTCTGTTGTAACTTTTCCGCCGACCGTGAACGTGTATTTTACCGAGGTTTCGTGAGCGGACAGCGTGTCGTTGTAAACGTCGAACGTGCGGCAGAGCGGCGCGCCCGTGTAGAATGATTTGTTGTACTCTCTGCCGATTATCGTTACCGCGCGGTATGCCTCGCGCATGAACGGCATGAGCGGATTTTCGCGGTACATCGGATAATCCTTGAGGAAACCGTTGTTGATAGTCAGCGAATATTTCGGTATCTTTTTGAACGGCGCATTGTCGACATAAACGTCCTCGTCTGGCATACTGCGCGTGAAGTAGTAGGCGAAGTTGAATGTCGATATTCCCGATACACCCTTGCGGCGTGCGTCCTCCTGGAAGAGGCGTTCTTTCATCGCAAAGCCCTTGGCGCACGGCTCAAATCCCTCGTACGCTTTCAGACCGACGTATGCGCTTGCGTTCTGCGGGCAGACGTACCACATACCGCCGTGCTCGCCTATCGTAAGCGGCTTTTCGCGTTTCCACTGTTCAAGAGTGCCGTCAATGTTGTAGTGGAGACTTTCGAGTTCCGTCTGTTCATATGGAAGCAGGCGGTTGTCGCCGTCCATTGACACAGGTCTTGTCGGGTCTTCGGCGCGGAATATCCCCATTAGTTCGGGAATGTATTTTTTATAAACGTCGCGCCCGTCTACCCAGCGCATTTCGTTCTCAAGGCTCCAGAAGAACACGCACGGGTGGTTTCTGTCGCGCTTAACGAGCCGCTTGACGTGCTTGCGGCAGTTTTCGATGTAGTCGGGGTGGGCGGCGTCCATTGTTTTGCCGGAGCCGTAGATAGCAGTCTCGTCGACGATGAGCATACCGTCTTCGTCAGCCGCGTCGAGATAGTACGACGGATGCGGCTCGGCGTGGAGGCGGATGTAGTTCACGCCGTTTTCGCGGCAGAGCTTGTACCAGTTGTGCGCGTATTCTTTCGTCATCTGGATGTTGCCCTGGAAGTGCCACGAATCGCCGCGGAGGTTGATAGGAGTGCCGTTCAGGATGAACTGCGTCCCCTCATGCCATACTTCGCGGAAGCCGAAGCGCACGTCCTTGATGTCGACGACTTCACCGCCGACCGACAGCACGACTTTCGCCGTGTACAGATGCGGATTTTCGGTGTCCCAAAGAATGGGATCAGCCCATTTTTCTTTTATAGATCCGACCTTGCCGGAGAGGACTTTTACGATCTCGTCGCCGTCGCATATTTCTGCTGTAATTTCGGCGTTTTCGGCGTTATCCGAAAGCTCGGTGATTATCTCTATAGTTTTTTCTCTGACGGAAGTGCGGACGATTACGTCGGAAATGTACGTTTTCGGCAGTATCTCAAGCGAGATGTTTCCCCAGATACCGCGCAGGCTGTTGTTCCAGAAAGAACCTGCGAGGTACGTTATCTTCTCAGCGCCCGACGTGATCTTCACTTTTTCGTAGTCGGTTACGACGACTTCTATAACGTTTTCGCCGTCGATGAGGTACTTTGTTATGTCGGCGGTAAGAGGGAGATAAAGCTCGTCCCACTCAGCGGCGTGCTGTCCGTTTATGTAAAATGCCGCCTTTTGCGCGATGTTGTCGCAGTGGAGCAGAACGGCGTGGCATCCGTCGACAGTGCCGTCGGGAATCGTGACGGTGCGGCGATATACTGCCGTAGCGGATTCGTTCCATTCGTCGGGATACTCGAATATGTCGTAGGGCTTGAAAATATCCTTGTAAACTATTCCGTTGTTGTGGTAGTTCGACGGAACGGTTATCGTCGTGTATTCTTTCACTTCGGGAAGCGAGAGATCGTTATGTACGCCGTAGAGCGGGCAGAAATCCCACGTTCCGCAGAGGTCTATCGTTTTTCTGATTTGTTTCATTTTTTTATCTCCGGGATATATTATTTCATCCTCTATTTTACATTTCGGAGTCGATAAAGTCAAGACAAAAGGGAGAAAACACAGAGTGTGTTTTCAAAAATCGGCTTTTTCTTCAAGGCGCACGCTATTTCATCCATATACTGTAGGGCAGGGGTTTACTCCTGCCGCCAAACGGCTTGCACACACTTCACATAGGCAAAAGGAAGAAAACGACTTACGTCGTTTTCGATTTATTCTTTTTGTCCTGTTCGCTTGCGAACGGGCGGACAGGCGGACAAGCCGGTATTCGACTTCGTCGAAACCGACGCGACGCTCTTGTCAATCACCGCGCTTAGGGGGAAGGTCGCTCCGCTCTATTCACGCCTACCGACTTCGTAAACGAAGTCGTCGAGATGCTCCGCATCTCGGTTGAACCCCTTTGTTGCAAAGTTACTGCAAAATTTTCGTTCGCTCTGTCTACTTCTTCCCTATTCACTATTCACTATTACTTCTATTTCTTCCCACAAAAAAACAGACTGATTTCTCAGCCTGTTTTCTGTTTTTTATATCAGTTCGTCGTCGTCTTTTGCGAAGCGTTCACAGCACGGGTCGGGTTTTTCGGCTTCCGGTGCGTGCGGTGCGGGATTCGTTTTATCACCGAGTCCCGTCGTTTCGGAGAAGATAACGTTTTTTGTCACCGCGTTCACGGTGTCCGTCGGAACGATCAGCTTGACTGCCTGACCGTCTCCCATTTTGACGAGCGCGTCGTACTTTTTCAGCTCGATAACAGCAGCGTCCGGTTTAGCCTTGCGGATAAGCTCGATGCCCTCTGCCTCAGCCTGCTTTGCGAGAAGAATAGCTTTTGCTTCGCCTTCTGCGCGTGCGATCCTTGCGTCTCTCTCACCTTCTGCGGCGAGGATCATAGCCTGCTTGTCGCCCTCTGCACGGGTGATCGCAGCCGCCTTGTGACCTTCTGCCTGGAGAAGCGTTTCACGTCTGTCGCGTTCTGCTTTCATCTGCTTTTCCATGGAGTTCTGTATCTCAGCCGGCGGAATGATGTTCTTCAGTTCCACACGTCCGACCTTGATTCCCCACTGGTCCGTTGCTTCGTCAAGCACTTTTGTCATCTTGCCGTTTATCGTATCACGGGACGTGAGCGTTGCGTCAAGCTCAAGCTCGCCGACGATGTTACGGAGCGTTGTTGCCGTGAGGTTTTCGAGTGCGCTTATCGGATCGACTGCACCGTATGCGAACAGCTTTGCGTCGAAGATGCGGAAGAACACTACGGTGTCTATCTTCATTGTTACGTTATCCTTTGTGATAACGGGCTGCGGAGGTGAGTCGAGCACCTGTTCCTTGAGGGTGATCTTCTTTGCGATCTTTTCAAAGAACGGCACTTTGAGGTGGATACCTGCGTTCCATGTTGTATGGTACTTGCCGAAGAATTCGACGACGTACTCTGTTGCCTGCGGAACGATGCAGATGTTTTTGATAATGATAATCAGTACGAATAGTGCGATTATCCCGGGAATGATATAAGGTCCCATATTGTTTTCCTCCTTGTATTATTTCATTTTTATTTTACCATTTCAGTGGGGTTTCTGTCAAGTGGTAAAAATGAAACAGCGTTATTTTTTTACTTACAGAAAAAGACGTACATCTATATTATATCAAAAGTTTCGCGGCATATTATTGACATTATTTTCACTTTGTGATAGAGTATTGTCATAAATTATAATAAGGGGAAGTGTGGCTCGGATGATGAAACGGACGCTCTCGTTTACGGTGTGTTTTCTTGTTTTTGTGATGCTGTTTTCCGCGTTTTCATCTCCGGCTTATGCGTCGGAGAATACAGCGGAGCTTTTCACGCAGTGCGACGGTCTTTTGATTCCGCGAAAATTGCACCGCGCACCGAAAAAACCTGTTTTTCTGCAGAGCGACAAATCCGAAAAACAGCAGCAGAGCGACATTTCTTATCCGATTTTTGCGACCGTTGAGGCTGCCGGAGAATATCTTCGCGGCAAGCTGACGGCGCACGAGCGATTTGCTACGGTTTATCTGAGCGTGTTGCCTGCCCCCTCGGCAGAGGACGACATTTTCGTCGCCGCGTCTTTCCATACGGGAAAACCGGACGAGGGCGACACCATTTATTGGGGCGTGTATGAGTATTACGCCGACAGATATACCACTGATCTTCCCAGCGGTGCCGTGTGCAGGATCGACTATGAATTCACTTATTTCACGACTGCGGAAGAAGAAGCCGAGGCGGACGCAAAGCTCGCTGAGATCATGGCGGAATTGAACCTCGACAGCCTTTCGGATGTCGGCAAAATAAAAGCGATTTACGACTATATCTGCTCGCACGTCACTTACGACCACAGGAACAATCTCATCCGTTATTCGTCATACGCGGCTATAGTTAATGGGCGCGCCGTCTGCCAGGGATATGCAGTGATGTTCTACCGCATGGCGCTTACTGCCGGTATCGACGCGCGTCTGATCGCCGGGAACGCAAACGGGAATCACGGCTGGAATATAGTTGAGCTTGACGGGCAGTATTACAACGTCGACAGCACGTGGGACGCCGAGAGATACCCGATTTACTCATATTTCCTCACCGGAAGTCAGTCCTTTGACAAAAAGCACACACGTTGGGAGGAGTATGTTTCTGCGGACTTCATACTTCACTACCCGACTCCGGTCATTGACTACGCCGACAGGGAAGACGGACAGACGGTGAGCGGCATGTATATTTCGTATAACCCTGCCCGTCCGTCTCTTGTGACACTGATCGGTGAGAACGGCGAAAGATATGCAGTGAACACGTTCGGGACTGACGGAAAAGATCTGGCCGAAACACGGTTTTCGTTCGACTCTGTGAAAAGCGGAGAGTACACGCTGACCGTCAAAAAGGCAGGACATCTGCCGCACATCGTCACAAAGATAACCGTAACGGACGAAGATATAATCCTACCCGAACCGCTTGTTCTTCTCGCAGGGGACGTCGACGGCAACGGGTATATAAACGCAAACGACGTTATCGAAATACGGCTGGTGTCCAACATGAACCGACGGACTTATGAGGCCGGAAATCTTTCAGCCGACGTGAACGGCGACGGACTTGTGAACGGCGTCGATGTTCAGATAATCAGATATGTAACAAACATAAATAAATCCGTCACGGACACAACATTCTCATACGACAAAATAAAGGACGCACAAACAAAATGAAAAGTCTTTTTCCCGAAAACAATTCTCCGCGCGGAATTTTCACAAATATGGCGACGGCGTTCATCGCGCTGTTCATCAACGGATTCGGTGTTTATCTGACAATTCACGCGGATATAGGCAGTGCGCCGTGGGACGTTCTGAATCTCGGTCTTTCGAAGACGTTCGGCGTGCTGTACGGAACTGCGTCTATCGCGGTATCGCTGTTCATTCTCGTCATAGACGTTCTGCTCCGCGAGCCGATAGGGATAGCACTGCTGATTGATGCGTTTACCGTAGGCAAGGCTGTGGATTTTTTTAACTTCATCGACATAGTACCGACTCCGAAAACGCTTGTCGGCAGTATCGTGATGACAGTCGTCGGGCTGTTCATTCTTGGGTACACGGAGTATTTCTACATGAGCGCGGCGCTCGGCTGCGGTCCGCGTGACACACTTATCGTCGGACTGACAAAGCACGTCAAAAAGCTGTCTTACGGCGGCATGACGGTTATTGTTCACGCTTTCGTGACCACAGCCGGCTTCCTGCTCGGCGGCAAGGTCGGTATAGGTACGCTTATCTGCGCCGGACTGACGGGACCGATAATCCAGCTTGCGTTCCGCACGGTCAGATTTGACGCGACAAAGATCACCCACCAGAATCTTCTTGACACATTAAAGATTTTCGGAGTAAAGAGAGCGAGGGCGGCAAAATGAAACAGTATTACAGCATTTTTAATGACGTGCTCGGACCTGTGATGAACGGTCCGTCAAGTTCTCATTCGGCAGGATGTGCGAGGATAGGCAGGCAGGCGCGCCTGTTGTACGGCAAAGAGATCGGGAAAGCCGAGATAATCTTCGAGAAGCGCGGCTCGTACCCGAAAACGTACAAAGGGCAAGGCTCTGACTTCGGCTTCACGGGCGGACTGCTCGGAATGACGCCCGACGACAAGCGGCTGAGGGATGCCGTAAAGATCGCTCGTGAAATGGGCAGAGAGATCACGTTCAGCGAAGCCGATCTCGGTTTCTGTCACCCGAACCAGGCGAAGATCGTCATATACGGAGAGAACGGCGAAAAAGAACTTGAGCTTATGACGTTCTCCGTCGGCGGCGGTATGTTTGAGATCAGCGAAATGGACGGTTTTTCCGTTAAGATTGACGGCGGAGACGAAAAAATATTTGTCCTTGCGGATGTGGCGGCAAAAGCGAAAGTTGAAGCCGTGCTTAATGAAAATCAAGCCGCGTTTACGTCAGACGAAAAAGGCGGCGCGATTCTTTTCACCGCCATACCCGAATACGGCACGGCGACGGACTATCTTGACGCGCTCGCAGAAAAAGACGGAGTAAGATACGTCCGTCACGCGACGCCCGTTCTTCCCGTCGTGAGAAAAAAGAACGCGGAAATGCCGTTTTTCTGTGCGTCGGAAGCGCTCGAATACATGAAACGCACCGCGAGGACAATGGACGAGGCGGCAGTTGACTACGAATGTGCATTCGGGGAAATCACGCCCGATGAGATAAAAAAACAGACGGTGCACATCCGCGAGGTCATGGAAGAATCAATGACGCCGCCGGACGGAAAAACCACGCCGATGTACGGTTTCCTGCCGTATTCAGCTGAGAAAATGCAAGAGAAAATCAAAAGCATCCGCACTGCCGACACAGGAGTTCTTGACAAAGCGATGCTCGCGGCGGTTTCCGTAATGGAGAACAGCTGCGCGCACAATATCGTCGTAGCGTCGCCGACTGCCGGATCGAGCGGAGTCGTTCCTGCGGCTGTCGTGTGCATCGGAAGACAGCTCGGCGCGTCGGACGAAGAGATCGACAAAGCACTGCTCGCGTGCGCGCTGGTCGGTGTGTTCATCGCAAATCAGGCAACGTTCGGCGGTGAGGTCGGTGCGTGCCAGGCGGAAAACGGCTCTGCAAGCGCAATGGCGGCGGCAGGGGTTGTATCACTTCTCGGCGGAGATGCGATAGCGGCATTCCGTGCGGCATCAATGGCACTTCAGAATATGCTCGGACTGATCTGTGATCCTATCGGCGGACTGACGGAGATACCGTGTATCAGCAGAAACGTGTCCGCGCTCTCAAACGCCGTGACGTCGGCGAATATGGCATTGTGCGGCTTCGATCCTGTTATACCGCTCGACGAGACGATAATCACTATGAAAAAAGTCGGAGAACAGCTTCCTGCAGAGCTGAGATGCACCTGCGGAGGAGGATTGTGCATGACGAAAACAGGGAAGAGAATAGTAAATAATGAAAAATGAATAATGAATAATGAAGAATGCTCTACGTTTGTAGAAATATTCCCGACCTAAGTGGGAATAGTATTCTACAGACGTAGAGCTTATGTTTGGGTTAGAGTTTTACAAATGTAGAGTATATAAAGCGTGCTCGATGAGGTAAAATGGATATGGATTCTACAGATGTAGAGAATTTTTTAATTTTGATGATGCCGAATATACTTTACAAGTGTAGAATGTGTTTGCCTGTCTGCCAATACTATTGCTACTACAACTGTAAAACAAAATTTCCGTGTTTTACAGTACGCTACTACAAAAGTAGAATAATATTATTCCAAAAAACTCTACAAATGTAAAATACAGCATAACTCTACAACTGTAAAATACATTTCCTTTACTCCCAATCCATTCTACAAAAGTCAAACAAAACTCCGACCTGAACCAATTATTCATTCTTCATTATTCATTTTTTCTCTATTCTCTACTTCTGTAGAACAACTATCCAAAAATTTGCCGCCTCTCTTTGATTCGAGAAGCGGCTTTTTTGAAACGGCTTTTTTTATTGTTTTTCGTCCGGCGCGACTATCGTGTAGTATGTGTGCGCCGTTGCTTTGTATATCACTGCGTAGAACAGTGCGAACAGTGCGAACGCTATTCCCGTGACGATCAGCACAAGTGTGAGATTGTCGAGGTAGAACAGCTTCAGCATCTTCCAGATCATCGGGAATGCGAACGCGAGGTGTATTCCTGCCATTATGAGCGGCGCGAAGAACACGGTAAGCACCTGCGAATTGATGCTCTTTTTTATGTCTTCTTTCGTCATGCCGACCTTTCGCATTATTTCAAATCTCGCGCTGTCTTCGTAACCTTCGGAGACTTGCTTGTAATAAATGATTATCGCCGCGGCGAAGATGAACACCGCCGAGAGGATTATTGAGACGAAGAACAGTCCGCCGTACGATAATTTGAAATCCGCTCTTTCGCTTCCTACGCATGCAACAGTGTACGAATACCCGTATATGTCGCAGAATTCTTTCAGACAGTCGAACTCCCATATCAAGGCATGCTGTTCACCGCAAATCTTTGTCATTTTTGCGTCGCTTGTTTTGAGGTTGTAGGAGTACGAATAGCAAACGTCGAGAAGACTGTAGCCGTACTGTTCGCGCATCGCTTCGACAGGCGAAAGAACGTTGAAATCCGATATTACGACAAACAGTATCGGAGTCGATTCGTTCATCGTGCTGATGTACGGTATTTCGTTCACCGTGCCGACGACTGAGAGTCTGTTCTCACAGACGGAAAGAGTGCCGTGCTTGTAATCGAATCTTATCGGGCGGACGAGTGCTTCGTTTTCGGCGAGAGAAAAGTCCGTTCCGTAAATCCGGTTGTAGTCGTCGTCCGTCACGAAGAACAGAGTTACCATATCGCTTACGTTGAACGGCGTTCCGTAGTAATCGCTCTCGTCGGAGGAGACATATATCTCGTTTTTGCCGCTGTATACCGCAATTTCGGCATAGGTGAAGTCGGTCTTGTCCTCGGGTACGACTCCGTATTTGTCGAAAACGGCATCGTAACCGGTGCGCATTTCGTCGAGTGCGCCGTCTGTTACGTTTTCAGTCGCCCAGAGACGGACGGTCAGGTCAATGTCCTTCGGGAAACGTGAGCGGATCGCGTCGTCCATACCGAAATATAAGCTCGACGACGCGGAGATCATGACGAGTACCATTGTTGCGAGGATGCAGATAGACGCAAGTCCCGCGCCGTTGCGCTTCATACGGTACGCCATCGACGAAACGGAAACGAAATGCTGTTTCTTGTAGTAGTATTTCTTGTTCTTTTGGAGCAGTTTGCAGAGAGCGACGGAACCGGCGATGAATAACAGATACGTTGCGACGATGACCATTACAACGGCAACGAAGAACGTGAGGAACGCCTGGAGCGGGCTTTGTATCGTGACTGCGATAAAATAAGCCGCCGCGAGGATAAGCACGCCGAGGACGGCAAATACCCAGTTCGCCTTCGGTACTTTTTCGCCGGAGCTTTCACTGCGGAACAATTCCATCGGGTTTGAGATAAGCACGCCGATCAGCGCACGGATGAGCAATACGGCGAAAACTGCCGCATATATGAGAAGTGTCAGAGTGATGCTTTTTACGGACAGCGTGAAGTGAAAGTCCGCCTTTTCTCCGATTATGCGGAACAGTCCGAATTCGGCGAATTTAGAGAGCGACACGCCGAATAAAAGTCCGCCGACGAGCGAGATTCCGGCTGTGATGAGCGTTTCCCAGACGACGAGTCTGCAGATACCGCCTTTGCCCATGCCGAGAATGCTGTAAAGACCGAATTCCTTATACCGACGGCGGATAAGGAACGAGTTTGTATAAAACAGAAACAGGAGAGAGAATACCGCTATGACGTACTGCCCGAGATTGAGAATGAATCTGAGCGAGCGTCCGCCCGACATACCGCCTATATATTCGGAGTTCGAGAGCGACGATATGATGAGGAACATCATGATCATCCCGACGGCGCTGAGCAGGTACGGGACGTACAGCTTGCGGTTGTTTTTTATGCTTGTCCACGCGAGCCGCGGAAAGAGTGAGAATTTCATTTTCCGCCGTTTCCTTTCCCGAGAAGCACGAGAGTGTCGGAGATCTTTCCGTAGAACTGCGCACTGCTTTCGTCTCCTCTGTAAAGCTCGTGGAACACTTCACCGTCCTTGATGAACAGCACTCTCGAAGCTGCCGATGCGGCTTTGACGGAGTGCGTGACCATAAGTATAGTCTGACCGGTGCGGTTTATCTCGGAAAACAGCGCGAGAAGCTCGTCCGACGCACGCGAGTCAAGCGCACCGGTCGGCTCGTCTGCGAGGATGATGCTCGGCTCGGTTATCAGCGCACGCGCGACTGCGGCACGCTGTTTCTGGCCGCCCGATACTTCGTAGGGATATTTCTTGAGTAGATCGGAGATACCGAGCCGTGCGGCTATCGGTTCAAGTCGGGATTCCATTTCGGCGTGCTTTCTGCCTGCCAGAACGAGCGGAAGAAAGATGTTGTCTTCAAGGGAGAATGTGTCGAGCAGGTTGAATTCCTGGAAGACGAAGCCGAGGTTGTCGCGTCGGAATGCGGCGACTTCGGATTCCTTTATCTTCGAGAAATCTTTTCCGTCGAGGACGACTTTTCCCTCTGTCGGTTTGTCGAGAGACGCGAGAATGTTGAGCAGTGTCGTCTTTCCGGAGCCGGATTCGCCCATTATTGCGACAAATTCGCCGGCTTCGACTGAAAAATTAACGTTTCTGAGTGCTTCGACCTTTGCGGAGCCGAAACGTGCGGTGTAAACTTTTTTCACACCGGATACTTCAAGTAATGCCATAGTCAGATTTCCTTTCTGTGCTTTTGCGCCTCTATTATACTGCGGCGACTGGCGCGATTCCATAGATATTTCTTACATTTCGCGCCGTTTTTCTTACGTTTCTGTCACATCTGCCGCAAATCACTCATTCGACTGCGGTTTTGTCTTCGGGGAATACGATGTCGACCTCCGTCCCGTGCCCGACCGCCGACGAGATTTTTAAGTCAAGCGAGAGGTTTTCCGCGATCCGCCTGCAAAGATACAGACCGAGTCCGCTCGCCTCTCTGTGCGTCCGCCCGTTCGTGCCCGTATAACCCTTTTCGGTTATCCTCGGCAGGTCTTCCGAAGAAATGCCTATACCTGTGTCAATCAGAGACAGCGTGCGCGAGTCTTTCATTTTTATCGTGATGCCGCCCTCGCGTGTGTATTTGAGCGAGTTCGAGAGAAGCTGTTCTATTATGAATGCGAGCCACTTTTCGTCGGTCAGTACCGCGGTTTCGATTGGCTCATACGTCAGCGACAGGCGGCGCGAGATGAATTCCGACGAAAATTTCTTTACCGACGGAACGATCACCGAATCGAGCGTACACCGCGTGAAAACGTAATCCGTGGACGGTGAGCCGAGCCGCAGATGCGCGAGAACCATGTCGGCGTACTGCCCGATGCGGAACAAGTCCGATTTCAGCCTGCGCGAAAGGTCGCTGTCCTCTCCGTCGAGCGCGAGCCGCATTGATGAAATAGGAGTTTTCACCTGATGCGCCCACACGGTGAAGTAGTCGACGGTGTCGCTGTATGTAGCCGAAGATTCGGTTTTTTCCCGTGTCAGCTCGTCTCCGAGAGCGCGGACGAGTGTGTCGTAGCCGTCCTCCGACAAAGTCGACGGATCAGGAAGATGCGAGAGCAGGGAAGCGTTTTCTGCGGAACGGAGAAGAGCGGCGTGCTTCTTTTTTTCTCTCGAAAAATCAATGATGACATAAGCCGCGCCGATAAGAAAACACAGCGCCGCCGGGTAAAGCACTGCGCCGAGCGGCAGGGAACAGAGCGCAAATTCTGCCGCGAATATCGCCGTGAACAGGAAAAACAGCAAAATCGGAACTGTTTTTGATCTGAGATAAATAAAAAACTGCTTCATTTTTTACTCCAGGATATATCCGACGCCGAATTTTGTCGTGATGAATCCGTCAAGCCCGACGGACGCTAGCTTTTTGCGGAGCCTGTTCACGTTGACGGTCAGCGTGTTTTCATCGACGAACGAATCGGTAGCCCACAGCCTTTCCATGAGTTTTTCGCGGCTGACGGTCTTGCCCTTGTTCTCCATGAGGCAGGCAAGGATGCGGTATTCGTTCTTCGTAAGCTCGACGGACTGCCCGCCGTAGACAAGAGCCGATGTGTCGCTGTTCAGCATCGCGCCCTTGTACGACAGCACGGCGGAGGAGATCGAGAAATCGTAAGCGCGGCGCAGAACGGCGTTCAGTTTTGCCATAAGGACGGCGGAGTCGAACGGTTTTGCGATGAAATCGTCCGCACCGAGGTTCATGGCGGTGACGATGTTCATGCTGTCAGCCGCAGATGAGATGAAGACTATCGGCACTTTTGAGACTTTGCGTATCTCGGCGCACCAGTGGTAGCCGCCGGCGAACGGAAGTGAAATATCGAGCAGAACGACGTGGGGATCAAATTCGGCAAATTCTTCGGTGACGCGGGAGAAATCGACGCAAATGCGCGCGCCAAGCCCCCAGGAGGAGGCAAGAGCGGCGACTGAAGAAGCGATGCCGCAGTCGTCCTCGACAATGAATAAACGGTACATAAAAAAGTCCTTTCGGGTGTATTTCAGTTTTATTCTACGGCAGACGCGCCGGTTTGTCAAGGGCGGACGCACTGCGCCGGAAGAAATGAGACGGAGAGAAAAAGTTTTTGTGCCGTAAACCTTGACAAAACGGAAAGAGTGAGTTATAATAACAGAGTCAACATACGCGGGTATGGCGGAATTGGCAGACGCTCTAGATTCAGGTTCTAGTGAGGGCAACTTCATGAAGGTTCAAGTCCTTTTACCCGCATAACACAGAAAAAGACGGCTTGCCCGTCTTTTTTGTGTTATAGATCAAAAAGGACTTGAAGGGCGCGTGTAAAAAAACAGTCCGGTGGACTGTTTTTCCGCGCCACCGCTCCGACCGCAGTCGGGCAAGTCCTTTTACCCGCACCAAATCGAGTGTTCATAACGGATTTGAGTTATGGACACTCGATTCCTTTAATATCACACTTGGCAAAATTCGCTCTGAAGCAGGTTCGGATGAGGTTCCGAATCTGCTTTTTGTTTGTCTTACTTTCACGCCGGTAGTTCGGGGAGATAGCGAATCGCCACGCCCTGCCTTGTTGCCAGTTCAGCCGGAACGTGCTGAACGTATGGGATTTCAAAATAGCCGACGAAGCGGTAGTAGATTACTACTCTTAGCGTCCGGTTTTTGCCTACCCCCTCAGTTTCGTAAACCTCGATCTTGTCGATCAGTTGTTCAAAAGGAACAAGTGATTTGGCTTCTTATCCTCTCACTATACGGACGTTTTTGATGTAAAAAGCAAGGTTTCTCGGAAAACATTTTCATTTCCTTACTGCGAAAGAAATTTATCCCCTCACCATACCGATATTTTCTATGAGAAAGCAAGGATTCCCGGAAAGAATTTTCATTTTCTTACTGCGAAAGAAACTTATCCCCCTCACTATACCGACAAAAAACGGGCAAAATATAGCCTTTTTCACAAAAAGTTTACAAATTTTCTTGCCGAATACCCTTTTCCATGCCATGTAGCCGGAACGCTTTGTCGCAACTTGCGATTAAGTACATCTATGTAGTAGCCGACGAAAAGGCGGAAAATATAAGGTGTATTTGAAAATAAGCAAAAAGAAAAGCCGCTATCTCGGTGTGTTCCACCTAAGATAGCGGTTATTCTGCATCCGAAACCATTTGTGCCAAAGCAATGCATGAGCGTATTATCTCATCCACCCAAGACACCGTTTCCTTTTACGAGCATATTGCGGAAATACTCTCCAAAGCCATCATAAAAGAATGTCAATTCATTTTTAGCAAAAAGGTCACGATAGCGTTTTTCTGGCAAAAGATTTTTCAAATTTTCTTTTTCTGTCTGGGACGGATTATCATTATGGTATAAAACCACATCAATTGGAATGCCCGCAGGAATCGATTGATGAAGTAAATACCGCAATTCAAAATCTGCCATTGGCAATGAATAACCAATAAATGTAACTTTCTCTGCGGCGCGTAAATCTCGTCTTGCAGCAGACCACAAATTGCTATATAATTGACTGTTAATTGATTTCATCATAGTCGGAGTAATAATTTGTGATTGCAACAAACATTCATTATCGACTTCTTTTTGACACATTCCGCATTCTTCGGTTTTTTCATCATCAAAAAGAAAATCGCCGCATTTTTTATTGTCAACAATATGAATAGTGCCACAGTTCAAACATTTTACCCAATTAATCGAACCGTGTAATTTAATTAAATTCACGATTCGCTTACTACTACTTTTAGAGGAATCACGTCCGCTGAAGTAAGGCTCATTTAAGCAAAGGTTATATGCGATTTTCTGCCGAGAAAAATATTCTTCAACAAGAACATCCCAATTTGTTGAAATGATCGATGTATTGGGAATCGTTTGAACGTATTTGCAAAAATCGAGATAGTCTTGACTATCATAATTATGCTGTTTCCCACACTTGCTGAAATAGTAGACAAATAATCTAATGATGTACTCTTTGATATCATCTGCTGTGTGATAAGAATATTGGTGAAAATATTCTTTACTTAGATAACTTTTGTCAAACGAGGTAAAGACATCTTCCAAACTAATTTGAATGTTGGATGTAATCAGGGCTTTGCGTACAGATTCTTTAATCTTTTGGAGTTGAACATATCGATTAACCACTCGATTTGAGTCATTGACAACTTGAATCTCGTCTTTTTTGTATTGCAGAAACAAATCAGATTGTTCTGCACTGTCAACTGAAGTATAATTTTTTAGCAAATATAGTCCAACATTGATATAAGCTAATAAGAATTTGACGCTTTCAGCTTCAGGATCGTAAGATAATATATCTTCGCCTTGAGGAGACATCATCTCTTTCAGTATTTTATCTTGTATCGGTAGGTTTGCCGATGCTGAAAAACCAGCTCCGGTAATTATTATATTTCTTTTGTCCTTAGCCATAAATCTCACACCAATCATTTATTGACTGTAAAGATCCACAACTATAAATTGAATAATTGCTGGTCAACCCTTTCTTAAGATCATCAAAACTTTGACATTCAAGTGATTCCCACTCTCTGACTTTTGAATACATAAAATGCCTTGCGGCAATCAATGTTGCATCCGTCGTTGGTCTATTTCTTTTTATGCCATTTTTCATTGTAAAATCAGTAGCATCATTGTAACGATTGAAATTGTCAATATTGTTTTTTACCACATCCTTACATTGCTTGCAGTCACAAATATTTGAATAAAATAATTCACTTGCTTGTTTGGGATCCATAGAAAAATAGCCATTTGTTCCCAAAATGATACTGACATCGGACATTTTCAAGCGACTATGGAGGGGGTAAAAATAAAATTTATTTACTGGAAGGCCGCCCCCAACCGGAGTGACAGCACGATTTTCTCCATATCCAACAGATTGTGCTACGCCATACATCCTATAAGGGAGATCTTTGTGACATAGCAAAATAGCATCATAACCTCCGTATGCCATAATCGGTTTCATGTTTAATGCGGTCAGTTTTGTCAGAAGTTCTTTAAATGCAACGCGATGTAAGTGGGTTGTTTCAAATAGATCAAATTCATCTATCCAAACAAATGCAAATTCAGCATTTACACCCTGATATGCTGTATACAGTTTATCAATAAGACCTTCTTTTACAAGAATCTGTTTATCAAGAACAATCTGTATACCAACCGGAAAACTACCAGCATTTTTTTGGATAAAGCGTTTAGCTATTTCAACGTTTAGTGCTATCCACTCGTCAATTTCGGTATCGGTATAAGATGATTTAATCATAAAATAGGGTGCAATAACCGATGCCGCCTTGGGACCGATTTTGGCAAATTCAAGGTATTTGTCATATTCTTTAGACTTAACATACTGGTTTACATACGATGTTTCAAAATTATATACTGCCTCAGCCAAACTATCCATACTGGAAGATATAACCGATGGCGATAGACAACCGCTATTTCTTATAAACTCATTTTTTAGTTCGGCAGGAAGTACATCAAGATATTGACTAACTGATTTTTTTATACTCGTCTCGCCCGATTTACTTTGAGTCTCTACATCGTGGATGCTCTGTTGATAAATATGAGTTTGAGGATCGATAATATATTGATTTTTGTGGACAGAAACGAGATCTGCCACAGCACTTCTACTGTATGCGACGATGGTAGCATTAAAAATTACAGCTGAAAAATCGTTTTTAAATTGTATCAATACTTGTTTATCGGTTCCTGTATTGTAACGTAGTAATTTTAAATTATCACCCATGATACACCTTTTTTTCTTTCAAATAATTCAGAATCTGTTTTTTTGACACTTTCCAAATGTCGCTTGTTTGAATTGGCTCGCACATTTTAGCGAAGCTATCATTGGCTTGGTCCCACAATATCAGCCCCATACCTTTTTCGACACAAGCGTTTTTTATTGTATTTATACATTTTTCAGTCTTTGGTTTTGGAATGCACAAAATCAAATAATCGAAGCAAAGCGAAATCTCTGAAAGTTGCTTTATTGCTCGTTTCCAGTCGTTGATTTTAAATTCTATTGCAGTTACCTTTCTTGAATGGCTGTCTAACTCTACCAAATCAACAGAGCGCGAAAAAACAGGGACTTCCAAATATATGTTTTTTTTGCCATGTGCCCTTCTGTAGAAACAATATCTTTCGCGCAATATTTCCTCAACCCCTTCAGTCATCATCAAACACCTCGTCTTTTATTAGAGAGTTATTTGTATATTGGGGATATTTAGTATAGACATAACGCAAAATTTGTTTTGGTGAGAGTGAGGTAATTTTTCGTTTGAACTGTAAAAGGATGTCTAACTGGGCATCTGTTATATCCTCAATTATTTTACTTTTTACATACTCCTCCCCCAATTTTAACATTTGATATTTATAATATCGCTTGTCATCATTAATTTGAAATCCGCTATTACTTACTCCTTTATCGTAGGGCATTTCTTCCCAATCATCAGCTTCAATTAGTTCTTCTTTAGCTTTTAAATCCGTCACTTGGAGAAAACCGATTCCTTTAAAAAGTTCAATCTGCTCATAAACGTCTTTGGAAAAAGGACCGAAATTATAAGATATAAACTCCGGAAGCATATCTGAATCCAATCCAATTTCTTTTAAGCGTGGAGCAATTTCTTCGTTAAAAAGAAACATCATTTTTTCCAGTCGAATTGCGCCCAAAATTGGGGATTTATTATCCAAATAGAGAAGAACTAAAAGAAAATCCGCACCATTAAGTTTCTTATTTCCCATTGACTTTCTCCTACCACAAATACATTCACATTATTTTATTCATAAGATTAATTTACACATACTATCAAGACGAATTATCTATTGTACTTTACTCCAAATCAAAAGAGCCTTTAAAAACAGATTTATGATGAAACTTTAAGTATTCTATTCGTTTATCATCCATTGGTAAAGCTTTAATAAATGTATCATTTTGTAAGCCAATCTGTTTCCATGTGTATTGAGAAATAAACTCAGACAAAATTACATGTCGATTTGAAGTAAGGGTAATGAACCCCCTATCAAAAAGTTTATCATATAATGGAGACAACATATATCCGTTATATGGGTCTGTTTTTTCATCGTCCTCAGACGATGCCCATGGTTTTATATGACTGGCTATTAAAAGACGCTCGTCAGAAATCATTGTAAACGGGCAAAAACGACATTGCTCAAGAAGTTGTTCTCGATATTTGCCCTGACCTTCTCTTGCACGAGAAATCTCACGTTGCTTTTCTTTTTCTTTAGCAGAATTGGGTTCTTTTTGTATTTTTTCTTCAGGTTGCGTATCTTTTTTCTTACCGTAAGTAAAAACTAATGGCCCATTTTGCTTTTCCCAAATAGCATCATAATCAACGAACAATTTCCAATAATACAATGGGCTTTTCTCAGTTCCGACTTTTTCAACATATACATAGCTAACTAATGGGAGCGCTATTTTCCTTAAGATTTGATATGCTTCATCGTTAGAATTTACATATCCCCTTGGACCGGCAATCTGATATTGATCCGCAATATTGAAGAAAATAACATCATCAAGCTTAGACACCATTTGTAAACGGTCATTCCACAGTACCGGGAATTTGTCTTTTTGAGCATAGTCCTGCGAGGGGGTGAAATATTCGTTTTTTATTGCAAGAAGGTATGCAATTAGATCAGATTTTAGCATAAAGCATTTTGCAGTAAATCTTTCGCCACCGTAAAAATCATACATCTCGTCTTTTGACGCAATGTAGAATTTAGCTTCTCCATGCCCATGACCAAGTTTATTTGATCCAGTAACAACACAATCAGGCACAGTCATCATTGACGGAAAAACCGAAAGTGTTGCTAATGTTTCACCGTTTATTTTCAAGTCAATCACCATACCTTTCAATTCCAATTTGATTCAAGATGGCTATGAGAACATCAACTACAATGCTATTTCCTGCTTGCTGATACATTGGCGTATCCGGGACAACAATCTTAAAATCATCGCTAAATCCCATAAGCCTGAGGCACTCCCTCGGAGTTAGTTTTCTCAATCTTCCCTGTGTAGTAACATAATTATCAACTCCTGCGCGGTGCATCTTATGCATTGTTGTTAACAAAGGACGTGCTATATCAAGGTCTACCGCAGGCTTGCTATAGAAATTCTTGGTTCCAGAAGAAAGAACATATTTACGAACCTTTTCAGACAAGAAATACTTTTCGAGTTCTGGAATTGCTTTCTCTCGTGCTTCATCTTCTGATTGAAAGACAAAATCGCCATGCCAGTTAAACTGCTGATTTTTCTTTTGGCAAAGCTGAACATCACCATCTATTTGGGTATATCTCTTTTCGAGATTTATCTCTTTGGTTACAAATTCAACACCTTTTTGAGGCAAGAAATAACCTCCAGGTGCATTATCAAGCAAAAAATCCTTCATTTTTTTGGTCAACGGAATGGGATCCGGGAATTTAAAATTATCTATTGGAGCAATGTCATTCCGAAATCCAACCACAAAAATCCGTTCTCTGTTTTGCGGAACGCCATAATCTTTTGCATTTAGAACAGAATATGAGTAATGGTACCCCAATTCCTTAAATACTTCTTGCATCTTTGTCCAGGTTTGTCCATCGTCATGAGATAAAACCGCTCGAACGTTTTCGTATATAAAAATTTTAGGACGGATCTCATCTATAAGTCGGGCATACTCATAGAATAGTGTTCCCCTGGTATCATCAAGTCCCCGTTGCTTTCCTACAAGTGAAAAGCTTTGACACGGACTTCCACCAACAAAAAGGTCAACCTGTCCACGATACTGCTTGCCATTTAAAAAAGCAACATTCCAATGGAAGTCATCTTCTGAAATTGGATAATTTGCCATATAGGATTGCTTAACTTTATTACGTGACTCAAGTCCCCTATAAAGGCCATCAACATAGGCTTTTCTTTTTTTCCAATCATCACCGTATTCATCAAGTTGCTTTTGAACTTTGAGATAATTTATTTTTTCATGCAATTGACTCGTTCGCTGCGATAAATCCTGCACTTTTCTAATGATTTTCTTCCCGCTTACACCTTCAAGGAAATCGTAAAGTATCTTGGTCTCAACCGAAATGCTGCGCCAATTAATTTTATCTGTGCTTTCAAAATTTTTAACTGCGCCAAGTTCTGAAAGTTCGTTATCTTTTTTAAAGTCATTTACCACTTCAAGAATAATTTGAAGTTCTTTAAACTTTCTTTGTTGTGTTGAACCCTCTAACAACTCATTTGAAAATGCTAAATACTCCTTTTTCCTCGATGACTTAAGTTCTTTCATACAAATAATTTTGTGTAAAAAGTCACTTATGGATAGTGGACAGGCGTTTAATTCTGATAAAATATCAAAGATACTGCTTTGTTCTTCGTTAGCTTCTCTAAGCATTCCAAACAATTGCTGTTTGTATAAATCCTCAACAGATTCGTCAATTTGGAGATCATGGATAACAGTATTCAATGCTGCGATTTCATTATGAATCGCATCAATGTTCATTCCAATCTCTTTATTAAGAATATCGACATCGCCATTGTCGCAAGCAAAAACGATTTTATGGTCAATATTCATTCTATCTAATGCATGCTCAATCGCACCAATACCACTAAATACAGTAGCAAGTCTAAGCATTAGTGTTGCACCTCCATGTCGAACCATTCTTTCTCTATTATCTCATAGGGAAGGTTGTTTTCAGCGCAGAATGACTTTATTGATTTTAAAGCAGTTAAATTAGGCTTGCTTTTTCCATTTTCCCAGCGATTAATAGTTGCAACCGACACATTTATCTTATCAGCAAACTCTTCTTGAGACAAGAATGCCTTTTGTCTTGTCATTTTCAACACTTCTTGTAATGCCATTGCTTTACACTATCCTTTCAAGAACTTGTAATTATTATAACATAAACCTATCATTTTATCAAGTATATTAGTCGATATTTGTTTGTAAAAATAATATAAACAACATAAACCTTTGAAAGACAAACACACATTTCTTTGCAGATACTGGGTAAACAGAAAAAATAGTCATAATTAAAAAAGCATATTAGCTTTCAATTGCTCAAATGCAAACTTGAATGACAAAGCAGCAGAGCAATTGCCCTGCTGCCGCAGATTAACAATAAATCATATCGTTCAAAACACATTCTTCGGCTTTGAATTTGATGCTATTCATCTCCCGTACCCAACACATCGGAGCGCTGGCTTTCAAGTCCTCATTAACACCCCTTTGCTCTGCCATTTGTCCGACAATCGAATCAATCATCTCGCGTGCCTGCTCGTCGATTTCGTGCAGATACCCGTTGAGTTTGCCCTCCATAAGAAGCGTGGAATACAGTAGTTTGCGATGAGCTTTAATATGATCCAAATGCAGAAGCCCGTATTTGCCGATCTGATATTGCTTCGGCTCTTTGAACATCGGATAATACTGTTCATCTCTAAGCTCGTATGTGATGCCGTTTTCAATGATATACTTTTCCATAATAATGCCTTTCCTTTCGTTTTTGAAATCGTATATCTTGAAATATCGGTTTGGCGCGGTTGGAATATGTCCCGGCGTCTTGGCTGATGCCTTTTTCAATAGTTTCGTTATGAACACTCGCACCATATCGAGTGTTCATGACAGACCTGAGGGTTTGAAAGGACACTCGATACTTTTTTATGCTTGAAATCAAGTTTATTTGTTGTTTTGTTTGAGCAGTTTTTCCTGCTCTTTTTTTTTATGCGGTGGTGGTTTGCGGAACGTATTCGATGGCGACGCCACGGCGGGTCTCAAGGACGACAGGCATTCCGACTACGCCTTTTCTTTTGTTTTTAGCCCGTTTCACTTAATCCCCAAGGGAAGGAGTGAAAATACGGTGCTTTTTTGTTGCCCAGAAAGCCCTATTAGTCGCCACTGTGATGAGGTGGATAATAAATGCCCTACCCTCGGAGCAGCGTCACAGAGCGTTTAAACGCCTTATATCGCCCCGAAAAGATGCCGTTCGGAGAGATGTGAGGCATTTCTGCTTTTCAGGTAACATTATTACAACAGAAAGGAGGAAACCCATGATTAAAGATGAGCAAGCAGTAATCGCAAAAACAGATTTGGAACTTATCACAGCGAGTGAAATTGAGCCGAAAGAAGTCGAGTTCTTATGGTATCCATATTTTCCACTCGGTAAGGTAAGCATCGTTCAGGGTGATCCGGGAGACGGAAAAAGCACTTTTCTCTTAGACATAGCGGCAAAGCTTACGAACGGAGAAATACTTCCCTTTTCCGAGCCTGATACTCCACCTGAACCTATCAAGGTCATCTATCAGACAACTGAGGATGATGCGGACGATACCGTAGTACCACGCTTCATAAGAGCCGGTGGTAACCGTGACCGTCTTATCTTCATCAAAGAAGATAAGAAAACTCTCACCTTTGCCGATGATCGTATTGATGAGGCAATAAAAAGAACCGGAGCAAAGGTTTTGATTCTTGATCCTCTCAGCTCGTATATCGGTGATTGTTCTCTGAATAGTGCAAACGAAGTCCGCCCCAAATTCAATTATCTGATCCGGTATGCAAAAGAAAACCATTGTTGCATTATCGTTGTGAATCACTTGAACAAAGGTGATTTACAAAAGGTTCTTTATCGCACTCCCGGTTCGATTGATGTGGTAGGAGCTGTCCGTAGCGTAGTCACTATCATCCGAGATCCCGATGATCGAGATAAGCGTTATTTCGTCCAGACGAAATCAAATCTTGCGAAATCGGGTAGTGCTTTCACTTTCTCTATTGATGAGACCGGTATCACTTATCTTGAGGAAGTGGATG
>JAZUKN010000045.1:0-3011 GCA_045643285.1 Eubacteriales bacterium
ATCACAAAAGACGAATGGAGACAGAACAATGAACGCAACCTACGAACATAAGAACGAACTGACTTTTATCGGTTATCATACCGAGATCGCACCGAATGAGGGCTATCAAAAATGTCCGGAATTCTGGGACAGGGAATACAACGAAAAATACGCCCGTCTTTGGCAGACGATGAAGCCCGAAACGCCGGTGGAGGCGGCGATCCTCGAAAACGGAATCGGTATGTTTGCCATCTGTGCTGACGGTGATGACGGTCTTTCCTATCGGGTCGCCGGACTTTACAAGGGCGGCGACGTGCCGGAGGGACTTGAGCTTTTCACCTTCCCTGAAAGCGACTGGGCGATCTTCTCTGCGAGAGGGCCAATTCCGGAATCCTTGCAGACGCTCAATACGCAGGTGTGGAACGAATGGGCGCCGAACATGAAAACGATGTATGAAATCGGATCGTCATCCATTGAAATCTATTCTGCCGGAAATCCGCAGTCGCCGGATTACGAGTGCGGGATATGGGTGCCGATCAAGAAAAAAGCAGATCTGAAAATCTGTCAGAGTTGCGGTATGCCGATGGAGTCGGAAGACGTTTTCGGTACAAACGTTGACGGCAGTATCAATGAAGATTATTGCAAATACTGCTACGCGAACGGCGAATTCATCGACAAGGTGTCGATGGAGGAATACATCGAAATGTGCAGTCAGTTCGGCGCGCAGGCGGGCATGACGAATGAAGAAATGAAGGCGTACTGCGAAAAACTGTTCCCGACGCTGAAACGGTGGAAGAGGTAAACGCCGTATCCGGACGGAAATCTGATTGAAGTCGGAACGCCGGTGTAAAAAAAGAGGAAAAGTATGATAGAAACAAATCGTTTGAAAATATATGCAGCTACCAAAGAGCAGATGGAAGCGCTTGCTGCGGCGCAGTCAACAGATGTTCTGAAAGCGGCTTACACGGAAATGCTGGACGGATGTCTTGCGCATCCGGATCAATGGGAATGGTATGCCGTCTGGATGATCGAATTGAAAGACGGTACGCACATCGGAGAGCTTTGCTTCAAGCACGTTACCAAGGAAGGAAGCGCAGAGATCGGATACGGCATCGCAGAGGAGCATCAGGGGTGCGGATATGCGACAGAGGCGGTGACGGCCGCTGTCTCGTGGGCTTTACAGCAGAATATAATCAACTGCGTAACCGCCGAGGCGGACAAGGAAAATACCGCGTCCATAAGAGTCCTTGAAAAATCGGGGTTTGTTCCGACCGGCGAAACCGGCGAAGAAGGCCCGCTGTATGTTCGCAAAAATGGCAGGTAATATGAGGCTGCTTCCGTTATGAGCATAAGTGTGAATAAAACCGAAATCCGTTTTGCGTCCCACACTTTGCCCGTTTGCTCCAAACCCGCTCTGCAAAGCACAACAACCTGAAACCTTATATTTTGGCATAAAAACAGGCCGGGACAGCGGATGATCGCTGCTCCGGCCTTACTTTTCGGTAGATTTGAAATCCGCACATTCGATTTATCTGTTATGATCGCCTATGATATGGGCGCAGGGAGGAAATCAGAAATGGCAGGGCTTATCGAAGAACTCTTCTACGGAAATATCGATCCGCAGGCACGAAGCGCAGCGCACAATACGGCAGTCCAGAAAGAAATGCAGACGCTGAGCGCTGAGCGCTTACCGCTTACCGCATCCCGGCATATTCCCAAAAGCGTTTTTTGCAACATTGTGTGTGTTTTTACGCAAATGTCAAGTAAATAATGCGAAAAAAGTAAAATTATTTTATTAAGAGCGTCGCGCACGTTAGGTCTGTCGTTGCCGATAGGTCGCACCCGCTGACCGCGTATGTGTTATAAACGTCCTGCATATCGAACGTCGCGGAGCTCTCTACGTCCTCATAGGAAAGCCACGTCTCCGGCCCGCTCGCCTTGACGTTAAAGTCTTTGCAGAGAACGCCGGGCAAGTCCGCCGGGCTCTTTTTCGCTCTTTCTACGAAGTTCGCAAGCGTCGAATACTGCTTGATTGCTCCGAGCCCCGGATTTGCTTTTATCCACATTTGCGGGTCTGTCCACTCCGCCCGGTTGTCGAGTTCGTAGAGCACCGGGAGGAAAGTATCGTCTACGATTTTTCCGTCCGCAATATCGCAAGCGAGGGAGTAAATGTCGTCGAAAATGCTCTCGCGTACCGTTCCGTTTGTTGTAATCATTATCACGATAGGCTGTCGCCGCGAGGAGGTCGATTGTTTCATAACCTCGTAGAGATTTCTGTCTCTGATAGCGTGTAGCTCGTCGATAATAACCGCGTGAGAGTTGAGTCCGTCGAGAGTATTCGAGTCGGAGGCGAGAGCCTCGAATATGGAGGCGGTCGCCGGGAAATATATATCATTCCGCCGCTTTTTGATGATTGCCCGGAGTTCCGGGCTCTGCTTCACCATGTTTACGGCCTCGGTGAGTGTTTTCTTTGCTTGGTCTTTTTTTGTCGCTACGCTGTATATCTCCGCCGCGCCCTCGTAGTCCGCAACGAGCATATATAGCGCAATAGCCGCGAGGAGGGTAGACTTTCCGTTTTTTCTCGCAACGAGAAATAGCGTCTCTCGAAAACGCCGAAAGCCCGTTTCTTTCTCTCGCCACCCGAAAAGCGTTTGAATAAATGCTTTTTGGAATAGCTCGAGCGTTAGGGGCTCGCCGAGCGTTCCTTGTGACTGCTTGCAAAACCTCTCGATAAAAATAATCGGACGCTCGCCCGCCTCCTCGTCGAAGTAATACGCCGAGTCCTTGTCCGCCGCGTCCATTTCGCGCACGAGTCGACCGTAAACGGCCTTTACGCGCTTATTGATTTGTGTCTATATGTGTGTTATCATATACTATGTCACTTTAAAGCGCATCAAAGCACATCATTGGAAAGGAAGACGTGTATGACAGAAGAAGAAAAAGCGCAGATGGCAGCGCGCATGAGAGACGCCATGCCTGTCATGCGCAAGACGCTGAAGCTGACGCAGAGCGAGCTCAGCGCGATGTCCGGC
>JAZUKN010000046.1:0-11649 GCA_045643285.1 Eubacteriales bacterium
TTTTTACTTCGTTTTCCTGTTCGAAGGTTTCTTTGGAAAAAGAGAGAAGCGTGCAGAAATCGGCGATGACGATGTGTTTCTCGTTTTCAGCGAAAAACCTTGCCGCACCGGATTTTTCAAAAACTGTCTTTTTTAGTACCACGGCACCATCTACGATCTTGACTAAATCATTTCCGGAAAGGCAGTTGATCTCTCCGTTTTGGATACCGAAGCCCAATACGATCCCACCGAGTTCAATAAAATCGATCATTGTCTACCTCCGTTACGATTATGACTGCACCAACAAATAATTGAACGTATTCCACATGCTGCACAAGTCTGCTTTTTACGGACTTGTGCAAAATGGCAGTCGTCTTTTCTCCCTTTTTCTCTTTATTCATTGAGTGTGGCCAAGACAATCGAACCGTGCGTGTACCCTTTGGCAAACGGTCCGGCAGGCACTTGTCCGTTTGAACAGTTATCGAAGAAATCATGATCAAGCATCAGATCCGTTCCGTCTCGGTTTTCGTAACGTGCGCCCGATTCAAAGGATGTTCCGAGCTGATTACTGTCAATGACGGAGCTCATCTGTTCTTCAAGGCATTCCGGTAAATGATAACTAAGGATATATTGATTCTCTTTCATCTCGACCGTGCAAGTGGCAGTTTCGTTATGAATCATTGCGTCTGTTTCATGCGAGCAGGGAACTGCTCCGCCGAAATAGTGATTGCCGTGTATCCGACAACCGAGTGAATTTCCGAGGGCTCCGGTCGGTCTGTCATTTTTTGATGTGTCCGGTATATACGATTCATCGTTGTGAGCATTATACGCCCGATTCCCGATACGATCGTCCTCTCCGTCACCTAAATAAACATTGTTGAAAATCTTATCGTCTCCGCCGTAGATTATAATTGAGCCGAGTATTGCCGTTTCATGCGGAAAATGATACATGGTAAAACGGTTAGGCTCATCCCAGACATCGACACCGCCGGAAATCAGATTATGGACAAGCGCCGTTCCCTGCGAATTGTTGCTGAAAGATGTAGGAGAAAGGAGCAAATTATGGTCAATGAGTGTCGGGCCGTGACATACTTCAATAAAAATGTCCCGCGCCGCATTTCGGAAGAAGGCATTTTTCGTGACACGCATACCTTGTCCTTCCCAGTCGATCCAAAGTCCCATAGTGCAGTCGTGAATACAGTTGTGCGCGATCAACACATCAATTCCTGCGTGCAGCTTGATTCCTGCAACTTCAGCGCCGCCGAATTCACCGCGACAGTTGATATTGTAGATGTGGTTATCTTCAATAGTGGAATATATCCCACCCATACATCCGACTATTCCCGCCTGTCCGCAGTTATAGATCGTATTATGACGAACGGTGTGACTGCCGACATATTCACGCGACCAATCCCGATGCAGATTCGTAAAGACGACTTCCGTATAGGTCTGCGCTCCTCCTTTTTGAGGACTGCGCGTCCACTGATTATCCGTTTCTTCACGGCGTTTTCCGAGACTCAAACCGACACATTTTGAATTGCGGATTGTACAATTCTCGATCACCCAGCCGCGGCTCCAATTAGGGCCTACAGCACCCGTCTGAAAAGCTGTCGGAGGAGCCCACTGTGTTGCAACATTTTCGACGGTGATTCCGTCAAGTGTGATATAGCTGATGTGTTCCTCTTTCGGGAAGAAACCGAAAGGACGGGCGCTCATTTCCATAACGTGATCTCTCGGATCATCTGTCGGCAGATAAACCAGGAATGTAACGGTTTCGCCGTCAGACCGTGCAAACCAACTGTTTCGCGCCTGTCCGGTGAGTGAGTCGGAAGAAGCCGCTTCATAGAGTGCTTCGCCGTCCATGAATATTTCCCCTGTGTGATGAGTTTGTCCGCACGGATCGTACCAGTCTCCGTATATTACGTCTTCAAACGGACAGTAATCGGCAAAAATGTCCCTTTTTACGCTTGCTTTATAAAGGTGTCCTCCGCAATTTTCCCAATTTGAGATCAATTCTGCGCCGCTGATAATGGGCTTTGTCCCCGGCATATTGCGGTAGGTGATACGTAAATTGTCATCAAGTCCGGATTTGTCAGGAGAAACCCATTCGCGGTATATACCCTCACCGATCCAGACAGTGTCTCCGGGTTCTGCGACTGCGGCAGCTTTTGAAATGGTATGAAACGGGTACTCTCTCGTACCGTTTTCCGACTTTATCGATTTTTGACTGACGTAATAATCCATGATCTTATTCTCCCGACAGAATATGAACCCATTCCCGTAAAAAAGCAGAATTATCTGTAAAACAATAAAGCGCTTTTACGGAAATGATCACATAAAATCATTGTAGCATTGACTGTATACCATGTCAAGACTGATTTTCAGTCAAACGATGAGCAAAAAACATCAGTTATCACAAAATGAGTAAGTTGGCATACAGTCGGCAATCACAGGATTACTTTTTCCACCGTTTCAGCGTCGGGAACAGTTTTTCGCAGTATGCTTTCATTTCTTCGTTCGTCATGCCTGCCTGTGCGCCGAACTGACTGCACATTTCGATATATTCTTTCATCGAAACCTTGTCGGTAAATTCACCGTTAACATAGCAGTATTTGCAATAATCCTCACTCAGCTTGCCGTCGGCGTTTGTGCCGAAAACATCTTCCGATTCCATCGGCATTCCGCAGCTCTGACAGATCTTCAGGTCACGATTTTTCTTTATCGGCACCCAGATACCGCATTCATAATCCGGCGACTGCGGATTCCCGGCGGAGTAGATTTCAAGGGATGACGAGCCGATCTCATACATCGTTTTGATTTGCGGTGCCCATTCATTCCACACCTGCGTGTTGAGCGTCTGCAAAGATTCGGGTATCGGGCCTTTTGCCGAGAAAATCGCCCAGTCGCTTTCGGGGAAAGTGAAAAGTTCGAGTCCCTCCGGCACGTCGCCGCCCTTGTATAGTCCGGCGATCCAATATGCAAAGCCATTATCTCCGTCCGAGCAGATAGCGTACATACCGATACCGTTTTCGAGGATCGCCGCTTCAACCGGTGTTTCCGGCTTCATTGTCTGCCAAAGGCGGGCATATTTTTCATTGTATTCCTTGTCCCAGAATTCCGGGCATTTCTTGTAACCCTCATCGGGTGCGATTTTGGTATGGAAACCGATAAAAGTCAGTTCGTTTTTGTGTTCGTAAGTTGTGTTCATTTTGTGTCTCCTTTTCCTTTCGATATTCCTTATTCTTTGTCATCGTTGTTCTTGTTTTTCTCTTTCACGGCATACAACGTGAAAAATACCGCGAGCGCCAATCCCATACATATCCACGGCAATGCCGCAGAGAGAAAATCCATAACGTTTTTCATGATTCTGTTTACTCTCTTCCGTACATCTTGATAAAATGCTTCACGAATGCTTCAATCTGCCGCATGATCTCCTGCTCTTTTTCGGGTTCACGGTCGCAATAGTGAATAAGCGCCGTGATCGGAGTAGTATAGCTGAGCGCGAGCATTTCCGGGTCATCTCTTTTCAAAATGCCGTTTTCTATCATTTCGGCAAAGATTTTCGTGTAGATCTCTTTCGTTCCACTCAGAAAGTGCAGAGTGGCAAGCTGCCGCGCCCTTTCGTCCCGGAACTGCTCTTTCAGCAAGAGTTGCCTTGTCAGGATCACCCGCTTGTCGTGCATGGTAAAATCAAGCATCCGCATGGTCATAGAAAACAGTTCGTCGCAGGACTTCGGTACAGGAGGCATTTTTTCAGGGGAGCCGAATCGGGAAACATAGTACGCCTCCATTCGGTCAATGACGGCGTTCCAGATGTCTTCTTTGCTTTCATAATGCCTGTATAGTGCGGATTTGCTGAGGCTCATCCCGGCGGCAAGATCACGCAGATTCGTTCCTTTGTATCCGTTTTCGGCAAAGCTGATGAGTGCCGCATCCAGAATTTTTTCTTTCGTCGAGTTTTCCATAGCAACCTCCATATAATCAATGTGACCGGTTGGACACATAATATTATAGCGACCAGGCGGTCACACGTCAAGGGATTTCACGAATTTGTTACAAACAGAACAGGAGACAGTGATTTCTCCCCGCGCCGTTCTTATGCGTTATTGTGCTGTTTTCGCGTAATGATGCCACCGCTTCGCGCGAGTTAAAAAACGACATTTTTCGCTCTCCCGCTTGACAAATCTCCCGATTTGTGTTACAATACAGTTAGCATAGGCTAACTCAAATCTGCATAAATTTGATAACACAGTACATTCTTGGAGAACTGCCATGACTCTCGACGAACTGAAACCCGGGCAAAGCGGAACGATCACCTCCGTTGACGGAGAAAACGCGCTTCGCTGCCGTCTTCTCGATATGGGACTCATCCCAAAAACAAAGATTACGCTTGTAAAGGTCGCTCCCATGGGCGATCCTATCGAAATACAGATCCGCGGCTACGAACTCACGCTCCGCACCGACGACGCCAAAAAAATCGGCATCGTACTGAGTGCGGCAAAAACGAAAGACGGGGTGACGGTATGATCTTTGCGCTCGTCGGAAACCAGAACTGCGGCAAGACCACGCTGTTCAACGCGCTCACCGGCTCGAATCAGCACGTCGGCAACTTCCCAGGCGTCACGGTCGACCAGAAGATCGGTCAGATCAAAGGTCAGAAGAACTGCTCCGTCGTTGACCTGCCGGGCATTTATTCTCTTCGCCCGTACACTCAGGAAGAAATCGTCACGCGCGACTTCATCATCAACGAAAAGCCCGACGGTATAATCAACATCGTCGACGCTACAAATATTGAAAGAAACCTGTACTTAACGCTTCAGCTCATGGATCTCGGGGTCCCGACTGTCCTTGCGCTCAACATGATGGATGAGCTCCGCGCAAACGGCGGCTCTGTCGATGTAATAAAAATGAGTGACGCACTCGGTATTCCCGTCGTTCCGATAGTCGCCGCCAAGGGAGACGGCGTATCAGAGCTTACCGACAAAGCGATAGACGTTGCTCTCCGCCGTGTAAAGCCGAAAGTGTACGACTTCTGCGCGCCGAACTCGCCGGTTCACCGCTGTATCCATGCCGTCGTCCACCTTATCGAAGACCACACCGAACGTATCGGCGTTTCTCCGCGATTCTGCACGTCAAAGCTGATCGAGGGTGACGATGTCATCACGGAGCTATTGCAGCTCGACGATAACGAAAAAGATCTCATGGAACACTGCATAGTCGAAATGGAGGACGAGAGCGGACTTGACAGAAACGCCGCGCTCGCCGCCATGAGATACGATTTCATCGAAAGCGTCGTCCGCTCGTCCGTCACAAAGGCGCACGAAAGCCGCGAACACCGCCGCAGTGTGAAGATCGACAAAATACTCACCGGAAAATTCACTGCGTTCCCCGTGTTCATCGGCGTTATGCTCCTCGTTTTCTGGCTCACGTTCGACGTGATAGGCAAATACCTCTCCGATCTGCTCGGCATGGGCATAGACGCGCTCTCGTCTCTCACCGAACGCGGACTCACCGCCTACGGCATCAACCCTGTTGTCCGCTCGCTCGTCGTTGACGGCATTTTCGGCGGCATCGGCTCGGTGCTCGCGTTCCTGCCGATAATCGTAACGCTGTTTTTCTTCCTCTCTATATTAGAGGACACCGGATATATGGCTCGCGTCGCGTTCTTTATGGACAAGGCGCTCCGTAAGATCGGTCTGTCCGGGCGCAGTATCGTTCCCATGCTCATAGGCTTCGGCTGTACCGTTCCGGCTGTCATGGCGACGAGGACAGTTTCGTCTGACCGTGACCGCAAAATGACGGTACTTCTCACGCCGTACATGAGCTGTTCGGCGAAGATACCGATATATGCGTTCTTCTCCGCCGCGTTCTTCCCAAAGTACCGCGCGCTCGTCATGCTCTCGATGTACCTCGGCGGAATCGTCATCGGCATAATAGCCGCACTCATCATGAAATCCACCGCATTCCGCGGCAAGCCCGTTCCGTTCGTTATGGAACTGCCGAACTACCGTCTGCCGAGTGCAAAGAGCGTCGCGCTTCTGCTCTGGGAAAAGGCGAAAGACTTCCTCGAAAAAGCGTTCACCGTCATTTTCGTCGCAACGGTCGCTATATGGTTCCTCGAAACGTTTGACGCACGGCTCAACGTCGTCTCGGACAGCGCGTCGAGCCTGCTCGCAACGATAGGAAAACTTATCGCGCCGATATTCAAACCGCTAGGATTCGGTGACTGGAGAGCCGCAACGTCGCTCATATCGGGCTTCATCGCAAAGGAATCCGTCGTATCGACACTCGGCATCCTGCTCGGAGGAGCCGAAATCTCGACGCTGTTCACGGGCGCGGCTCCGCTGTCGTTCCTCGCATTCACTCTGCTGTACACGCCTTGTGTCGCGGCCGTCTCGGCTATCCGCAAAGAGCTTGATTCGACCTGGGCGATGCTCGGCGTTATCGTATTGCAGTGCACCGTAGCGTGGGTAGTGGCGTTCGCCGTCTACTCGGTCGGAGGACTGATATTATGACCGCCGCCGATTACATAATCCTCGCAGTGATCGCCGCGCTGTTCACGTTCGCGTTCGTTTTCTGTATCAGAAAAAAACGCAGGGGCGGATGCGTCGGATGCAGCGGCAACTGCAGTGAGTGCGGACGAAAAAACGGTTCTTCCGACACTCTTTAGCTTTTCACACAAATTGTGAACGAAAAATTCGTAAAAAACGCAGAAAATATTTTTTTGCGTTTTTTATTATTGTCTCACCCGGTAATGGGTGATATAATATTGAAGATATGTTCAAACAGCAATCGAAAGGATAACGGATATGAAATTTTACGGACTGCAAAAAATGACGCTTCTCGACTTTCCCGGAAAGGTCGCCTGCACCGTCTTCACGGGCGGATGCAACTTCCGTTGTCCGTTCTGCCACAACGCACTGCTCGTCACGGATATAGACGATTCCTCCACCTACGACGAAGAAGAGATCCTGTCGTTCCTCAAAACACGGCGCGGTCTTCTCGACGGCGTTTGCGTAACGGGCGGAGAGCCGCTTCTTCATCCGTCGGTCGTGCCGTTCATCGAAAAAGTGAAAGCCCTCGGCTTTGCGGTCAAGCTCGACACGAACGGCTCGTTCCCGGACACGCTCGCCGATATAATCGACAGCGGTATCGTCGACAAGGTCGCCATGGACATAAAGAACAGCGCGGAAAAATACGGAAAGACAGTCGGAATCGAAAACTTCGACATCACACCGATCGAAAAAAGCATCTCACTTCTTCTTGAGGGGCGCGTGCCGTATGAATTCCGCACAACGGTAGTGCGCGAGCTTCACGAAGTCTCCGACATCGAAAAAATCGCAAAACGCATCTCCGGCGCACGCGAATATTACCTCCAGAACTTCGTCGACAGCGGAAATCTGATCTCGTCCGGCATGAGCGCGCACTCCCCCGAAACGCTCGCCGAAATGAAAAAAATCGCCGATATGTACGTTTCTACAACAATGATACGCGGAATTTAGTCAAATCGACGAAACACAATATATTGTGGTACACCCCTTGACAAAACACACGATATATGGTATACTCTGTCTTGCTGTGAAAAAACAAATAATGACACCGAGAGGAAAAAATCAATGTACAGTGTAGAAAAACGAGACGGCAAAATAGTAAATTTTGACCTCACTAAAATCAAGAATGCGATAACAAAGGCGTTTGACGCCTGCGAGATACAGTATCACCCCGATACTGTAGATTTTCTCGTACTCAAAGTGACGGCTGACTTCGAGCCGAAAGTAAAGAACGGCACCGTTTCCGTCGAAAACATCCAGGACAGCGTTGAATCCGTGCTCATCAAAGCCGGCTACGACTCCGTCGCAAAGGCGTACATTCTCTATCGTAAGCAGAGAGAAAAGATCCGCAACCTCAACTCCACGCTGGTCGACTACAAGGAGATCGTCGACAATTATCTCCACAGCATCGACTGGCGAGTAAAGGAAAACTCCACCGTAACATATTCCGTCGGCGGTCTTATCCTCTCGAACTCCGGCGCGATCACCGCGAACTACTGGCTCAGCGAAGTATACGATGAAGAGATCGGTAACGCTCACCGCAACGCCGACATCCACATCCACGACCTCTCCATGCTCACCGGTTACTGTGCGGGCTGGTCGCTCAAACAGCTCATTCAAGAAGGACTCGGCGGCGTTGTCGGCAAGATCCAGTCCTCTCCCGCGTCCCACCTCTCCACACTGTGCAACCAGATGGTAAACTTCCTCGGCATCATGCAGAACGAATGGGCAGGCGCACAGGCGTTCTCTTCGTTCGATACATATCTCGCACCGTTCGTCAAGGTCGACAACCTCTCTCAGAAAGAAGTAAAGCAGTGCGTTCAGTCGTTCGTTTACGGCGTGAACACTCCGTCCCGTTGGGGTACTCAGGCTCCGTTCTCGAACATCACGCTTGACTGGACAGTCCCCGCAGACCTCGCAGAGCTGAACTGCATCGTCGGCGGCAAGGAAATGGACTTCAAGTACAAGGACTGCAAAAAAGAAATGGACATGGTGAACAAAGCGTTCATCGAAATCATGATAGAGGGCGACGCAAACGGACGCGGCTTCCAGTACCCGATCCCGACGTACTCGATCACACGCGACTTTGACTGGTCCGAGACCGAGAACAACAAGCTCCTCTTTGAAATGACCGCGAAATACGGCACACCGTACTTCTCGAACTATATCAACTCCGATATGGAGCCGTCCGACGTCAGATCGATGTGCTGCCGTCTCCGTCTCGACCTCAGAGAGCTGAGAAAGAAATCCGGCGGCTTCTTCGGAAGCGGCGAATCCACAGGCTCCGTCGGCGTAGTTACAATCAATATGCCGAAGATCGCGTACCTCGCAAAGGACGAGGCTGACTTCTACGCACGTCTTGACAAGATGATGGACATCTCCGCTCGTTCGCTGAAAGTAAAGCGTACCGTCATCACAAAACTGCTCGACAGCGGTCTTTATCCGTACACGAAGCACTATCTCGGAACATTCGCAAATCACTTCTCAACGATAGGTCTTGTCGGTATGAACGAAGCGTGCCTCAATGCAAAGTGGATAAGAAAAGACCTCTCCGCAAAGGAAGCGCAGGACTTCACGGCAGACGTACTTAATCACATGAGAGAACGTCTCTCCGACTATCAGGAGATGTACGGCGATCTCTACAACCTCGAAGCTACACCGGCTGAATCAACATCCTACCGTCTTGCAAAGCACGACAGAGAACGCTTCCCGGACATCATCACGGCAAACGAGAACGGCACACCGTACTACACGAACTCTTCTCACCTGCCCGTCGGCTATACGGAAGACATCTTCTCCGCTCTTGACGTTCAGGACAACCTCCAGACGCTCTACACGTCCGGCACGGTCTTCCACGCATTCCTCGGAGAAAAGCTCCCCGATTGGAAAGCGGCGGCTACTCTCGTTCGCAAGATAGCCGAGAACTACAAGCTCCCGTACTACACAATGTCCCCGACATATTCGGTCTGCAAAACTCACGGATACCTTGTCGGTGAGCAGTACACCTGCCCTCACTGCGGTGAAGCCACCGAAGTTTACAGCCGTATCACCGGCTACTACCGTCCCGTACAGAACTGGAACAACGGCAAGGCGCAGGAATTCAAAGACCGCAAGGTTTACGATATAGCAAACTCCCACCTTAAAAGAAACGGCTGCCCGAAGGACGAGCCGAAAGCCGAAAAGACAGCAGACGAGATCCTTGACGGCGGCGACCTGAGTGACTTAAAAACCGTTCTCTTCGCAACCCCGACCTGCCCGAACTGCAAGATCGCGTGCGCGACGATGGACAAGATGAGTTATCCTTACGAAAAGGTCTACGCAACCGAGCATCCCGAAATGGCAACGAAGTACGGCATCAAGCAGGCACCGACGCTTGCGTTCATCGCAGGCGACACAGTCGTAGCGAAGTACGTCGGTCTTTCCGAGATCAAAAAATTCCTTGCAGACGCGGAAAAATAAAATGATATACGATATTATCACAGTCGGCGGTGGTCCTGCGGGACTTACCGCCGCTATATACGGACGGCGCGCGAACAAAAGCGTTCTCGTCATCGAAAAAGAGACGTTCGGCGGTCAGATAACTTTCTCTCCGAAGGTCGAAAACATCCCCGGTTTTGTCGCGCTTTCCGGAAACGAATTTGCGGAAAAGCTCGTTGAACAGGCAGTCGAGCAGGGCGCGGATTTCGAGTCGTGCGAGGTGCTTTCCGTAAGGGACAACGGAGAGATAAAGACCGTCGTCACGGATTCGGGCGAATTTGACGGAAAAGCGGTCATCATAGCGACAGGCGCGCGCCACCGTCTTTTAGGCGTTCCGCACGAGGACGAATACATCGGAAACGGTATCTCGTTCTGCGCGGTTTGCGACGGTGCGTTCTACCGTGACCGTGACGTCGCTGTCATCGGCGGCGGCAATTCCGCTCTCCAGGAGGCTCTCCTCCTCGCCGAACAGTGCAGAAAAGTCACCGTCGTGCAGAATCTCGATTTTCTCACCGGAGAAAAAAAGCTCGCAGAACAGCTTGAAGCGAAAGCGAACGTCGAAGTGATCCTCGGCACAGTCGTCGAAGAATACTACGGAGACGGCGACACGCTCGGCGGCATCAGAATAAAGAGAGTCGCTGACGGCACGGTAAGCGATCTCGCGGTCGACGGCGTGTTCTTGGCGGTGGGACTTGTTCCGCAAAACGAGCCGTTCTCGGACGTTCTCTCACTCGACGGACGCGGTTACGCCGAATCGGACGAGACGTGCGTCACAAAAACCGGCGGCATATTCGTCGCAGGTGACTGCCGCACGAAAAAGATCCGTCAGGTGACGACAGCCGCCGCCGACGGTGCGATAGCCGCTCTTGCCGCGTGCGAATATGTGGATCTGATGAATAATGAAAAATGAATGATGAATAATGAATAATTTGTCTGAAAGTCAAGTGATCTGACAGACGGAAAGCAGGGTCGAAACGGCCTTGCTTTTTTGTTTTCAAAAAGAAAAAACAAGGCTTGTGACCTTGTTTTTCGGATGAATCATCGGAACGAATCAATTATTCATTATTCATTCTTCACTATTCATTATTCATTAAAACTCAACGATGCTTTCGTCCCACATTTCGGGGGCCTTAAAGCCGAGGAAGTTCACTGCCGTTGCCGCAACGTTCGAGAGACCGAACGCGCCGTCCGTCTTTACAGTGTACTTTCCGGCGTTCGACTTGTCGTAAATGATGAACGGCACGGGATTGAGCGTATGGCTCGTCTTTGCCTTGTAGGAGTCGCCGGACTTCTTCGGGAGTCCCGTCTTCTTGTCGATCTCGTACATCTCGTCGGCGTTGCCGTGGTCGGCGGTGATGAGCGCGACGCCCTTCATTTTATCGATGACCGGCAGAATACGGGCAAGCTGCATATCCAGTGCCTCCATACCGATGCGGGTCGCTTCGATGCTGCCGGTATGACCGACCATATCGCCATTCGGATAGTTGGTTCTCAAGAAAGTATATTTTCCGGATTCGATCGCTTCCACCAGCTGATCGGTGATCTCGGAAGACTTCATCCAAGGACGCTCGTCAAACGGAACGATATCGGATTTGATCTCGACCCAGGTTTCTAATTCATCGGAGAATTTTTCGGAGCGGTT
>JAZUKN010000047.1:0-2936 GCA_045643285.1 Eubacteriales bacterium
TTATATTTTCGAGCAGATTTTTCTTGTTTTGCGACGAAGAATAGTGGACTATTTGAGGAGTGAAACGAGGAAAAGATGCCGGAAAGATATGCAAATCGCATCGAAATGACATACAATATAATTATCATTGTAAGAAATCAAAACAGCTTCTTAGTTTTCAAGTGCGATGAATCGCGCCGTTACTGGATATATTGTCCGATAAACGGAATCGGGACTTTTGTGAGATAGAGTATGCCGAGCGTGATGGCGGCGGCTCCGATGATGACTATCGACCACCACATTATCTTCTTGCCCGTTGACATCTTCTTCTTCGCGAAAGGATCGACGAACTTGATTTTAGGATATTTCGCCGTTGAGGTCAGCGTGGCACCGAATCTCACATTGACGAGAACCTTGCTGTTGATGGCCCAGCCGTTGGCGTTGAGGACTGGACCGAGGTTGCGGCGGCGCAGCTTGAGCCACGCGAGAAGCATCGCAGGGCCGGATATGATGAGTATCACGGCAGCAAGAGCTATAATCATCTTCCACCATGTGAGACTGATGAAGCCCGTGAAGGCCGCTAAAAGAACTGTACCTATATAGCCTAATGCCATGCCTATGGCAGCGAAGATTCCGCAGAACTTGGCGATGTCGAAAGCCGGTTTCGGTGCTGCTGCGCCTTGTTCGGCTACCGTGGTCGTCGTCTCCGAGAACTTGCTCGTCGCTTCACTCATGACCTTGCTGTCCTTTTCGGCGGCGAACTTGTTTATCTGCTCGTTGATGAAGTTTCCGAACTTGCGGTATGGTGATAAGAAAGCCTGCTTCACGCTGATCGGGTTATCGACGATTTTTATCACTTTGGCGTCCCAGTCTTGTCCGTCGCGGTCGTAGAAGATGGCGTTCTTGCCTTCGCGGAGGTTTTCGATATTGCCTTCCGTCATCGCGGCGACAATGGTCATCGTGGCGTTTTTGACCTTCGAGACGCAGTTGCAGTAGATGAGGAACATTCCGCTGAGGCCGGCCATATCGCCGTGTCCGCTCATGTCGCTCACTCTGACGCAGAGGTCACAGCTGCGCTGATCGATGAAGAGTCGTCCTGCCTGGAACATAGCCAAACTCTCGCATTTGCGCGAATAGAAGTCTTTGAAGGTGACGAAGTTTTTCAGGAAGGCGTAGAAGTCGCGGTATATGTGGAGCATTTTGTCAACGGCGTCGATGCCTTCGGCTTCCGTCTTGAGTGCGTTGTCTTGTTCGATGAGTGCGAGAATGTCTTTCTTTCTGTCTTCTGAAAGAATCTGTTTTACTGTGTCGAGGCCGAGTCCTTTGACTGCCGAGCCCGTTTCAGCCGTCATCCATGCGTTGTAAGGCGCGAATGCCGCCGCTATCTCGTTCCAGCCGTCTTCCGTTATCTCGTTGGCGAAGCGGTTGCCGATGAGCGCGTTAAAGCTGTTGAGGCTGCCCTTCCATGTCGGGTTGACGCCGTTGTTGAGGTAGAGCTTGCCGTCTCCGTTAGGTCTGGCGATGGGGTAGGAGGCTATCTCGCCGTCGCATTTGGAGAGGTCGTTTCCGCTGATGGTCTCAATCTTAGCCACGGAGACATCGAGTGCCGCTGTCGCAGCGTCGTTGAAGTTGATGAGTTTGCAGCGCATGAAGAAGTCGCGGACTTTCGCGTCAAGAGCCGTGAACGCGTTGAATGCGTCTGCCGTCTTGTCACCGAAGGGGAAGACTTCCGCTTTACGGTTTTCTGCGTCGGCCTGCCATGCGGCGAAGGCTTGTGCGTCGGCATAGAATTTCTCGATGATGTCGGCGTTGACGCCTTGTTCGCCGCTGCGGTCGGTCTGCGTGCCTTCAGTGTCGCCGATGTTCGTGATGAGGCTTTTCAGAGCTTCGTCGTCGGTGCTTTGCAGTGTGATAACGCCGTCGCCGTTGAACTTGGTCTTAGCGAAGATGGCAGTGCTGTCTGATGTGTCGGAAACGGAAATCGTCTCGCCTTCTTTACCGAGATAGTCGAGAATCTGTTTTGCCGAGTTGCGGAGCCTTAGACCGTCTTCGTTGTCGGTGTTGAAGTCGCTGAGCGCGATGCTGTCAGACTGTTTTACAAGCAGTTCGGGGTCTCTGATGACCGACGTAATCCATTGTGACGTGGCAATAACCTCGTTGACGCGTATTTTTTCGTCATGGTCGAGGTCTAAATAGCCGAGGGTCTTTTTGTCGAATTCGAGGCCGGTAATAGGGCAACTTAAAACCGTCCACATTTTCTGGTCGAGTTCATGAAGATGGGCGATGTCTTCGCCTGTCTCAATGCTGACGCGCGTCACGCCGCCGACAGTACAGAACTTCCATTTGTAGGTACTTTTCATTGCGTTTTGTTTTTGTGTTTATTTTTGATTTTCTAATAATATTCTGAATCCCAAGTAGTTATATGCCATCGAGGGATCGTAGCTGTTCTTTTTGTCTGTTTGGCAACCTTTGGCCATGCTGTACCATCCGCCGCCGCGGTAAGACCTGCCGCCGCCTGATGTCGTGTCGGCACACCATTCCGCCACATTGCCGCTCATATCGTATATTCCGAGTTCATTGGCCTTCTTCTCCTTGATGGGATGAGTGCGTTCGTCGCCGTTGTCGTAATACCAACCCACCTCGTCTAAGTCGTCGCTTCCACTGTATTTGAAGCCTTTAGACGCATCTCCGCCTTTCGCGGCAAACTCCCATTCAGCTTCCGTCGGTAATCTGAAAGTCTTCCCAGTTATCGCGTTGAGCTTCTCAATAAAGACCTGAACATCGTTCCACGAAACTCTCTCGACAGGCTTTTCATCACCGTTGAAATATCCCGGATTCGTTCCCATGATGCTCTTCCATAGTCCAATCGTTACTTCGGTCTCACCAATGCTGAAGTCGCTCCCGTCAACGGAAATCATGTTGAAACTTAATTCGTTAACGTAAAAAGTTGTCGCGTT
>JAZUKN010000048.1:0-5445 GCA_045643285.1 Eubacteriales bacterium
ATCATCGCCTACTGCGAGCCGACGCTCGTAGGAGCCGGCAAGCCCGAATATTCGGTTTACGGAGTTGAAAACTACATCTATTACGTCGGTCAGCGCACCGGCCGTCACGGCTTTTCGGGCTTCGGCGCGGGACGCAAGACGACCGCCGTCAACGTATATCTTGACGCGATCGACGTCGCCATCGACCGCTCGCCTTTCGACCGCATAGGCGTCGAAGACGAGATCAAGTTCACACCCGACGGAGATTCTCATAGATATTATCTTCGCACCAAAGCGACGCTTCCCGAAAATCTCGGCATCGAAGCGCGCTTCGGTCAGGGCATCTACGTCACAGAGCCGGTTGGCATCGGACGAATGCACCGCATGGTTTCAGAGCAGCTATCCAAAGAAGATCCCAACACCTTCTTTGCGGGTTGGGAAGAACAAAACTGAAAACGGCGCGCCGCACTTTTGCATATAATGTGAATAGAAGTGTGCATGGCAAGGGTGCGCTCTAAAGGAGAATGAACTGAAAACATGAAAAAATATAACGTAGCCGTCCTCGGCGCCACCGGTGCCGTCGGACGCGAAATGATAAGGGTGTTGGACGAGCGCGCGTTCCCGATAGAAGAACTCCGCGTTCTCGCTTCCGCCCGCAGCGAAGGAAGAAAGATCCGCTTTGCAGGCGATCAGATAGAAGTCAGACGCGCAGACGAAGACGCTTTCAAGGGCATTGACATAGTCCTCGGCGCGGTAGATGCGAATTTTGCCGAGCGTTTTGCTCCCGCGATAGCTTCTGCGGGCGCTGTGTTCGTCGATAATTCTTCGGCTTTCAGAATGAGAAACGACGTTCCGCTCGTCATCCCCGAAATAAATCCGCAGGACGTCAAAAATCACCGCGGTATTATTTCCAACCCCAACTGCTCAACGATAATCACTCTTATGGCGCTCTGGCCGATTGCCAGAATATCGCCTATAAAGACGCTCGTCGCCTCGACCTATCAGGCGGTATCGGGCGCGGGGACCGAAGGTCTCGTCGAGCTTGAAAACGAAATGGAAGCGCTTATGACCGGCGGGCAGGTTCAGCCCAAGGTCTTCTCGCACCAGATCGCCTACAACCTTATCCCCTGCATCGGCGGTGCGGACGATCTTTTCTACACCACGGAAGAAGAGAAGCTTCGCAACGAGGGAAGAAAGATCATGCACAATCCCGATATGAAGGTCACCTGCACCTGCGTGCGTGTTCCCGTTCTTCGCTCGCACAGCATCAGCGCAACATTTACGACCGAAAGCAAAGTCACGGTCGAAGAGGCGCGCGCGGCGATCGCGGCGGGCGAGGGCGTCAAGCTCGTTGACGATCTTACGAATAAAGTCTATCCTATGCCGCTCGATACTTCCGGTATCGACACCGTTTACGTCGGGCGCATCCGCGAGGATCAGACTTCGGAAAACGGTCTTTCGCTCTTCTGCTGCGGCGACCAGATCCGCAAAGGCGCCGCCACCAACGCGGTGCAGATCGCGGAATTGTTGATATAAGAAACGCGAGGGGGCGCCTTTTGAAAAAGTGTCCCCTCGGACTCCCCCGCGAAAACTTTACTGTAGGCGCGACAAATACTTGTCGCGCTGTTTTTTATATATAAAAACAGCCGCGCAAATATTGCGCGGCATACAGAAAAGTCTTTGAAGGTGGGTACGGGAGGGGACTTTCCACGGAAATTCCCCTCCCGATCGTCTTATTCTTCCATCTTATCCTCGTCGTCTTTTTCCGGTGCGCGTTCGCGGATGACGGTGACGTCGTCGCGCGAATAGAGCTTCGGCGCGGCTGCGGGATCGTTCTTCGCACGGACGAGGACGGTACCTGCGAGCGGGCGCGTCTCAACGACGATGCCCTCACCGTCGCGCGTGCGGACTATCGAATCGAGTTTAGGCGTACGGCGGATCTCTTCGAGATAGGTGTCGTACTCATAGCGCAGGCAGCACATAAGTCTTCCGCAGGCACCTGATATTTTGGCGGAATTGAGCGAGAGGTTCTGCTCTTTTGCCATCTTGATGCTGACCTGCACGAAATCTGGCAGGAACGCCGCGCAGCAATAGGGTCTGCCGCAGACGCCGAGTCCGCCCATCGCCTTTGCCTCGTCGCGTATTCCCATCTGTCTTAATTCGATGCGGCAGCGGAAGACCGACGCGAGATCCTTGACAAGGTCACGGAAGTCGACGCGTCCGTCGGCGGTGAAATAGAAGAGCAGCTTGGAATTATCGAAGGTGTATTCCGCGCCGATGAGCTTCATATCGAGCTTGTGATTTGCGATCTTTTCGGCGCAGATGACGAGCGCTTCGGCTTCTTTCTTCTTGTTTTCTTCAAAATGCGCTTCGTCTTCCTTGGTAGCTTCGCGAAGCACCTGACGCAGCGGGAGCGTGATCTCGCGCTCGTCGACGTAGCGGTTGGAAAGCGCGACTTCTCCGTACTCAACTCCGCGCGCCGTCTCGACTATTGCCGCCGAGCCCTCGGAAAGTTTCATCCCGACGGGGTCGAAGTAATAGGTCTTTCCGCTCGAGCGGAAGCGCACGCCGATTATCTCTATCTTGCCGTCGGCAAGAGGATCGTATTCTTCTTCGGGCCAAAGCTCGGCACCTGAAGGAATATGCTCCTTCTCGGCAGGGACGTCGGAAACGTTTTGAGAGTCTTCCTCTCCTTCGATCTCCTCTTCCTGCGCGTCAAGCTCGGACGCAAGCTCGGCTTCGTTATTTTCTTTTTGGCGGTCGGCGCGGTTAAATCCCTTGCCTTTGCCTCTTTTGCCTCTGTAATAACCTTTTTTAGACATATTCTGTTCGTATCCTTTCAAATTCGCAATTGATCGGTGCGCCTCAAAGTCCTGCCGCGCTCATAAGCGATTCGGCAAGCGATGCACGCGCGTTGCTCATGTTTATGTTGTATCCGAGCTGCTCCCGCAGAAGCGATACGCGCTCGTACGCTTCGTGTATCGAGCGCTCGCTTATCTTTCTCGCAAGCTCTGCCGAACTTTTTTTATCGGGGAAGAAGAGCGGCGGGCATTTGGAGGATGTCTTTATCGCCGCGAGGTCTCTGAGCGCACGGAGCAGATAGGACAAAACCTCGTCCGCGTCTGCGCGGGAAGAAGGAAGCGAAAGCGACGAGAGCAAAAGCTCCTCGCTTGATTTGCGGCAGAACGCTTCGATCATCTTTTCGGCAAGCTCGTTGACTTTTTCGGCAGCGGAGCCGTCGAAAAGTTCGATCGCCGCGCCGATCGCGCCGTCGCAGGCGCGCAGCGCCGACGAATAGCGCTCGGGATCGGTCGATTTTATGCGCTGATATTTCGGCTCGCGCAGGAAGTATGCGTCAAGCTCTTCTTCGGAAAAGCGCTGAAGCCGCACCGTCTGCGCGCGCGAGCGCACCGTAGGGAGAAGCGAGGACGAGTTTTCGCAAAGCAGGAAAAAATAGACGTTCGCGGGCGGTTCTTCGAGAATTTTGAGCGCCGCGTTCTGTGCGCTCGGCGTCATCGTGTCGGCGTCCGAGATGATGAACGCGCGGAAATCAAGCTCGCTCGGGCGGACGAAGGCGTCCTGCCGGAGCGCACGGACGGTCTCGACGCCTATCGTGCGTCTTTTGTCGGCAAGACCGTATTCGAGCACGTCGGGTGAATTTCCGGCGAGCATTCGCTTTTTGGCTTCGCTGTCGGGAATCAGCATCGACACGACCTCGCGCACGAGCGTGTGCCGGCCGCTGCCGTGCGGTCCCTCGATGATATACGCGTGGGAAAGAGTACCGGCGGCGGCAGAAGAACCAAAATATTCTTTCGCGGCTTCGTTTTTAAATAATTCCGCCATCTCGCGCCTCTCTTTCCTTTGTAAATGCGTCCGATTACCCGTTCGCATAAATATACGGATATATTATATCAAAAAACGCGCCGCTTGTCAATGACGTCGGTGCGCGATGTTCTGATGAGGAGTTAGGAGAGTAAATTCTCAAAGTAAATGCAACAGTGCAATTTAAAGTTGCATTTAGTGTGAGAAGGATTTTATGGTAGCATTTAGTATGAGAAAAGGAGGTCTCAAACAATGCTATCAAATGAAAAGAAAAACAAACACATGACGCTTGACGATCGAATTGAAATTCAAGAATGCCTGAACAAAGGAATGACATTCAAAGACATTGCCAAGCGGATCGGCAAAAATCAAACAACTGTTTCCCGAGAGGTGAAACTGCATCAGAAAACTCATACGAACAGTTTCGTTCGTACTGATGAGGTATGCCCTAAATTACTTAAAGCACCATTTGTCTGTAATGGTTGTGAAAAGCGAAGCAGAAGTAACTGTCCATACCGCAGACAAATCTATGATGCAAAATATGCTCAAGTAACTTACGAGAACATTTTAAGTGATTCAAGAATCGGCATAGCACTGAACAAAGAAAGTTTTTATAAGACAGAAAGCATTATTTCCAATGCGGTATCCTGTGGGCAACATATCTACCATGCCATTGTAACAAACGATCTTCCCACTTCAACTGCATCCGTATACCGCTACATTAAAAACGGATATTATTCGGTAAAACCGATTGATCTTCCAAGAGCTGTAAAGTTTAAAGAAAGGAAATCTTCAAATTCTGAACATATCCCGTCTTGTATGAAAAAAGGGCGTACTTTCGATGAATTCCTAACCTTTATTGAAGACAATCCTTGTGTTCCCATAACTCAACTTGATACGGTAATCGGCAGAATCGGTGGGAAGACTATTATGACTATCCACTTTGTACAATATGATTTTATGATCGGCTTATTGCTTGATAATAAATCGTCTGCACAAGCTGCCGAAAAAATCCAAGACCTCAAAAGAGTCTTAAATGAACACGGATTTAACTTTGGTGACATCATCCCTGTTTTATTGACAGATAATGGCGGTGAGTTCAGTCAAGTACCTGCATTTGAAAATGACTTAAACGGAACGCAGGAAACAATGATGTTTTTCTGTGATCCGGCTATGCCAAACGAAAAGCCTCATATTGAGAAGAACCACACATTATTCAGAGATATTGTTCCATCAGGTACTTCATTTGATGGTTTTACACAAGAAACCGTTAATTTGATATTCTCTCATGTAAACGCTGTAAAAAGAAAACAATTCAACGGTAAAAGTGCCTATGAATTGTTTACCTTTTCGTATTCCGTTGAGCTTGCTGAGGCTCTCGGTATTTCCTTTGTTGATCCCAAAGATGTCATTCAGTCACCGAAATTACTCAAGTAATTTCTTCTCATAGTAAACGCAACCATACTTGCATTTAGTCTGAGAAATGTGTCTCTCGGGCTTTTTCGTCATGCCTTCTTTTCTGTTTTTACGCCTGTTTTGACCTATTTTTCATCTTTTTGATGCTCTTTCTCAAACTAAATCCCACCGTTTTCTCATACTAAACGCTACCTTTTGCTACTGTTGCATTTACTTTGAGAATTTACG
>JAZUKN010000049.1:0-1735 GCA_045643285.1 Eubacteriales bacterium
TGTGGATTTTCAGAAGATTATCGTAGGTAAAATCCGTGTAGTCGCAGTCCGCTGAGTAGTCGTCCTCCGCTTCCGTATAGAACGGCGTGTGTATATCCGCAAGGAATTGATCTGACATTTCTTCAATGTCATTGACAAACCGCTCGGTGTTCTCCGGATGATTTTCGAGGTCGTAATCCTTTACTGCTTCTTCAAATACAGAAAAGCCGAGCTTCCCTGAAACGTACTGTCCGCCTTCGGCTGAGTCGGGATTAAAATATATCCAGTGGACTGTCTCATTGCTCGTGTCAACGGTTATCTTTGTTCTTGTGTTGTCGTTCGGCGTCTCTTTCGGCTCGCCCGGCACAACAAGCGTGGGAGGCTCGTCCGATTCTTTGAGAACATATCCCTCATTCATCGGGTTTTCTTTTACCCGTCGGGCGAACATTTCGGGTGACATTTCTGTCGGGAAAAGCGTACCATTGTACAGAGTTACTTCGTTTTCGTTAGCCGATATGAGCTGTACTTCGTCCTGTCCGATATACACCCAGTCGCCGAGCTTGAGGTTCAGTCCGTAGTCTGCAAAAACGATGTCTTTCCCTGTCGGTCTGTCTTCGTTTGATTGAATCTGGAAAGAAGTCTGTCTTTCTTTTTCAGGCTCTCTTTTTCTGTAATGCGATCCCGGAAAGAGATTGTATTCTCCGTCCGCGTACTTTCTGAGGTTGTCGAGATTTGTCCTGTCGCTCTCGTAATTGCGGCTTCCGGGCATTTCACTGTCAAAGACTTCGGTCATAGAAGATATAAGGTCGGAGAGCTTTTCTTTGTCTTCGAGCTGCGGGATGATCTCGTCCGTCTTATCGTCAAAAAACGGGTCTTTCAGCTCACTGAACGGACGCGGTATTCCGGCGTCTTTTCCGGAATAAAAGGACTGTACACCTCTTGCAAGCTGTTTTAACTCATACAGATCAAGCGACTGACTTTCTTTTTCTGTAAGATAACGATCATTTCGGATCAGCTCGTCGATTCTTTTCTCGACTTGCGTCCATTTGAACAGTATGTCCGGTTTTGCCAGTCTGTCAAGCCCTCCGGCAAGTGCAAGACCTTTGCTGTCGTGCTCGTTTCCTCCCCTGTCGGTAATTGCGCCGCCGATACCGTACTCGTTTGATAAAAACTTCGCTCTTTTCTCTTTGTTGTGATTGCAGAGAAAATACGAATATATCCTCATCTTTCCGTCAGAAAAGCCGCTCCCCCTGTGCGTCAGTTCGTTATCTATCTGATCTTCCGAGAGGTAGTGTTCGGGCGGCAGGATGTTTTCTTCCTGCGGGTAATCCATCGGATCTCGGCGGTAAGAGCTGACGAGAATCTTTACAAACTGCGGTGTGTGTCCCGCGCGTCTGCGTTGGTTGTCTGTCAGCTCGTCGACCGCTTTTTCAAATGCCGGAATGAACGCCTCCGCCCGCTCGGGATCAGTCAGTGTCGCGTAAAACGATATGACCTGTTCGGGGTATCCGCCATTCGTTGGCTTAAACGGCAAGTCCGCGTCATAGAGAAAATCGCGGCACACGTCTGCCACACGTCCTGCGACGGTTTTGTTCCATACACCTATCGCTTTCGGGACTTCGTTTGCTGAGATATACTGTCCCATTTCAATAAGTTGTCGGATCCGGCTGTCGATCTCCGTCCACGAAAGTGTTGACGTTCTCCAAGCCCTCGTCACGCTCTCGCCGACCGCAAATGTCACGCCGTCTTCGTTCCA
>JAZUKN010000050.1:0-1765 GCA_045643285.1 Eubacteriales bacterium
GGATGTTCATTCTGCCGTCCGTTGCTTCAGCCTTGAATCTGTAGGTGATGTTGCCGCCGTAGAACGGGAATCCCTGCGCGGTGAGGTCGCCGAAGCCAACCTTTTCGGGCTTGGCGGTGAGAGTTGCCTCGTTGCCGCTGAGCTTAACGCCGAAATCGCCTAAAATGAACATATTTTCAATGTCGGTCTTTTCGCCGTAAAGATATGTGATTTCAAGAGTGTTCTTACCCTTTACAATCTTGGGAAGCGCAACCTTGAAAATCGAAATGTCAACATAATTGCCGAGTATGTTTTTCTCAACGCTTTCACCGTTGTAAACAATGCTTTCCGCTTTGTCGGCTTCTTCAAACGCAAGAACTGCGCCCTCATAGTCGATTTCACTCTCGAATGTGAAGCGGAGCGTCAGTTTGTCAATCTCGGGAACTTCGCCGACAACCCACGGCTGAACAATTGAACCGCCGCGCTTCGGGATACCGAGCTTTTCGCGGCATACATTGTCAAGGCGGAGAATTTCTTTCTTCGGTGAGAATTCCGCTTCGCCTGAGAGCTTATATTCAGCCATGTCGAGCAGAAGCACATTTTTCTCAGAAAGAGCATAGTCAACGACGCTTTTAACCTGTTTTCCTTCGGGGATTTCAACCCACTCTGCGGCTGTGCCGTTCTCTTTTTTGCCCTCGGTGAGCTTGATAAGAAGCGAGTCGTAAGCATAAATCTGGCGGTCAATCATCGTCTTGCCGTTCCTGTAGAAAGCGGGCATGGGCTCAACCGTGCCGTCAAATGTGTTGTAAAGCTCGGCTTCGTATTCGCCGTTGACGGTTATTCTTATATGGACGCCGCGGTCAACGTCCTTGTTGTGCGGCTCCTCAGTGTGGCAGATAAAGAGCCACTTGCAGTCATTGTCCTGTCTCAACTGATAGAGCAGGTCGTCGGAAAGTCTGCCGTTTGTGTATCTTAATGTTACCGTGCGGTTATCGTCAAGCGCGTTGCGAATTGCCGCGCGTGAGAAGTCAATCTTTATGCTCTCGTCAAAGAGCTTTTTGCCCTCGTCTGACGGCTCGGCGTCGCAGGGATACGGAGCGTCGCCCATGAAAATGAGCTTGCCGCCCTGAGCCTTGATAGCCGCAAGTCTTTCGAGCGTTGTTGAGCGGAGAGTTTCACAGCCGGGAACAACAACAGCGTCATACTCCATTTTGCCGACCTTAAGCGGAGCAGAGCCCTTTTCGCACAGCGTCGGGAGCAGAGACTCAGAAATGAAGTTGAAGTCGATACTGCCTTCAAGCAGCCATTTTGTGAGATTTTCAAATCTCTCGTCAAGGCTTTCACGCAGGAGAGCCGATTTGTCGTTCGGACCCCAGTGAAGCCAGAAGCTCTCAATCGGGTGAACAACCGCAACCTTAACAACGGGCTTGCCGCGCGTAAGAGCCGTGTTCACTCTCGCGAAATGGTCTTCAACGAGGTTGTATTTCTTGTACCACGGGGACTGATAGTGGATTGACGCGGGGTAGTCGCGCTTCGCTTCGCCGCCCATGGCGTACCACGAAAGGTGGGGAACTCTGACCGTAACGCCGAGAGCCGCCTGCCAGTCGCCCTGATATTTGTATGTTCTGAAGTCGCAGTCCCAGCCCGTAACGCCGTAAAGCTCAGAGAGCATTCCCTCATAGCCGAACTGATGAACTGCCGACTGCGCCTGCTTCGCCGTTGTAAGCTCCGCGCGGTTGCACAGCATGTCAATACCGGGAATGTCAAAGCCGCGGTATGAACGCAT
>JAZUKN010000051.1:0-2651 GCA_045643285.1 Eubacteriales bacterium
ATGGCGCTGTCGACGGTAGGCGTCCAGTCGCCGTGTCCGCAAAGGTATCTCGTGAACAGTTGAGCGGTCAAAAGCTCCGCATATTTTTCGTTGTCGCGCGTTCTGCTCGATGCTCCGATATGCTCGAGCCCGCGCACGCCTTCCCTTGTCAGCTCGTTCGGATAAGTACGGTTCGTTCCGCTGTTTTTTGAGCATCCGTGCAGATCAACGACAAGCTGTGACCCAGCGCATTTTTCGAGGAAATAGCTTTGCATTTTCCCCGTCTCTGCCTCGTCTTCCCCTTGCCAGAAGTCTATTTTTGCGCCGTCAAGTTCGCATTCTTTCATCATGCCGATAAAGTCGTCGACTGCCGCAAAGCTGTCGATCTTGTTTATCCCCGGCGTTCCCTCGGTGACAGCGCACCAGATGATCTGTCTGACATTTTTGCCGTTTCCGTATTCTCCGATTTTTTTAAGCTCTCCGCGGTAATCATCCCAGCGCGGCCAGCCGTCGTCGATGATGTTATACTCGAATCCGAGCTTTGATGCGTATTCTGTGTATTCGATCATCTGCTCCGGTGACGGCGAGCCCTGATTCACTCCCCACGACCACACGGCGCGCCCGGGGACGATCCAGTCTTCATCTCCAAACAATTCTTCATCGCACGGAGCGCACAGAGTGTATATATTATCGTTGTTCACGAGCTCGTTCAGATCATCGGCAAGGCTCACGACTCTCCACGGAGTTTTCAGCTCACCCGTGCGAGTCTCAACGGACATGAAGCCGAGTCTGATCAAGCCGTTTCCTCTGCATTCAAGTGTTGCGCCGCCCATTGATGACGAAACGTCGGCTTCCATGATCGCAACGTATCTTCCGTCTTCCTTTACGGCAGTGAGCGGCAAAAAGATCTTGTCCCTCGACAAGACCGACGGGTCGTGAGCGGTGATCTCGCCCTCGCAGGAAGTATTATTGACCCCATACCAAAGCTCACGCGCGCCGCTCATTTTGAAAGCAGTGTGATCTGTCACTTTTTCTCTCTCGCTTCCGGTGTCGGAAAAGACATATCGCAGTGCGACGCCGTCGTCAAACACCGCGGCATACAGATAATATGAGTATCCGTCCATGTCAAAAGTGAATCGGGCAAGGGTATATTTGTCGTCGGCGTGCGAAAAATTGCCGATATGTGAATACGAATCGGTCATTTCCGTGGTTTCAATGGCAGTCGGAGCGGCGGCAAAATACCGCACTCTGTCTATGGTGAATTCGATCGGCGACTTGTCGATCCACACATATCCGTCGTCGTCCGTCACGGAATATTCAAACGATGACTTCCCCATTTCCATATCGAATATGACGCTTCCGTCGGGGGAAGAAACAGAGTAACGCTCCGTTTCCGCCGCAAATGCCGACAGTGCAGCCGCAATAATGACGACAGCCGCCGTGAAGAGATACAGAGATATATGTTTCATCGTTTTCATGACCGCTTTCCTCCGCCGGTGTTGTTATCGAATCAAATCAGAATCCCACCCAAGTGATCTATCTCGTGCTGAATGATCTGTGCCGTCCAGCCGGAAAAGGTTTTGATGCGCACCCCGAAATCTTTTGTCTGCCACTTCACCTTGACCGTCTTATAGCGTTTGCACTTTTTCGGCTCGCCGATGAGAGACAGGCATCCCTCCTCGGTTTCATACGGTCCCGACATCTTGATGATCTCGGGATTGAACATTGTCATATATTCGCCGTCGTTGTCGAAAACAATAATGTTTTTGCGCACTCCGATCATGTTCGCCGCCATTCCGACACATTTTTCTTTGTTCGCCGTCAGCGTATCGAGCAAGTCTTCCGCAACCTGCAGATCCTCCGCGGTCGCCGCCTGCGACTTTCCCGAAAGAAAAATCGGATCGTGAATTATTTCTTTGATCATAATTTTATCCTACTGTATCGTTATTTTTTCTTTTTTCAGGAACCACCAATACGCTACGCCCGACACAATACTGTCAAACGCATTTCCGACCCCGAACATCAGAACGATTCCGAGAAGCGTTGGTGTCCATACGCCCGTGAGATAGAGAACGAAAAATGTGCCGTAATACACGGTATTCGTGACGACCGACTCAAACAGCATATAGTTAGTTTTACCTCTGCCGTAAAAGGTAGAGTCAAACACATTCTGCACGGCGTATAACACATAAAAGCCGAACAGAACCATGACGAGTTCAAAGAGCTTATCCACATCCGAATATCCGAGGACATACCGCATAAACGGCTTATATGTAGGTATCAGTACTGTCCATAAAATGCAGACGATTCCCGTAATCGTGAAATACCCGAGCGTATTATTCCTGACGGCTTTTTCGTCACGAGCCGTTTCCTGCTTGATGAGTTCGCCGAGCTGTGTGATTGGCAGAAGCATCCAACCCCAAATAAAGTTATTTGCCACCCAATAGGTGCCTTGTTCGCCGACCATATTGACCATGCGGGAAACCATCAGCATATAGGCGATGTTCCGTACGAACGATACAAGCCCCGAAACGCCGCCAATTTTTGCAAAGCCTTTCGCCCAAGTGAAGGACATTTTTTCTTTGTTCAAAATGTTGTACCCTTGCTTTGCAAGAATGACAATGACCGTCATGAACAACAGAGCATTAACAATGATGTTGGAATAGCCGATG
>JAZUKN010000052.1:0-2523 GCA_045643285.1 Eubacteriales bacterium
AAGGAACCTTTGAGATTCAAACGTTCTACGACGGAGAAGTATATCAAAACCTGGACCACAAGGATGAGGTGAAGGTGGTAAACACCTTCGGTGCGACGCTCCGCGCCGGTAACGTGATCATCTCCTATACGCCGGACGGCGCGGATACGCAGGAAATATTCCGCGCTGACGCAGAATATTTCTACGTTTCCGCAGACTGACTGCGCAAAATCATCTCCGCTTTCCGCTTTTTATTTCACTTTCAACTATCCACTTTCAACTATCCACTTTCAACTATAAAAAACTGCCTGAGGTTCGCTACGGGTCGATAAGGAAGTATTTTCCCATTTATTCTTTTTCTTCCTGTGGGGTGTTAGGGGCTTGCCCTTAAATAAAGAGCCGAAGTCAATCGGCTCCTAACGGGAAAATATATTTTTTCCCTGCTTGATACCGTATGAGACAAAGAAACCCGCCGAAAAGGAATTCGTTTTCCTCTTCGACGGTTTATTTCTTTCAGCTCGACAAACCGGGATTTGTATGCTTACATCGACTCCATAATTATTTCTATATCCCTTAATGATACCTCATCAGTCACACGAAAATGAATCCATCCACCATTATTGCAAGGATATCTGTGATCAATTATTTCTCTCGCCTGTTTTGATACCTGTTCATATATGGCTGCAAATTGTTTATCAGTTTTCCTGACCATCACACAAAATGAATTTTTCTCTGCAAAGACATTGCAGAGAAGCTTCGACTTTCTGTGATGGGAAACACACCATCCATATGAATTACCGTATGGAAAAGTAAGTTTTGCATCAGTTGTATACGTTAACTTTACCCATTCATTAAAACAGTCAAACATATTTCCTGATTCACCGCAAAATTCAACAAGGTCAGAATAATCCGGATTAATTGTTTTATCTAACATTCTTTCATACATATGTTTATTATCCGTTCTGTCATAATGCGGTTCCTGAACAAATTCTGATTTGTCCACATAGTAAATGAGCATCGGATTTTTCAGTACAAAATCCACATTCAAAATACTGCCTTATCCACCCGCGTCATTTCGTGCAGGGTTTATATTGGTGTAGCAGAAAAACTTTTCAAGTTTTTCGGGGTGTGGGGGGCTTTTGCAAAAGCCCCCCACGTCTCTCCCGTTAAGGGCCGACGGATTCAAAGATGACCGGCGTCGAGAGGAATTCGTTGTTGGTTTCATTGATGGAGATATCGCGCCAGTTTGCGCGGGTGCCGGCGTAATAGATCGTGGGAAGGCCGGGCGCGAGAACCTCACTCGTATTACACATTTCGAAGACGTTTGCTTCCACGGTTTTGAGGGAAGCGGGCAGGCAGACAACGACAAGACTGTTATCGTAATAGAAGGCGCTGTCGCCGAGGACTTCGACGCCCTCGCCGATGCGGACGGTTTCGAGGTAGATCGCATCGGAGAACGCCTGTTTGGCGATCGTGCGGGCGGAGCCGGCGGGAATGACGACTTCCTTGATCTTTTCGGAGCCGTAGCAGACGTTGGCGATGAGGGAATAGCCGGTGGCAGGGAGCGTGATGGATTCCTTGTCACCCGTATAGCCGAAGAAGGTGTCCGCGGCGACCGTGAAGCCGTTCTCGTCCGCCATTGCCTCGACCCACGGATTCTTGTAGAACGCGCGGCCGCCGATAGAGGTGATCTTTTCGGGAAGCGTGATGTAGCGGAGCGCCTTGCAGTCAAAGAACGCGAACTCGCCGATCGACGTCAGCTTCTCCGGGAGGGAGATGCGCGTCAGCGAAGCACATTCGTAGAACGTGTACGGCTGGATCTCGGTGACGCCGTCGGGGATCCGCAGCTCGGTGAGGTGGCGGGCGTAATAGAACGCGCCGAGACCGATCTTTTCGAGCGTGTCGGGCAGTTTGAGCGTCGTCAGCTGGTTCTGCTCGGTGAACGCGGCGCCGGAAGCGAACGCGTAGTCGCCGATCTCGCGGAGATTTTTCGGAAGATCACATTCCGCGAGGGCGGCGCAACTGTCGAACGCGCGCTTGCCGATCACGGTAACGGAATCGGGAATGTCAATGGAGGTCAGCGCGGCGCAGCCGGCGCAGGTATACATCGGGATCTCGGTGAGCGACGAGGAGAGCCGCAGCGTCGTCATCTTGGCGCAGTTCACGAAGAGGTCGTTGCCGATCGTTTTAACGGAGTCGGGCATCTGGACGCGCACGAGCTCGGCGCAGCCGGCGAACGCGTAACTGCCGATCTCGGTAACGCCGTCATAGAGCGTCACAAGTTGAAGCGTCGGGCAGCCGATGAACGCCTTTTTCCCGATCACGGGCACGCCGACGACGGAAAGAGTGCGGATCGTCTCGTTCTCGGCGAACGCTTCGTCCGCGATCGCGGAGACTTTCTTGCCGTTAAAGGAGCTCGTGATGACGACCGTGTCGGAGTCACCATCGTAGCCGGTCACCTCGTAGGTGTCCGTCTCCACGTTCAGCGTGAAGACGAGTCCGCTCGTGTTCTTGTGCAGGCGGATGTAAGTCGAAAGTGCGCTG
>JAZUKN010000053.1:0-3049 GCA_045643285.1 Eubacteriales bacterium
TGTTCTTCGACGATGACCGGAGCCTTTTCTTCGGGCTGTTCGGTGGTAGTCTTTTCCTCGACCACTACCGTGGGATGCTTTTCTTCATCCTCTTTGATTTTCTTTTCTTCAGTTTCCTTGACCTTTTCCTTCTCGGCGATCACGTTGTCGTTGATGGCTTCGTTGTCGCTCGGGACTTCGGTCGGAGCCTTTTCGATGGGCTTGACCTTGTCTTCTGCGGGAGGAGTTACCACGGCGGGAGTTTTATCACCGTCTTCGGTCTTGCTGTCGACTGTCTTGACGGCAGGATCGTCGTTGATCTCGTCGGGCGCGATGTCGCCGTTGCCGATGGGATCGGTCGGATCGAATTCGGCGGGTTCGGTTTCATCGGGATCGTCGGGGGTGTCGGTTTCGTCACCCGCGTCCGTCTCATCGCCGGGGATGTCGATCACGGGATCGTCGGATACGGGAGGAATGTCCACGGTGGTATCGTCGCCCGTGCTTTCGGGAGGAGTGACCGGGTCTGTGGGTTTGTCTTTCGGGAGTGCGATAGCGAGGATGACCGCGAGGGCGATAAGGGAGATAATTACGGTTGCGATAAGGGTTTTGTTTTTCATTTTTCACCAATCCTTTCAATCTTTCAAGGTCAGTTCGGACGTTACCGTCAGTGGGATTTGCGTCCAGTACACAATTTCACCCGCGAATCTCACCGGCACGTAGAGCGTGTAGTCTGCCTTGAGTTTCAGCGTTTTGTCCACCTTGTAGGAAACATTCGGATTAGTGAGGTAGTAGACCGTTTCGCCGTCTTCCCCTATATTATACAGACAATTATCCCTGTAGTCCAGCGAGAATCGGCGGTTCATCTCAGAAAAATAAAAACTTTCTGTGAATTTTTCGGTAAAATCGTGTCCCTGCTTGATAGAATTGTAGATTTCGATTGAGTTTTTCATGACGAAGGAGTCGAGAACCATCTCGGTGTTCTCCCGGGTGGTTTCGATGATCGTCATGGTGTTTGCGTAGAATATGACAACGGACAGAATCATTACGATCACAAGCGTGATGACGCACGGCGTGAAGTATCCGCTGCCTTTTCTGTTTTTCAGAATCGTCATGGCTTTCTCACTTCCAATACTTTTCAGACAGGCCGCTTTGGACGGTTGTCAGAGTGATGGGGATTTGGAAGACACCGAGACCGCGAACGTAGGTGCTGTATTTCAAGCGCACCACGATCAGATCGCCGAGCTGTACGGTTCCTTTGGTCGAGTTGAAAAACTCGGTACCCGTGAATTCCATCGTCGGACGGATACCGATCTCGTCACACAGTTCTTCGTACCGCTCGTTGACTTCGGTTCCGGTCTTTCCGTAGAAGCAGACGGTCTTGGTCAGTTCCTTGTTGATATAATCAAGATCCTGTTTCAGTGTCAGAAAAGAGAAAACGTTGAGAGCCAAGACGATGACCATCATGGCGCAGACCACACCGACCGCCGTGTCGATGTAGCCTTCGCCTTTTCTGTTTTTGATTGCGTTTTTCATGGTTCATCTCCTTGTAAGATCAGCCGAAAAGGACGCCGATGGACGTGACGATCTCCATGCCGATGACGACCACATAGATCGCCATGAAGCAGAACAAAAGGCACATGGAGAGACGTTTGACCTTGCCGGGAACCTTCTGTGCTTGCTGCTTGAGGAGCTGTCTCTGGTAGTCGGCGAACTTGAGCGCAAGGCTCTGCCAATACACGTCGGTATCGTCACCGCGAAGAACGCCGATCAGACCTCTCGTCACATCGGAAAGCATTGTCGATCCGACTCGCGCTTCGAGTCTGGTGAGCGCCGCTTCGTAGTTGCCCGATCTCATGTCGGCAACGGTGATTTCAAGCTCGTTTTTCAATTCCGGTCCGGCGTTTTCCTTGTAGTTGTCAAGGATATACAGCACGTCACGGTTGTGCTTCAGCGTCTTTTCGATATGGCTGACGAGTCTCGGGAGTTCGTACTCGATAGCGGTACGCTTCTCCTTGATCTTGTTCGCCACGCCTTTCGCCTCTTTGAAATACATCGTAATGGCAAGCGCGATCACGACGGGAGTCAGAAGCGGAAAGATGAAGAACACGGGGACGGCGAAAATGCCGACGAGGAGTGCCTTGACGATACTGTTCGCGGTGTGCATCTCCGGGGAGATATTCATGCCCGCCGAACGCAAGTCAGTCTCAAGCTGCAGACGCTTGTACTCGTTCAGACGGAGCTTTTTGGAGATCCACATCGCAAGGCTTTCGAGCCAGATTTCGATGGACGAAGTCTTCTTTTCCTGTCTCTTGGCGAGATTGTTGCTTGCAGTGACCGTTGCGAGAAAAGGAACGCGGAGTGCATCCGCAAGGATCAGATAGAGACCGACGCCTACGACAGCGCCGATGATTGCCTGTAACATATCCGCACCCCCTTATCTCTTATACTCGACGGGACGGGTGTATTTCATCATCAGCACCGCCGTAATAAGGATCACCACACCGCAGACGGCAAGGACAATCTTTCCGGGGAGCGTAAACATCAGCGCATCGTACCAGTCTTTGTTCAACACATAGAGGAGCGGGATGTTGCATACCACAAGGCAGACCATCATCCAGTATTCCTTCTTGACCTCGCCGAGGAGCGTCTTGAGTTCGTTGTTGACGATTCGGACGTCGGTCAGCTTCGCCACGATGGGAAGGAGTGTATCCTTGAGGGTTCGGTCATCCTGACACGCGATCAACGTATCGCACCACTCGGCGTAGATATCGTTGTCGATCTTGTCTTTCAGATTTCTGAGTGCGTCCTTCATATTCGAGGATATCATCATGGTTTCGCCGACGAAGCCCTGAAAGATCTCGCGGATCGGGGGCTTGAGCTGCGGGATGTTCTGCTGCACTGCCGCCACGATATCGTCGGAACGGATATACGAGGTCGTAATGATTGATAGCGCCGTTTCCATTTCTTCCTTGATGTGCTTGTCGTATGCCGAGATTGTGGACCTTGCCACAAAGAACGGCAGAGCCGCGAAAGCCACGGCGAACACGGGGATGAGGAAGTAGTTGTCGAT
>JAZUKN010000054.1:0-1763 GCA_045643285.1 Eubacteriales bacterium
TTGAAAAGACTGTATCGACGACTGACCCTGACTGCGGAATGTTTGTAAAGGGTGAGCACGAACGTCAATTTGCGTATGAAGCACATACAGCGTGCGACAAGAAAGGATTTGTAGTAGGAGTAGAGGTAACGGCAGGCAACATACACGACAGCGTAGCATGGGATAAATTATATGAGCAGATCACAGCAAGGCTTCCGCAGATAGAGTTTGTAACAATGGACGCAGGGTACAAGACACCGTGGATAGCAAAAAGGACGCTTGATGACGGCAAGATCCCCATTCTTCCCTATACAAGACATCATTACAAAGAAGAACAGTATAAGCCGTGGGAGTATGAATATGATCCGGTAGAAGACACTTTCATCTGTAGGCATGGTGGAGTTCTGAGACATACAACAACAGATAAGGATGGAAAGAGAACATACCGCAGTAATCCAAAGTGCTGCAAGGACTGTCCGTTCAAGTGGAAATGCGGGGCAAACGAAAAAGGACAGAAGATATTAACAACGCATATATGGCAGGAGTATCTCGATCTGGTTGAGCAGCTTCGGAAGACGGAGCGTGGCAAAGAGATATATGCCATGAGAAAAGAAACAATAGAGCGTGTATTTGCCGATGCGAAAGAGAAGCACGCTATGCGATATACGCATCATCGAAGTCTGGCCCGAGTCACAAACTGGGTGAGGCTTAAATATGCTGCCATGAATCTGAAAAAGCTGGCAATGTGGAGTTGGAATACTCCTCGTTTCCAACAGTTCCTCGCTTTTTTCTTCGCCATTTATACCAAAGCCCCTGCTTCCGCTTAACAAAAACAGGGGTTCTTTGACAAGCTGAAACAAGGCAGATCCCATCGGGATCTGCCTTGTTACTGAAAACTAAAAACTGAAAACCGAAAACTATCATTCCTCGACGGCGAAGAACTCGGCGTAGGGGGTGAACACAAAGCCGCTGTCGTTAAAGAACTGCGTAAAATCGATGCTCTTGTAGCTTGCGGTGAAGCTTGCGTGATCGTTAATGTTCCAGCCCTTCATGTCGTCGTCAAAGGCGTAGGAAGCCGCCATCTGACCGAGCGTGTAGCCGTACTGATTGGATGCGTCGATATCCGAGCTCTTGGTCGGCAGACGCATTATTACGTGGTAGCCGTAGCTCGATTCGACAGGGTCGGAGACCTCGTAGTTTTTAAGCGCCTTGGTCGTGTCGGTGTATTCCTGCACCATGGTGCCCTCGGTAAAGCAGTAGCCCTCGGGGAAGCTTACCTTGCCCGGGTCCTCGCTGAGCTCGCTCATGAGCTCGAAGAAGCGCTCGGCGCGCTTTGTGTCGTCGGAGATCGCGCGCAGCTCCTCGACGATGCCGTCGGCCTGAGCCTTCTTTTCGGCATAGGCTTCATCGGAGAGCTTTGCCTCCTCGCCGTCATCGTTCGTTTCGCTGTTTTTAAAGAGGATGTGTGCGCTGGTCATATAGCCGTTCTCGCTTACGTACTTGTCGAAGCGCTCGGAGTCGAGATTTTCGCCGTTCTCACCGTACAGGAGCTTGAAGCCGCCCTGATAGAGCACGGCGACCTTCGTCATATCCTCGTACATCGCCGGCGTCATGTACATCTCGGAAAGTGCCTCGGCAAAATCCTCCTCGGTCGCGTTCTCGCCGCAGGTCGAGGCGATATCCTGCTTCCGCTGCTCGGCAAGCTGCGCCTTCGCCCCGTCGACCATCACGTAGCCCGCCTTCTCAGTGAAGCCGATGATGGAGTAGCGCACGGAGATCGTATC
>JAZUKN010000055.1:0-2247 GCA_045643285.1 Eubacteriales bacterium
TAGCTTCCCTTTGCTCCCTCGCTCTTGCCGTAGGTGTTTGTGTCAATCGTCGCTTTACCGAGCATTTCGGAAACATATTTGTGAGTCGACTGCTCGTTCCCTCCGAGATAGACAAACTCGTCACAGTTGCCGACGATACTCTCCCACTGCTTCTCGAACAGTGCTTTGAGCTGGGCAAGGTTCTGCAAGATAATACTGACGATCACCCCACGCGAACGCATAACGGAGAGTATCTTATCAAAATCATCAGGGAGCGACACGTTCGCAAACTCGTCCATCATAAAGTGAACAGGTACCGGCAACGCTCCCCCTCTTTCATCCGCTATCTTGAACAGTTGTTGAAAAAGCTGTGTGTACAGCATAGATACAAGGAAATTGAACGACGTATCGTTATCGGGTATGATCGCAAAGAGTGCGACTTTCTTCGTTCCGAGCGTCTTTAAGTCAAGCTCATCCGCCGAGCATAACAGATTCAGACTTTCAAGATTGAACTTTTCCAGTCTCGATTGCAGGGTGATCTGAATGGATTTCAAAGTCTTCGCCGCACCTCCGCGGTACGCACCATAGTATTTCAGTGCTATATGCCCACCGGGATATTCCGCCGCCAAGTCGTCAAACATCTCGTCAAGGACGGATTTCTGGTTTGAGTCTTCTTCGTTCACGTCTCCTGCCGCCAAAAGCTCAAGAACTTTACCGAAGGTCTGCTGTTCGGGGTATGCCTTCGTTTTCAGATAAAAAATAAGGGACATCAGCAGCATGGAAGCCGCCGTGTCCCAGAACGGATCCTGCGACTGACTGCCTTTCGGCGTTGTCGCCTTAAACAGATTCGTCACAAGTCTCTGAACGTCGTTGTCGGTTTCGGCATAAAGCAAAGGGTTGTAGCACATCGACTTATCCATGTGTATCAGATCAAGCACACGCACGTCATAACCGCGTTTTTCGAGCAGTTTCCCTGTATCTCTTGCTATCTCACCTTTTGGGTCAAGAACGACAAAGCTTGTGTTACACTGCATCAGGTTCGGTTTGGCATAAAAGCGTGTTTTACCTGCGCCCGAACCACCTACAACCAATGTGTTTAGGTTTCGCCGGTGCTTATGTGCGTCATAACCGATCGAGACACTCTGTGTCAGTATCTTGTTCCCCTCTTCCGGGTTCTGCCTGTACTTTTTCGAGATCGTTTTTGCGTCTCCCCATTCGGCAGAGCCGTGTTCCTCTCGACGGCGGTATTTCGGTCTGTTCGTTTCGTAGCACAGAATACCGATCACATAAGCGCCGCCGAGAATAGCGAGCCATTTTGCGCTGTCGTCACACCAGTGAATCTCAAACGGAGACGAAAAGACTGCCGATAGATTCTTCATCATATCCGGCAGTCCTCCGCTCATTGCGGGAGCTATCAGAAGCGACAGCCACACCACTGCGACAAGTCCGAGCAGAATAACGATGAATCTCGACTTCTTGTCTTCCATGTGAACCGTCATCGCTCGTCTCTGTCCCGTCTTTTCGGCTTTTTGAGCGGAGCATCAAGTGCCTTTTCGAGCAGATTGTTTACGTCCTCTGTCGGTCTGTTTTCGTCAAGGCACTCGTTTCTTTTTTCTGCAAGTACTCCTATCAGTGCGCGTCTCTCATAGTCCGTCACATTGATCTCATATCTGTTTTCTCTCAACGTGCATCATCACCCTTCGGGCTTTTCGCTTTTGGGGACACTTCCGTCTCCTTTGCTTCTCTTGCTTTGGCGATTTCCTTATAGATACCCGATTCAATCGTTCTCACGTTCTTGTTGATGTCGTCGAACACCTCGTGAAGATCTTTCGGTGTCATGGATGCAAGCTGACTCGGAAGTGAGTCGATTTGCAGTTTGGCTGTCGGAACGCCGTACTTCTTTGCAAGGATATATGCCGAACAACGTGCCTCAAACTGTTTCGATGCGTTGGTGTAGTCCGGGTTGTTCTCTGCCATTCTTGCCTGAGATAAAGCCATGGCAACATCCGTGAAGATCTGCTCGATCGGCATATTCGCTCTTGCATAGATGCAGTTATCCTGCACTTCGTATGTCGCGCCGAACTGACGGGTGTCGGGGTAATCCGGTACCGTTCTGATCTCAACAGTCTTTGAATCAAACATCGCTTTGGTTACCGCTTTAACATCAGGCATCTCACGCTTCTCCGGTACTGCATCCTTTACGTCGGATATATCGAACATCGGCTTACGCACAAGGTTCTTGTACGTTTTGTCCCCCTTGGTGTTGTT
>JAZUKN010000056.1:0-2724 GCA_045643285.1 Eubacteriales bacterium
TGTCCAGCCGCGCCGCCTCGATCAGCTCGTCCGGAACGGATTTCATCACCTGCGTCAGGAGAAACGCGGCGAACGGGGTTAAGATCCCCGGCAGGATCATGGCCCACGGCGTGTTGTAGAGTTCAAACCGCCGCGAGACGATGTACTGCGGCAGAAGCGTCACCTGAAACGGCATCATCATGACGATAATATAGAGATAAAAGATCACGCTCCGCCCTTTGAACTTCACCTTTGCGAACACATACGCCGCGAGGACGGAGACGAACACCGTCCCGAGGCTCGCCGACAGACTGATGACAAGAGAATTCGCCAGCCCGCGCAGATACGTCGGCTTCCAGACATAGAAGTCCACGAAAGGTTGTACCCCCTCTGAGAATGACCGGACCGCCACAATGAGCACCGGCGACACGATAAACAGGGCGAAAAGGATCAACAAAACCGACGCACTGACGTCAACAATTCTCTTTGTCATATCCCATCCCCCCTTTTTGAAGCTTTTTGCCAGGCTTTTTCTCGAAAAAGCCGCGTCTCCCCTCGTTCCTTACCATATCGACTCGCTCCATTTCTTCTCCGCGACGAAGACGACTGCGACGACCGTGTAGACGATCACCGCAAAGAAGATCGCCGCCGTGGAGATGTACTGATAATTCAGCTTGGCGAAATGGTTGTTCAGAAAATTCTGGAGCATGTAGACTGTCTCGTCCGGATAGTTGCCGTAGAGCAAATAGCTCTCCCGGAAGACCTTCAGGGAGTTCACCACGGACAGAATGAACGTGAAGAACAGCGTCGGCGCGATGTTCGGCAGCGTCACCCGGACGGTCTGCTGGAACACGTTCGCCCCGTCGATCCGCGCCGCCTCGATCATGCTCTTGTCCATCCCAGACAAGGCGGTCAGCATCAGCATCACGTTCAGCCCGCCGTACTTCCAGAGGAAAATGAGCAGCAGGGAGTGGAAAGGCGTGAAGTAAACTGTACCCATAAAAACGGACACAGTGATTTTAGGGAAATGAGGTAACGTCCCCGAAAAGCGGACGGAAAACCTGCCTCAGCACCCCAAAAATCGTACAGTAGAAAAAAGTCCGATTTTTATGGTATAATGTATCCGGTCAAGTAAAAGAAAGGTCGGATACAGAAATGAAAAAAAACCCGCTGCCAAAAGAATTTGTCGAGAAACTCAATAATCACAGCTGCGTCGAACACGCGACAGCGTGGAGCGTGGTCTTCACCGAAGAATTCAAACAGCACGCTTATGATGAATATTACAGAGGCAAAAGCACAAGAGAAATATTCAAAGAAGCGGGGCTTGATGCTGAAAATCTCGGGCAGAAGCGACTAGAAAACTTTCGGTGTTCTGTGATGAACGGTGCAGACAGAGAGGGCGGATTTGCGGATAAACGGAAAGATAAGAGCAAACAAGCACCACAAAGCACCGAAGCCCAAATGGCAAAGCGAATACGGGAGCTTGAGCATCAGGTAACATACCTTGAACAGGAGAATGACTTTTTAAAAAAAATTCGTTCGCTGGAAGAGGCTTACGGTGGGAAAGCGGGCGGTACGAAGTGATAACATCCGCAAAGTTTGAAATCATCCGCAATGCGACCTGCCGAGACAACAACACCTTGAGTATTGCAAAGATGTGTGAGCTTGCCAAGGTATCCCGTTCGGGATATTACGAATGGGTTGCTGCAGAGCCGTACCGTCAAAGGCACGAGGACTCCGACAGAGCTGACTTTGACCTTGTTCTTGAAGCATACAAATACCGAGGATATGCCAAAGGTGCAAGAGGCATATATATGCGGCTGATGCACAAAGACATTGTAATGAATTTGAAAAAGATACGCCGCCTTATGCACAAATACGGCTTAAAATGCCCGTACAGAGGACCGAATCCCTACCGTCAAATGTCAAAGGCATTGAAAACAAATACCGTCTTCCCCAACGAAGTTGACCGAAAGTTTCTTGCCGGTGGTGTGAGAAAAGTATTACTCACCGACATAACCTACATCTTCTACGATAACGGAGTATGTTACCTTTCAACGATACTTGATGCCTTTACAAGAGAAATTCTTGCCTATGAAATCAGCACCAATCTGCAAGTGGAATTTGTCCTGAAAACCGTTGAAAAGTTGGTTGCCGAGCACGGATGCACACTTGACGATACAACGATCGTGCACAGCGACCAGGGATGTCATTACACAAGCAAAGCATTTATCAACGCGCTCGGTGACAATCATTTTGTTCAGTCAATGTCGCGCAAAGGCAACTGTTGGGACAATGCCCCGCAGGAGAGCTTTTTCGGTCATATGAAGGACGAAATCAAGTATGAGATCGCCATGATGAAAACATTCACCGAAGTCAAAGCAAAAATCGACGACTGGATCGACTATTACAACAACGACAGATACCAGTGGGATCTGGTGAAGCTGTCCCCGAAGGAGTATTACGGATACGTTACCACCGGCATATATCCTTTGAAGACTTGGGGCTCTCCCCCAAACCCCGAGGTTTGACGCTTTTGTTTCCGGGAGACAAAGAAAAGAGACAGTGCACACTCGGTACTCTGTCTCCCGCAAACCCGATCCGGCGCTCAGGTCGCTGTCGAGTAGACGGTCGGCATTACTGCCGCCGCCCCTCACGGAACCGTACGTGCGATTTTCCCGCATACGGCTCTTCAGCAGGTCTTTGGTGATGTCCAGATGTCCACGCAGATGTGCGGGAAAGGAA
>JAZUKN010000057.1:0-74323 GCA_045643285.1 Eubacteriales bacterium
CTTATCAAGAAGAGCGGAGAGGCACTTCGAGAGGTTAGCTCTGGAGATGCCCTTTGTGTAGCCGCTCTGCAGTTCAGCCGGTACAAGACCTTCGGCGATTGCTGCGTTTACTTCAGCTTCTGCCCAGGAAGACGGCTTTTCAGCGGGAGTTGTGGGCTGTTCGGGCTGTGTGGGTGTTGTAGCCTTGCCGCCTACGAGCTTGAATGTGTTAGCTGTTGTTGTCTTTGAGTTTTCGGAGTTTGTGCCGCTTCCGTTTTCAGCCCATACGGTGATTCCGGGAACGCCTTCCTTTGTGTGATCGAAGAAGTTACCCCATTCAAGCCAGCCAACGTATGCTTCGTTGTTCGGGTCTTCGTCGGAACCGTCCATTCTCAGCATGGAGAAGGAGAATACGTCATCAGCCTTGAGAGCAGCGCCCTTAGCGTAACCCATGTCACGAGCGCCCATCTCGAACTTAACTACGAGAGTGTTTGTCTTTTCGTCGCCGTATACTACGCAATGTTCGTCAGCGAGATAAGAGCAGGAAACGGATTCGTCGTCAACGTCGAATGTTGCGCACCAGTCGATATCCTCGAATGATTCCTTTGTTGTGATGCCCCAGTCGCCGTTGCAGTAAGAAATGTCAAATACTCCGGGAACGAGAGCCATCTGGATACCGTCACCCCACCATGCGTTCTGCTGACCTCTGAAGTCCGGGTCGGGAGAAACGAAGCAGAGATACATAGCATCGTCAGTCCAGCATCCGTAAAGGTCGAAAGAAAGGTCCTGTTTTACCTTGCCGCCCTTTGCAGGGTTCTTATACTGAGTGATACCTGCATTCTTGGAGCTTCCGTCGATGTGGATGATCTTTTCACCCCAGGAAGCGTCCGGAAGAGCAAACTCCATAGAAGGAGCAGTGTCAGCGTGCGGAAGCTCAACTACTGTGCCATAGGGATCTTTTGCGTTTACCGAGATAGCAAGAGATGCAACGAGCATAACTGCTACCAGAGCAAGAGAAAGAAATCTTTTCATTTGTTTTTCCTCCATAAAAATATAGAACATTTTCCGCATTTGCGGATTTATTCGTGGAATCCGCGAGCCGAAAACAGGTCGGCAAGCGAACTTACACCGTATATATTATATTGTATTTTTCGCTTTTTGTCAACTATTCAGATGATTTTCGGGATAATCGTCAAAAAATATATGCTTTTTAAACAAAATTCTCACATTCTTTTTGGGCAGAATATCCGCCATTATTTACTTAACTTAAATACCTTTGGACTCTCTGTATTTGCGAATGAAAGCGAAAATTTCCTCGATATGCTTATTCCACCAAACCCAACCGTGCGTGCCCTCTGTTTCGGAGTATGTCACGTCGTAGCTGAGAGACGAGAGAAGCGCGCTCATTTTACGGTTGCCTTCGATGAGGAAGTCGTCTCTGCCGCACCACATATAGATGCTCGGCGTGGGCTTTCCCTCTTTTTTGACTCTTTCGGCGAGCGCGAAAACGTCGTTCTTCGAGCCGTCGTATTCATCGACCGGTCCGAAAACGTCCTCGAAGTAGTGGTCTTCGGGGTTATCGTTCGAGAGCCACTTCGTCTCAAACGATGCGGAGAACGGGATGCAGACAGAATACTGTTCGGGATAGTTAAGCGCGAGAGACAGTGCGCCGTAGCCGCCCATAGAAATGCCGGCGATGTAGTTGTCTTCTCTCTTGTCGCTCATTCCGCGGAAGAAAGAGCGGCAGACGCGCGGCAGTTCTTCACCGATGAACGTGCGGTAATTCGAGCCGTGAGCCTCATTTGTGTACCAGCCGCGGTTCGTGCAGGGCATGACGACTGCTATGCCGTTCATTTCGGCGAAAAGCTCGATCGCGGTGCGGCGCGCCCATGTCGTATGGTCGTCGCTCAGCCCGTGGAGCAGATAAAGCGTCGGGTATGTTTCCCTGTCGAATTTCGATTCGTCGCATTCAACGCCGATGACGCCTCTCGCTCTCTGCGGGATGATAACGTTCATCGCGGCGTTCATTCCGAGCGCGTCGGAGAAAAAGTTAACTTCAAATAAAGCCATAATGACCTCCGGATAATTGAGATGATTCTATTCTACCACGCCGCGGCGTTTTTGTAAATAGTTTGACAAAATGTTCGGCGGGGAGTATAATTTATGCGTTAAGAGAAATCGATCATCTTAAAGGGAGGACAGCCGGAAAATGGACGTGAACCGCGCGAGATTTTACAATATAATATACGACTCCTCCCTCTCCTCGCACGAGCGGTTCAACATCGGCACGTACAAGGAAAAGAAGCTCCATATAATGATGAAGAAGTATTTCGAGCCGGACGAGGACTATCACGAAGTGCCGACGAACGGATTCATCGCCGACATACGCCGTGACGGCATAATCACCGAGATCGAGACGAACGGCTTTTCGGGACTCTCACCGAAGCTCGCGGCGTACCTGCCGGAATACCGCGTGAATCTCGTCTATCCTCTCGCGGCGAAGAAATACGTTTCGTGGATAGAACCGGAGAGCGGTGCTATCTCGTCGCGCCGTCCTTCCCCGAAGAAGCAGACCGCATACGATCTGCTGTTCGAGCTTGTACGCATCCTCGACTATGTAAAAAACGAAAACCTCACGTTCGTCGCACCGCTTCTCGAAATAGACGAATACAAGCTGCTCGACGGTTGGAGCCGTGACAAGAAGCGCGGCGCACACCGTTTCGAGCGGATCCCGACGGACATTTTCGACGTTGTGATACTCTCATCCGACGATGATTTCAGGCGTTATATCCCCGAAAACTGCACTGAGAATTTCACCGTACGGGACTTTTCAAAAGGCGCAAAAATAACAGCCGACAGGACAAGAGCCATTCTGAAGGTGCTTGAAGCTCGCGGAGTAATCGAATTTGTCGGCAAAAAAGGCAGAGAGAAGATTTTTTCTCGCAAATGAGCGCGTCCGCCACTTGCAAAAACGCGCATTTTCGGTTATAATATATGAATGATAAAATATGATCAGGGAGACGCACATGGCGGGGAAAAGAAACAGCTTCAATTTTGATGTTCCCTTGTGGGGAATAATCGGCGCGTGGATAGTCATGCCACCGGTCGGTGCGATAATGACCGTGCTGCGTATCGTCTCCGAAATATACAAGAACAGTGACCGGTCGGAGGAGTTCAGCGCCGCAAAAGCACGCGAGGAGCTTGAAAAAAAGATCAACCAGACAAAAGAATCGGCTGAAAAGGCCGCACAGCCGAAGAAAAAGAAAAAATCAAGCAAAAAATCCGATTCCTCGGCAGGCACAAAATTTGTCGGTATTCTCTTGCTCATACTCGCGGCGGCATTTCTGATTCTGGCGGCAAGCTCACCGGAAACGGTTTTCACATCCGTCGGTACAATAGTCAGGTCGGCTCTGATGGTCGCAGTTCCGACGGGTCTCGGTATTCTGTTTCTCGCGCTCTCCGGAAAAGGAAAGAGTAAACGGGAAGTGCGGTTCTCGCGCATAAGGGTGCTGATAGGGAAAAACGACAGCTACAATCTCGTAAAGCTCGCATCTGCTTCCGGCACAAGCGTCAACCGCATCAGAAAAGACGTACAACGGATGATAAACGACGGCGAATTCGGCAAGGAAGCGTACATCGACCTCGGCACGAACAACTTCATGCGTTTCCCGTCGGCAGTTCCCGATACGGCGACTTACGACTACAAAAAATCGCGCGGCAGTACATTCGGCTCGAAAAAGACCGACACGGTACTCGACGATCTCGGCCCGGCAGAAAACAAGGAAGACTTCAAAAAGATCATACTTGAAATACGCCGCCTGAACGACGAAATAGCGGACGAGGCAGTCTCCGAGAGGATCTACAGGATAGAAGAACACACGCGGAACATCTTCGACTATGTTTCCGATCATCCGGAGTCGATGCCGCAGATCCGTTCGTTCATGAATTACTACCTCCCGACGACCTTAAAGCTGCTTGAGTCTTACAGCAGGATAGAAAGAGTCGGAGTTGCCGGCGAAAATATGAAAAAGTCGAAGAAGGATATAGAAGCGACACTTGACTTGCTCGTCAAGGCATTTGAGATGCAGCTCGACTGTCTGTTTTCGTCGGAGTCAATGGATATTTCGTCGGACATCAGCGTGCTTGAGGCGATGATATCGAAGGACGGGCTGAACGGGAAGAAAGACTTCGATCTCGGAGGAATGCAGGCGAAGGAAAAGTAACCCTGCGCGGCGTGCAAGCCTCGATTTTCTTAAACTTTCACAATTATCACGACGTAAGGAAAAAAACGACTTACGTCGTTTTTGATTTATTCTTTTTCCGCTACGCGCGGGGCGGGCAGGCGGTTTATTCATCCAAACCGTACGTTTTGCGGCAGATTTGTCCTACGCGGACGGCGCACAAGCCGGTATTCGACTTCGTCGAAACCGACGCGACGCTCTTGTGCGCCTGTCGCGCGTAGCGACAAAAGTAGAATTTGGAAACACGAAGTGTTTTCTACCTTACAACAATCCTTCCGTCACGACAAGTCGTGCCACCTCCCTTTACTCAAGGGAGGCAGATTTCAAGGCGTTCGTATGATTTGTAGCCGTGAGGTTTGCCTGAATCCGCGGGACGTCGTGGGCGCCATCCCCTACCAAGATGTTATATAAAAAAACGTGAGTACGTTTTTCCCGTACTCACGGTTTTCTCTGTTTTCAGTTTGCAAGCTCGTTGAACATCGCGTATGTCTCAGCGAACGTCTTCTTCTTTTCTTCGATTATCTTGTCCATTTCTGCAAGCTCTTCCGCCGTAAACTTGTCTGTCATACCCGGCTTGAGCGTGCCTTTGTACTTTCTGTCGAGTACCTGGGACCACTGGATGCCGCAGGTGTCGATCTTGCCGTCCTTCTCGATCACGATGAGGTCGGAGTGTCCGGCGAGGATCTCTTCAACCGCGCGAACGCCCATTTCGGTAGCCGTTACTCTGTCCTTGAGTGTCGGTGTACCACCGCGGACTATGTGCATCATATTGACGTACTTCGTCTCTACCCACAGTCTGTCGTTGCCTTCCTTTTCGGAAAGCTCCTTCGTCGTGTCGTTGATGCGCTTCTTGAGGTTTTCTCCGAGTCCCGGGAACGCTTCGGATACGATGATGAGGAAGCTGCGCTTGCCTTCTCTGCGGAGGCGGATGATCTTTTCAACACAGGCGTCTTCGTCAAACGGGCATTCGGGAATGACGCACGCAACTGCACCCGAAGCGATTGCGGTGTTGATCGTGATGTCGCCGGCACCGCGTCCCATAACTTCTACGATATTGCATCTCGCGTGAGATTCGCAGGTGTCGCGGAGGCGGTCAACATCGTCGATGACTGTCTGCATTGCGGTATTGAAGCCGATAGTATAGTCGGACGCAGTAATGTCGTTGTCGATAGAGCCGGGTATGCCGATCGTCGGGATGCCGCGGGAGGAAAGGTCCGTAGCTCCGCGGAACGTGCCGTCCCCGCCGATAGCGATGATACCGTCGATACCGTGCTTCTTTATCGTTTCGATAGCCTTCTGCATTCCGGCTTCTTCCTTGAATTCAAGGCATCTGTCAGAGTAGAGGAACGTACCGGAGAGATTGATCTTATTCGATACGTCACGGTTCGAGAGATCGACTATCTCGTCGTGGATGAGTCCTCTGTAGCCGCCTACTATGCCGACCACTTCGATTCCGCGTGCTCTTGCGCTTCTTACAACTGCTCTTACTGCGGCGTTCATTCCGGGAGCGTCGCCGCCGGACGTGAGAACACCGATTTTTCTGAATGTCTGTGCCATATTCTGTAATTCCTTTCGGTAGATATTGTTTTCACGGGAATATTATACTTCAATTCGGTGAAAAAATCAATAGAACTTTATTCGATTGTGAATCAAGTATCGGAGAAATATACAAAAATAATACGGGAAATACGCTTTTTGTGAGCAAAAACATTGCCCGAAACCTTGAAAACAGAGAAAAAATGTGATATACTATTAAGTGATAATGTGGAAAAAATGTACACATCTTCCAAAACACCGTTTCCGCAGAGGTAACAATGAAACTTGAACCCGAAGTCCGCAAAACAATAAAGCTCATGCTGATCGGCTGTGCGGTGTGCGCCGTCCTCGTTTTCGCAGGATTCTGCATATTCGACCGCTTCTCACTTCCGACGCTTTTCGGTTCGGTCGTGGGGTATCTGCTCGCAGTCGGGAACTTCTACTTCATGTCAGTCGGGATGACTATCGCCCTTGACACCGGAGAAGAACTGGCGGCAAAGAAAAAACTCCGCGTCTCGTATATACTCCGCACCGTCGTGATCCTCGGCGTACTTGCCGGCGCGATAGTGCTTTCGATGAAAACCGGAATCATAAACTGGATACCGGTTGCGGCAGGCGTGTTCTATGTAAGAATAGTCATCGCCGCAAAGAGCGTTATCGACTACTATAAACTGAAGAAAAATCCCGAACCGATCCCCGAAACCTCCGATGTCCCGGAAGAGGACGAAGAAGAGGAAGAGGACGGATTCGAGAAGTTCGTCTCGCATTTTGCCCGCGGTCCCGTTCCAGGATCTGACGTGAAATCGGACGAAAAAACCGAAGAAAAAGAAAGTAACAATAAATAATCGGAGCAGTCATGGACAACATCAACATAACAGGCGCGAAAATACTGTACGAGATACCCGTGCTCGGCGGAATAAAGATAACCGAGACGCAGGTCAACTCCGTTATAGTAATTCTGATAATCACCGCGCTTTGCCTGTTTCTGACGCACAATCTCAAAGTCAGACCGACGTCAAAACGGCAGATCGTCGCCGAGTGGATAGTCGAAAAGGCGACGAATCTCGTAAGCACCAATATGGGTGCGGAGTTTGCGAAGGGCTACACGCCGTTCATCTGCGCTCTGCTCTCTCTCTCCGCGCTCTCTTCCCTGCTCTCGCTTGTCGGGCTTTATCCTCCGACGTCCGACCTCAACACTATCGCAGGCTGGGCGCTCCTCGTATTCGGACTGATAACGTTCTATAAGATAAAAACGGGCGGCTTCGGCGGCTACCTCAAGGGATTCACCGAGCCGATATTCGTGCTTACCCCGTTCAACATTCTATCGGAGATCGCAACGCCTATTTCGATGACATTCCGTCACTTCGGAAACATCATTTCGGGTACCGTAATTTCGACGCTCGTCTATGCCGCTCTCGCCGGTGCGTCAAATCTGCTGCTCGGCTGGCTTCCGGGAATATTCGGAAAGATACCGTTCCTACAGGTCGGTATCCCGGCAGTGCTGTCTATCTACTTCGACGTCTTCTCTTCTCTTATGCAGGCGTTCATCTTCTCAATGCTCACTATGCTGTACATCGCCAATGCCGCAAAGAGCGACGAATGATACGGCTGTGATATAAAAAAAGAAAAAATAATTTTTACAGGAGAATACAACCATGAACGAAGAACTCGTACAACTCGCAAGTGCAAAAGCCACAATTTTACAGGGATGTGCAATCGGTGCAGGTCTCGCGCTTATCGCAGGTATCGGCCCCGGTATCGGTGAAGGCTACGCAGTAGGTAAAGCCTGCGAAGCAATAGGCCGTCAGCCTGAATGCAAAGGCTCCGTTACATCCACGATGCTTCTCGGATGCGCTATCGCAGAAACGACAGGTATTTACGGTTTCGTAACAGGTCTTCTGCTCATCTTCCTCGCACCCGGTCTCTTTATCAATCGTCTCACAAAATAAAAAACCTATCCTATCCGGAGATACAAAATGGGAAATCTTGAGATAATTTCACTGGACGTATGGCACATTATAGCCACCATAGCGAATCTTCTGATACTGACGCTCATAATCAAGAAGTTTCTCTTCAAACCCGTTCAGAAAATCCTCGCCGAAAGGCAAAGTCAGGTAGACAACATCTACAAAACGGCTGAGGAGTCGAGAGAACAGGCGGAAAGCGACAAACGGCTCTACGCCGAAAAGCTCGACGGTGCGCGTGAAGAGGCTGAATCAATCGTCAAAGCCGCAACACAGCGTGCAGACCGTCTCAGCGATGAGATAGTCGCAGACGCGCGTGCAAAAGCCGAAGACACGATGAAGAAAGCCGAAGACGACATCGCGCTTGAGAAGAAAAAAGCGATGAACGAGCTGAAGGACGAAATTTCGGCGATTTCCGTTGAAATAGCCGAAAACGTTGTCGGACGTGAGATCAACGAAGACGACCACCGCGAAATGATAGATTCGTTTATCGACAATCTCTGAGAGGGTACTGACTGATGAACGGTATCGTTGAAGAATATTCGCGCGGGCTGTTCGCTCTCGCCGAAGAAGAAAAAACCGAGCGTCTGCTCCTCGATGAAACACGCGCGCTCTCTCCTCTGTTCACTGACGAATATGTTCACCTGCTGATAAATCCGAACATCCCGAAAGAAGAGCGCGTCGCTCTCGTCTCGGAGGCACTGGACGGACGAGTGAACGAAAGACTCGCATCGTTTGTCAAGCTGATGACGGAAAGAGGTCACGCGACGGAGATACGCGACTGCTTCAAGGAATACGAGCGGCTCTATTATGAAACGAGCGGCATCGTCAGAGTTACGGCTGAAAGCACAGTCGAGCTGACGGACGCGCAGAAGAAGAAGCTCGCCGAAAAGCTGTCCGCTCACGTCGGAGGAGACGTGGAGATCACATACGTCATAAACCGCTCACTTATCGGCGGCATGCGGCTGTCCTACGGCGGCAGGCTCATCGACGTCAGCGTAAAGAAGAAGCTCGACGAGATAAGCGCGCGGCTGTCAGGCACAGTAGTGTAATAAGAATAAAATAATCGGAGAAAACACAATGGGACTTCGAGGCACAAACGGGACCGAACTTCGTCCCGATGAAATAAGCAGCATAATCAAAAATCAGATAAAATCATACGAGAACAAGCTGAAAGAGGACGAATGCGGCACTGTCATCTCGGCAGGCGACGGAATCGTACGCGCATTCGGACTTGAAAACTGCATGGCAAACGAGCTTCTCCGCTTTGAGGGCGGCGAGTACGGCATGGCGATGAACCTTGAAGAAACAACGGTTTCCGTCGTAATGCTCGACGACACCGAAAACATCAAAGAGGGCTCGCGCGTCTACAGAACAGGTGAGGTCGTTTCCGTTCCCGTAGGCGACGGCATGATCGGTCGTATCGTGAATGCGCTCGGTCTGCCTATCGACGGCAAGGGCCCGACGGGATGCACCGAAAAGCGTCCTATCGAATCGGAAGCGCCGGGCATCATCAAGCGTAAAAGCGTCAGCGTGCCGCTCCAGACCGGTATCAAGGCGATAGACTCCATGATCCCGATCGGAAGAGGACAGCGTGAGCTTATCGTCGGCGACAGACAGACCGGCAAAACGACGCTCGCGCTCGACACAATCTTAAATCAGAAAAACACGGGCGTTATCTGCATCTACGTCGCAATAGGTCAGAAAAACTCCACCGTTGCCGCACTTGCCGAGACTATAAGAAAAGCGGGTGCCGACTCCTACACGGTCATCGTATCCGCGTCGGCGTCGGAAGCGGCACCGCTCCAGTATATCGCACCTTATTCCGGCTGTGCTATCGCCGAATACTTTATGGCAGAGGGCAAGGACGTGCTTATCGTTTACGACGATCTTTCCAAGCACGCCGTGGCTTACCGCGCACTGTCACTGCTCATCCGCAGACCTCCGGGACGTGAAGCATACCCGGGAGACGTATTCTACCTCCACTCCCGTCTGCTTGAGCGTTCCGCGCGTCTTGCTCCCGAATACGGCGGCGGCTCTATCACTGCACTGCCGATCATCGAAACACAGGCAGGCGACGTTTCGGCGTACATCCCGACGAACGTCATCTCTATCACAGACGGTCAGATATTCCTCGAAACAGAATTGTTCCACGCAGGCATCATTCCGGCGGTAAACCCGGGTATTTCCGTTTCCCGAGTCGGCGGTGCGGCTCAGTTCAAGGCGATGAAAAAGGTCGCAGGACAGCTTAAACTCCTCTATTCGCAGTTCAGAGAGTTACAGGCGTTCGCGCAGTTCGGATCTGATCTTGACGCGGACACAAAGGAGCGTCTTGCGCTCGGAGAGAGGATCGTCGAAGTGTTGAAGCAGGACAAAAACTCTCCCGTACCGGTTGAATATCAGGTGGCAATCATCTACGCCGCCATTAACGGTTATCTGAAAGAAATCAAGGTTTCCGACGTACGCGAATACGAAAGCGCGCTGTTCACTTACCTCAGAGAAAACGCCGACGAGCTGATGAAGACTATCCGCGACACAGGCGTCCTCACAGACGACGACACAAAACTGCTCGCCGAGAATCTCACACGGTTCACGGAAAAATTCCGCCGCGAGGTTTACGGCGCAGTCGGTGAATAAACCGCACGGAAAACTTATTCACAAACAAACCGGAGTTAGATAAATGAGTGAAAACATCAAAGCCATACGCGCGCGGATAAAGAGCGTCGATTCCACGAGGCACATCACCAAAGCGATGGAGCTTGTCGCGGCGTCGAAGATCAAAAAAGCCGGCGCGCGCATGGAAAAATCGCGCTTCTACAAGGAAGTAATGCTCGACGCATTTGCCGATCTCTCTTCCGAAGAAAGCGCATACGCAAAGACGAGAGAACGCACGCTTCCGTCGCTCTATATAGTCGTTGCAGGTGACAGAGGACTCGCAGGCGGATACAACAACAACATTTTCCGCTCTTCCCTTGCCCTCATTCACAGCGGCGACTACGTTATCCCCGTCGGAAAACGCGCCGTCGAATACTACTCACGCAGAAGCGGTGTAAACGTTCTCACGTCCGATTTTATGTCGGTGGAGAGCTTCACGTCGCAGAACGCATCCGACGCCGCGTACCTCGCCAAAGAGATGTACGACAAAGGCGAGATCAAGGAAGTGAACCTCATCTCGACAAAATTCGTGTCGATGCTGTCGTCGCGCCCCGATATAACGTACCTGCTTCCGCTTGAATCCCTTGCGAAAGAGCGCGGAAAGAGCGAAGAAAAATCGGCGGCTGTTGCGGAGTACGAGCCGAACCCGGAAGAGGTCCTCGCGGCGCTGATACCGGAGTACATCGCAGGAGTGCTGTACACGTCCGCCGTTGAGTCGTATGCCGCAGAGCTTGCCGCGCGCCGTTCCGCAATGGACACCGCGACGAAGAATGCGAACGAAATGCTCGACGAGCTGAGTCTCCACTACAACAGAGCGCGTCAGGGAGCGATCACGCAGGAGATCACGGAGATCGTAGCCGGCGCGAATGCGTGAGAACAGAGTTCAATTCTGATTTAAGCTTCACAATCCTTTCGTCACGGAAAACCGTGACACTTCCCTTTACACAAGGGAAGCAAATTGAAAATGTAATCACTGCACAGCATTTAAGATAAACACTTTTCAGAATAAGCAAAACGACCCAAATTCATTTTTGGAGATAGAAAATGGCAGAGAAAAAACACATCGGATATGTTTCGCAGGTCATCGGTCCGGTCATCGACATCCGCTTTGACGACGAACTGCCGAACATTCTGAACGCAATCGAAATCAAAATCGGAGACAGACAGCTCACGGCCGAAGTCTCCGGTCACGTCGGCGACAATATAGTGCGCTGTATCGCCATGTCGTCCACCGACGGTCTTGTCCGCGGCACGGAAGCCGTTGACACAGGCAAAGGAATAACGGTCCCCGTAGGTCCCGAAACGCTCGGACGTGTTTTCAACGTTCTCGGCGAGCCGATCGACGAACAGCCTGCCCCCGAAGCATCAGATAACTGGGAGATACACCGTCCGGCACCGTCGTACGAGGATCAGTCCGTCAGCACGGAGATACTTGAAACGGGTATCAAGGTCATCGACCTAATCTGCCCGTACACGAAGGGCGGTAAAGTCGGTCTGTTCGGCGGCGCAGGAGTCGGCAAGACCGTACTTATCCAGGAGCTTATCCACAACGTTGCCACGGAGCACGGCGGATACTCGGTTTTCACGGGTGTCGGCGAGCGTTCGCGTGAAGGTAACGACCTCTATAACGAAATGAAGGATTCCGGAGTTCTCTCGAAGACCGCCATGGTCTACGGGCAGATGAACGAGCCTCCGGGAGCAAGAATGAGAGTAGGTCTGTCGGGACTTACAATGGCTGAATACTTTCGCGACAAAGAGGGCAAGGACGTGCTTCTCTTCATCGACAACATCTTCCGTTTCACTCAGGCAGGAAGCGAAGTATCCGCACTTCTCGGACGTATGCCGTCTGCCGTCGGTTATCAGCCGACTCTTGCAAACGAAATGGGCGCATTACAGGAGAGAATCACGTCGACAAAGCGCGGCTCCATTACGTCGATCCAGGCAGTTTACGTCCCTGCTGACGACTACACCGACCCTGCACCGGCTACCACGTTCGCGCATCTCGACGCAACGACTGCGCTGAGCCGTTCGATAGCGTCACAGGGTATCTATCCTGCAGTCGATCCGCTTGAATCCACGTCGCGCATCCTCTCGCCCGAAATCCTCGGCGAAGAACACTACACCGTCGCGCGTGAGGTACAGCGTATACTCCAGAGATACAAGGAGCTTCAGGACATCATCGCAATCATGGGTATGGATGAGCTGTCAGAAGAAGACAAACTGACCGTATCAAGAGCGAGAAAAGTTCAGAGATATATGTCTCAGGCGTTCGCAGTAGCCGAGCCGTACACCGGTATCAAAGGACAGTACGTTCCGCTTAAAGAGACTATCCGCGGCTTCAGAGAGATAATCGAGGGCAGATGCGACAGTCTTCCGGAAAGTGCGTTCCTGTTCATCGGCACTATCGACGAAGCGTTCGAGAAAGCAAAAAAGTAACTACGATATTTAACAGTTTACGGTAAATCGGAGGCAGATATGAAGAATTTCAAGCTGGAAATAGCCGCACCGGACGGGCTGAGATACGACGGTGAGGCGGCACAGCTTTCCGTTCGCGGAATCGGCGGTGAGCTTGCCGTTCTTGCAGGTCACATCCCGTTCGTGACCGCGCTTGCCGACGGTGAATGCCGAGTCTACACAGACGACGGAAAGAATATCCGTCATGCCCACTGCCGCGGCGGAATGCTAATGGTGTCGAAGGACGTCGTGCGGCTTCTGTCTTCGGATTTTGAGTGGAAAGACTAAGGATTTTTGTGTGCAAAAAACAGGAAAACGTGAGTACAAATCCCCCGTACTCACGTTTTTTCTGTCATTTTCAGTTTTTCTTATCTCTTTACGAGCACCACCGCAAGGTCGTTCACGTTTGTGCCGGTCGGTCCTGTTATGATCAGCCCGTCTGCCGCTTTCAGTCCGTTATATGCGTCGTTGTCGGCAAGGATCGTGCGAATGTCAAGTCCCTGTGCGGCGAGCTTCGCTTCCGTTTCACCGTCTGCATACCCGCCTGCCGCGTCTGTGGGACCGTCCGTGCCGTCTGAGCCGAACGAGAACACACAAGTGTCCTTGCACCCTGCTATTTCGTGCGCGGCTGAAAGAGCTATCTCCTGATTCCGTCCGCCTTTGCCGTGACCTGTCAGATGAACTACAGTCTCACCGCCTGCAAGGAACGCGACAGATTCGGTATCGTTCTGATGATCCCTTGCTATCGAGCCGAGGAACGCGCCTGCTTCCCTTGCTTCACAAGCGAGAGACGCCGTGAGAAATACAGGCTTGTATCCGAGCTGTTCACAGGTCTTTGCGGCAGATGCGCAGAGCTGTTTCACCGAGCCCGTGACGTATGTCGTAACATTGTCGAGCGTTTTTGGCGTTTCCGTGCGGATGAGGACCTCCGCTTTCGGCGAGATTTCAAGTCCGTAGCGTTCGACTATCTCCATAGCCGCGTCCGATGTGGACGAATCCGGATAAGCAGGTCCCGACGCTATCATATCAAGCGGATCGCCGATGATGTCGCTGAGGACGATCGTATAAACGTGTGCCGGAGCACAGCAGAGCGCGAAACGTCCACCTTTTACGGAGGAGAGACGCTTTCTTATCGTGTTTATCTCAACAATGGACGCACCGCAGGCAAGAAGCTGTTTTGTGATCGATGCCATTTCTTCTGTATCGATCAGCGGAGACTCGAACAGCGCAGATCCGCCGCCCGAGAGAAGAAACAGCACATTGTCGTCTTTCGTCAGATTTGCAACAAGCTCAAGTGCGCGCGCAGTCGCGGAGTAGCTGTTTTCGTCCGGCACGGGATGCCCTGCTTCACGAATTTCAAGCCCTTTTATCTCTCCCTTTGCGTGATCGTATTTCGTTATGACTATTCCTGCGTCGATACGTTCACCGAGGACTTCTGCTGCGGCTCTGCCCATTTCCCATGCGGCTTTTCCTGCGGCTACGACGACGAGCTTTCCTTGTCCGTCAAAGACCTTGCAGCCGTCCTTGTCTGCCTTTATTTTATCAAGTGCGTTACGGACCGCGCCACCCGGCATAGCGTCGGCGAGAGCGGCTTCCATAATGATTTTTGCGTCTCTGTTCAAAGTGGTATCCTGCCTTTCGGTTTATTTATCAGAGAAATTTCGAGCCGTCCTCCCATAAAGAGAACGGCTCTGATGTTATGCTATGTTATATTATGTCCGGTTAAGAATCAGACAAACAGAGAAACGAGAAGTACGTTCAGGATTGCGGCAATACCGATAATGAGCGTACCGAGAGACTGTGTCTTGTAACCGTCCTGAGCCTTCATTTCACCGAAGTTGGTAACAACCCAGAAGTAACTGTCGTTTGCGTGAGAAACAACCATTGCGCCTGCACCGATAGCAACAACTACGAGAGCTGCCTGTACGGGTGTGGTCCAGCCGAGAGTAGCCATCATCGGAGCGATGATACCTGCGGATGTTGTGATCGCAACTGTGGAAGAACCCTGAGCTGTCTTGAGGATAGCTGCAAGGAGGAACGGGAATACGAGACCTATAACCTTGAGAGCGTCTGCACGTTCGCTGATGAACGCGATAAGCTCTGTGGAAGCGATGACCTTACCGAGAACGCCGCCTGCTGCCGTTACGAACAGGATCGGACCGGTGGTCTTCAGTGTTTCGTTTGTGATGTCGTAGAATTCTTTGCCCTTCTTAGCCCAGAGGAGAAGAAGAACGCCGATGATAACGCCTACTGCGAGAGCGATGATAGGTGTGCCGAGGAATGTAATGATTGCAACCTTAAGACCTGCCATGGAGAATGCGCAGGAGAGGCCCATGAGGATGATCGGAACAACGATCGGAGCAAATGCAGCAAATCCGTTCGGGAGTTTGCCGTAGCTTGCTACGAGTTCTTCGTATGTCTGACCGATAGCTTCGTCGTTTGTGGGTTCGTCAGCTGCTTTAACCTTCTTGCCGATGATAACTGCGAAAATGCAGCCTGCGATGAGCGGGAGGATAGAGCAGATAGCGCCGATGAGCATTACCTGGAGAAGGTTAACGTCTGTGGAGCCGAGGCCTTCTGTGTAAAGTGTGTTAGCTGCAGCGATCGGGCCGGGTGTCGGCGGGATGAAGCAGTGGGAGATATAAAGACCCATGGAGAGAGCGACTGTGCAAGCTACGGAAGACTTGCGTGTTCTCTGAACGAGAGCCTTACGGATCGGGTTGAGAACTACGAAACCGGAGTCGCAGAATACGGGAATGGATACGATCCAGCCCATGATGAGCATTGCGATTTCGGGGTGGTTCTTGCCGACGAGTTTTACAACGCAGTCAGCCATTTTCAGAGCCGCGCCGGTCTTTTCAAGAAGAATACCGACGAGCGCACCGAGGATGATAACGATACCGATGCTTGTGAAGGTTCCGGAGAAGCCTGCACCGATGATGCCGGGGATAGCTGTGATGTCTTTAATTGCAAGGAGTGCGAGAATGAGCGAAACGCCCATAATGGAAAGGAACGGGTGGATCTTCCACTTCGAGATCGCAACGATCATGAGAACGATTGCAAGCACGAAAGCAACAAGAAGCCAAATGCCTGTTAACATAGGGGATACCTCCTGAAAAATTTTTTTGTATTTTCTTAACAGACAGCGCGTTTCCGCCGTTGTCTGAAAAAGACAGGTTTGTTACAGAACATTGAACTTTTTTCTTGATAATTTTAACATATCCGTGCTTATTTGTCAATAATCTATTATATTTTTGTCAAAAGTGTACAAAACGTCAAAATTTGAGTTGTACGAAATGAAATGAAAAAAGCAATAAGACCGCTCAGCAGAAGTCATTCTCCTTGCCGAACTCGAAAAGAAAAAATATTTTGCCTTTTTTCCTCCTCTTTTCGGACAATCCGGCTTCACATAAACAGTCTCAACGCTTGTCGGTACCGTGCTTATTCTATCACCTCATACATTGTCGAGGCGTCCGCTTTTGCCGCGTGTTCTCTTACGTCGATGACGCGGAAACGGAGCGTTCTGTCGCCGTACGTCACCGCGATAACGTCGCCTTCCTTTACGTCGTACGACGCCTTTGCGACTCGTCCGTTCACTTCGACGTGCGCGGTATCACACGCTTCGTTCGCAACGGTGCGCCGCTTGATTATTCTCGATACCTTCAGAAATTTGTCAAGTCTCATTTTTTCGTCTTCCTTTTATAATAATATCGTTTATTTCGTCTTGTGTTACCTCTCCCGTGAAGAGCAGAAATACCGCGTACACTGCGACTGCCACAGCGATAGCCGCTATACACGCCGTGCTTTCGCCGAACCGTGAGAGCAACTTATCGGTCAGTGACGCGGAGTACGCCGCAAGCACGCTTCCGCCGAGAGGAAGTAAAAAAGTCTTCAATAGCGGCGGCTTGATGTGCGTAAATTTCACGACGAACGCAAAATTGATGACCGTCACCGTAAGATAGCACGCAAGCGTGGACAGCGGTGCGCCTGTTATGCCGTATCTTTTCAGGAGAAACACGCCCGACACGCACTTCACAGCCGCGCCGACGAGCATTGATATGACAGTGCTTTTTTCGTGTCCGCACGCCTCAAGAACGGAGTTCGTCACTGCAAGCACGCACACGAAAAACGACGCAGGCGCGAGCAGAGTGAGGAGCGGTGAGGCAAGATCGGCAGACGAATCCTTGTAGATCAGCTCAAGTATCGGCTTTGCCATTGCCGACAGTCCGAGCGCGCACGGAAGTCCGACCACCACAGAATAGCGAAGCGCGGATTCTATCCTCTCAGCCGCTTTGTCCGTTTTTTGGCAGGCAAACAGCGACGCGACTACCGGAACGAGCGAGTACGCCACCGGATAGACAAACACCGGCGGCAGATTGAACATCGGCACGGCAAGGGATGTATAGTTGCCGTACAATGCCGCCGCGTCCTCAGCCGTCATGCCGGACGAGCGAAGCACGCGCTGTATCATCACGGTGTCGATCAGTCCCGACAGGCTCATCACGGATGCGCTGACCGTAATCGGAACGGATTTTTTCACGAGTTTTCCGAGTGCTTCACGCACGGTCAGTCTGTTTTCACTTTCGCACGCACATTCGGGAAGCAGATCGCTCTCTCCCCGTATCAGCTTAACGGCAACAAGATATACCGCGCCGAGAAGCGAGCCGAGCGTCAGTCCCGACAGCGCGAACGCCGCCACGATATGCACCGGATAGCCGCACCGTACCGCGTATACTGCCGCGCCGATGCCTATAAACAGCTTACCGAGTGCTTCAATGAGCTGTGAAACTGCGGTCGGGAGCATATTGCCGCACCCTTGGAAATATCCGCGGACGGCGCAGGAGATGCACACAAACAACATCGTCGGCGCAGTCACGGCGATCGAAAGTGCGGAAAGATCAGACCGTATCAGCGACGCAAGTTTTTGCGAAAAAACGAGCATCACACCGCTTGACAGCAATCCGAGTACGGCAAAAACAGCCGCCGCCACCTTGAAAATCCGCGCGGCGTTCTGTTTTTCTCCGCGTCCTCTCGCCTCCGAGATCATCACGGACAGTGCGACGGGAAGTCCCGATGTCGAGAGCATATAGAGAAATGTGTAAACTGAATAAGCCGAGTTGTAGTACCCCATTCCGGCGTCACCGACTACATAATTCATCGGGATGCGGAAGCACAGTCCTGCGGCCTTAACGAGAATTCCGGAGGCAGTCAGGAGAAACACTCCGGCAAAAAACGTCCTTTTTTCACCTGAACGTCCTTTTGTCGATCGTGTTTTCAGCGCGATTACCTCCGAAACGGTTTATCCTATGAATTCCCTGAACATCGAGGTGCTCGGGATCATTTTTTCTTCAAAAAAGTGATTTTCAAACGGCTTGAGCTTATCTGTCAGCAGATCTGCCTCGCCGCGGTACTTACTGTCTTTCGGGACAGTGCCAAGCAGTCCGAGTACGTTATTTGCAAGCACGAACGGCTCGTAGCGTAAAAGGGAATTGATATAATAGTCGCTGTTCCCTGCGTTCGGGAAGATCGACGTTATCTCATTCGCGCGGACTGTGTTCCACAAATGTAGAGTAAACTCCGCAGTCGCACCGCGGAATTTGTAGTCTCTGACGATGCGGCGGAACAGGCGAATCTCGTCGCCGAGAAGCACCGATCCTTTGTATCGCACGTCATCTGCCACACGGATGAAAATGCTCGTGTAGTCGCCGAAAAGCGATGTGACTTCGGGGTACACCGCCTGTATTCCCTCGAATACATATATATCTTTCCCGTTCGGCGAATATTCCTCGTAGCCGGAGCGGTGAGTGTTCACGAAGTCGAAGATCGGTCTTCTGACCGTCTTTCCTGCGAGCAGATCGGCGACAAACTCTTCGAGGCAGTCGAGGTCTATCGCGCTTACTGAATCGTAGTCGGGCGCGTCGCCGTCGACCACGTTTCTGTCGGCTCTGTCAAGGAAAAAGTCGTCTATCGAGAATACAACGGGGTTCTTCCCTGCTTCTCTGATGCGCTCGGTCAGCTTATTCGCCGTCGTTGTTTTTCCTGAGCAGGTCGGACCCGCGAGCGTGATTATCCTGTTATCGGCATTTGCGACGATGTCCGCGGTGATCGCATCGAGCTTTGCCGAGAAATCGTGTTCTGCGCGAGTGATGTACTTCTGAGCGTCGCGCGGCTCGTCAATGTTGATTCTGAGATTTTTCAAAAAAGTATCTCCTTAATGACCGTTTCGGTCTTTATCCGCGAAAAACTCCGCGGCGGTTTTCTTCATTTCGTCGAGTTTTTTCGCGCTCTCGCCGTTTTTGTAGCCGTCGAGATATTCGTACGGATACTTCGGTTGGAACAGCCGCTCTATCCGCACGTTTCCGTCGCTGTCCGGAAGCGAGACGAGCTTTGTTACCGAGCCTGCGCCTGCGGCAAAGATTGAGTGGACTTCTTCCATCATATAAATATTGTATAGTCCCTCGTGGCCGGGCTTTGCGTAGCCGACGTTTTCCTGGTTGCCGACAGTGTTCTTCTGACGGTACATATAGTACGGCAGGTACCCCGATTCTCTGAGCCGCTTCTGCGAATAATCAACGCTCTCTGCCGCGATGACGGAAGCCGGATCGAACCGTCCCTCGGTCTTGAACTCGGACGAGCGCTTGACGCTGAATGTATGCACGGTGATGTTTTCGGGATCGAGTGCGATGACTCCGTCTATCGAGCGCATGAACGACTCTGTTGTGTCGTACGGCAGACCTGCGATGAGGTCGACATTGATGTTCTTTATCCCCGATTCTCTCGCCGTCGCGTAAGCCGAGTAGAACATATCAGTCGTGTGCGCGCGTCCTATCCCCTTTAATACTTCGTCGTTCAATGTCTGCGGATTGACGCTGATGCGGTCTACTCCGTATTCAGCCGCGACGCGCAGTTTTTCAGCCGTTATCGTATCGGGCCGCCCTGCTTCACAGGTAAATTCGGTGAGGTCGGAAGTGTGTTCGCGTATTTTCGAGAGCAGTACGCGCATTTCGTCCGCCGTGAGGACTGTCGGTGTACCGCCGCCGATATATACGGTAGAGACTTTCATCCCAAGTGAGCGGATCACCGAGAATACGCCGTCGATGTCCTCGCACAGTGCGCTCAAGTAGTCCGGTATCAAAGACAGGAGCTTCTTCGACGTATAAGAAACGAACGAGCAATAGGCGCATCTCGTCGGGCAGAACGGTATTCCGACGTACACACTGCATTCGCGCCGTATGCCGTCGGTTATTATTCTTGCTTCCGCCGCCGCAACGTCGACTGCAAGACGGGATTTGATCGGGCTGACGAAGTATTCGCGCGAGATCCCCTCTGCCGCGCCGTCCTCACCGTACCCCTTGCGGAACAGCTCCGACGCGACCTTCGCCGGTCTTACGCCTGTCAGAATACCCCACGGAGGCGTCACTCCCGTGAAGTCCTTCCCTGCTTTCATGAAAGCCTCGCCGACTGCTATCTTGCGCCTCTTGTCGGTGTCTCCCGTGAGCGGCTGAGATGAAGTTCCTTTTGTTGTCTTTTCGCCCTGCTTTAGTGTCACTTCCGCGTATGCCGTGCCGTCGGATTCGCTCAGATTGACAGATGCAACGACGGTTTCGGGCGTTTCTTCCTCGTTTTCGGGAAACTTCGCGCCCGGAAAGAAGATCATGGCGAGCGTTTCTGCATAATACGGCTTTACGTTGCCGTTTATTCTTAAAATCATTTTATGTCCTTAGTTTATCTTTATGACCGTTTCGGAGATTTCAGTACCTCGGAGTCGAGTTGTATCGTAACAGGACCGTCGTTCATAATGGAGACTTCCATGTGAGCGCCGAACACGCCGTGGCTGACCTTATCGGTGTACTTTTTTATATATTCGGTGAAATATTCGTACAGCGGTTCTGCGACCGATGGAGCGGCGGAGTTGAGGTAGTCCGGTCTGTTGCCTTTGCGGTACGCGGCGTACAGCGTGAACTGCGACACGACGATTATTCCGCCGTCAACGTCCGTGACCGAGAGATTCATTTTGTCGTTCTCGTCGGAGAAGATGCGGAGCTTTGCTATTTTGTCGGCGAGAAGCTCCGCGTCGGTCTTTGTGTCGGTGTGAGTCACGCCGAGGAGGATAAGAAGTCCTTTGCCGTCGCAGTTCGCAACAGTTTCGCCCTCGACAACGACCTTACCGCCGTTTATTCTCTGTATCAGTGCAAGCATTTTAGTATTCCTTTATTATATCATGTATATCCGCGCGTTACGGAATGGACGTGATTTATCGAGCGCAGACGCGACATGATCGAATTGTAGTGTTCGATGTTCTTGCATCCGACTGTCAGCATTATGATGATGTCGTTCTCCGTCCGCTTTTTCGTATTGATCGAGAGAAGCGTCACTTTCATATCGGCTATCGCCATTGTGATATTGGCGATAAGCGTCATATCGTTCTCGGCATAGATCTGGAGCGCGACCTCGTACAGCGCACGTCCGTTTTCCTGCATAAAGTCGTCCTTGTCCCACTCCGCTCTGAGCCAGCGTTCGCGGAGCTGTTCGTTGTCCAAGCCCTTTACTGCATTCGGGCAGTCGCGCTTGTGGATAGACACGCCGTAACCCTTTGTGACAAAGCCGATAATATCGTCTCCCGGGAGAGGATTACAGCATTTTGCGAACTTGACTTCGCATCCGTACTCGCCGTCGACGATAACGCCGCCTGTGTGACGGACTCTCTTTGAGGTCTGCGTCTGTACCTGATCGGTGTCCGTGATGACGGGCTGCTCTTCGGGCTTGACGATGCGCTCATATTCGGGCTTGAGTTTTGTCAGTACTTTTGAAACCGTCAGTCCGTTGTAACCGAGAGCATTATAGAGGTCGTCGGGATCGTTCATACCGAGCTTTGACGCAGCGGCGGCGACGATCTCCGCTTTCTGTGCTTCGGTGGGCTTTACGCGGAAACGTGAGAACTCTTTGTCTAATTCGTCCTTGCCGATCTTGATATTCTCAGGCCGTTTTTCTTTTTTGAACCACTGGCGTATCTTCGTTCTTGCTTCGCTTGTCTTGACGATAGCGAGCCAGTCTCTCGACGGCCCTTTCGACGAAGACGACGTGATTATCTCGACGATGTCGCCGGTCTGCGGCACCTTGTCGATCTGCGTTATCATTCCGTTTATCTTCGCGCCGACCATTTTATTGCCGACTTCGGAGTGAATCGCGTAAGCAAAGTCAATGATAGTTGAGCCTTGCGGAAGTGCGATAACGTCGCCTTTCGGAGTGAATACGAACGTTTCGTCGGAGAAAATGTCTATCTTCAGGGCGTGCATGAAGTCTTCGGACTCGATGACGCCGTCCTCAACGTCGACGAGCTTCGACACCCATTCGAGCTTTTTGTCGATCTCTTCCTTGCTCTTTGCACCCGACTTGTACTTCCAGTGCGCCGCGATACCGTACTCAGCGATATGGTGCATCTCGCGCGTTCTTATCTGAACTTCAAACGGGATACCGTCGCGTCCGATGACGGTGGTGTGAAGCGACTGGTACATATTCGGCTTAGGCGTTGAAATGTAATCCTTGAAGCGTCCGGGCATTGACTTGAACATTTCGTGGATGATACCGAGCGCGGTGTAGCATTCAAGCTCCGTATCGACGATTATTCTTATCGCATAGAAGTCGTATATCTCATCGAACGACTTATCCTGTCTGAACATCTTGCGGTAGATCGAATAAACGGTCTTTACACGTCCTTCGAGCGTGTAGTGGATGTTGTATTCATCGAGCTTTGCGGACACGACTGCGCGCGTGTTTTCGATAAAATCGTGGTTCTGACCGTATTTGTCTTCGATATATTTCGACACCTGCGCGTGTCCTATCGGATCGAGGTACGACAGTGCAAGGTTTTCAAGCTCCTGCTTTATCCTCTGCATACCGAGACGGTGAGCGAGCGGCGCGTAAACGTACATCGTTTCAAGAGCGGTGGCACGACGTTTTTCTTCTTTCTTCACGCCGAGAGTCTTCATATTGTGGAGTCTGTCGCAGAGCTTGATGAAGATGACGCGGATGTCCTTTGACATGGCAAGGAGCATCTTGCGGATGTTCTCGATGTTTTCTTCTTCCTTATCCTCGACGTTGATCGACTTCATTTTCGTCAGTCCGTCGACGAGCATTGCGACTTCATCACCGAAGCGCGCGCGTATCTCGTCAAGGCTCGTCTTGTCGGCGCAGTCCTCGACTGTATCGTGCAGAAACGCCGCGCAGATAGAGTCGGTGTCAAGTCCGAGAGAGGTCACTATCTCCGCTACCGCTATGGGGTGGGAGATATACGGGTCTCCGCTGACTCTGAACTGCCCCTCGTGGAGCGACTTTGCGTAAAGGAACGCTCTTTCGATCTTTTCGATGTCGTATCGGTGGCCGTTTGTCGAAAGAGTGTTTATAAGTCCGGCAATTTCCGGATATTCCGTGGAAGTAATTTCTGTGTTATCCATTTTTTATGCCTTAAAGCTAATATTTTGCTTTATTAAATTTGTTTATCGTAAGAATCAGCCGTTCAGCCGTTCTTTCAGTGACGAATAAAGGACGGACGATTCAAGCGGAGTCTTTCCCCTCTGCTCTATGTATCTGAACGAATATATCTCCGCGTCCTCCGACTCTCTCAGATTCACGCCGAGGAGTCCAAGCTCGTCGAACACCGTAAGAATCAGTTTGAGTTTGACGTATCCGACGGGGATATTTGCCGATTTGAGAAGGTGGCGGAGCGCTCTCATGCTGAACACCTCGTGTTCCACCCGAAGTTCATGCTTCAGAATATTGTATACTGCGGCAAAATCGTCTCTCGTCGGTACGACAGAACGAAGCACGTCCGTACCGACGGAATCCGGCTCGTCTATCAGCTTTCTGTATAGCGCACGGTCGGCGTTCTCTTCGCGTGCTTTCGATAAAGAAAGCCGCACGTCCTTGACGATAAGCTGAACGCTCTTCTGGTCGCGGAATTCGTTCACGTCGAGCGAGAACATCACATCTACGGTGTCGCCGGGGTACAGGTCAAGCTCACCGAGAGAGAGGCGGAACACCATTGCGTTTACGTAATTCTGCCCTATCCTGAGCGTCAGACGGGTGTGCTTTCCGCCGCCGACAAGAGCGGTATCGTAAAGCGGTACGTCGTACATGACGAACACCGGCACCGGGTTAGACACGCCGTACGGCTCGAGCATATAAAGCTCGTTCGCCTGCTCTATCGTTATGTCGTCGGGAGCAAGCTCCATTTCAGCGTCAAGCGTCGGTTCGGTATCTACGTCAGTGAGATATTCGCGTGCGTATTCGTTGAGTTTTTTCTTGAAATCGTCGAGGTTCTCGCGCTTTATCGTAAGTCCGACGGCAAGCTCGTGACCGCCGAATTTTTCGAGCAGGTCTGAGCAGTTCTTCAGTGCGTCGACGAGGTTCAGCCCTTTTACGGATCGCCCCGAGCCTTTGCCGATCTCGCCGTTTTCCGAGCCTTCAAATGATATGAGGATCGACGGGCAGTTATACTTTTCTGTTATGCGCGACGCGACGATACCGATTATGCCGTGGTGCCATTTATCGTCGTCGAGAACGATAACGGGATCGTTTTCAAAGTCGTGTTCCGCGGCGATTTTCGCGTACGCCTCTTCGACGATGTCGTTCTCGCCGGACTGACGCTCGCGGTTGATGTCGCAGAGCTGTTTTGCGATAGGTGCGGCAGTTTCGCGGTCCTTTGCGAGGAACAGCTCTACTGCGATAGACGCGGAGCTTATTCTGCCGGCGGCGTTTATTCTCGGCGCGACTGTAAATCCGATGAACGACGCCGTGATCTTGCGTTTTTTGCCGTATTTTGAATCCGCACTTGTTGCGTCGATAAGCTCGCACAGTCCCGGGCGTTCGGTATTTTCGATCAGTTCAAGACCGTACGAAACGATGAGACGGTTTTCGTCCTTTACGGGCATAACGTCTGCGATAGTGCCGATTGCAACAAGGTCGCCGTATTCGGCTGAGATGCGTCGCACGCAGTCTATCATGCTGTCATCGGGGTTCAGTACACTTTCAACGGCGCAAAGGAGCTTATACACCACTCCGACGCCTGCAAGCTCCTTGAAAGGATAATCACAGTCCGGTCTTCTCGGATTCACAACAGCGACGGCATCCGGAAGCTCGCTGTGACATTCGTGGTGGTCAGTGACGATAACGTCCACGCCAAGCGATTTTGCGACTTCGACTTCTCCGACGGCTGTTATACCGGTGTCAACGGTTATGATGAGGCTGCATCCGTCCTCGGCGAGCTTGCGTATCGCGCCCTCGGAAACACCGTAGCCCTCGCCTGCCCTGCACGGGATGTAGTACGAAACGTCCGCGCCGTTTTTGCTCAGATAAAGGTACAGGCTGGAGACGGAAGTCACGCCGTCCACATCGTAATCGCCGAAGATAACGATTTTTTCGCCGCTTACCACCGCGTCAGCGACTCTTTCGGCGGCTTTCCGCATATCGCGCATCAGAAACGGGTCGTGGAGGATCTCTTCGGTCTTTCCGAGGAACGATTTTGCGCCGTCGACTGTAGTATACCCTCGGTTGACGAGCAGCATCGCGGTCGTCAGCGAAATGCCCAGCGCCGACGACAGCTCGTGCGCTTCCCGGCAGTCGAGAACGGCGTTATGGGGCGCCGCGACTGCCCATTTTTTCTCTTTTCTCATAGTATTGTCTCTCTTTATATAAATAAAAATAATAATCAAAGTTAAAACTATACACTTGCACGAAGTGCAAACATCATTTTTCTTTTACTTGCACAAACCTCATTAAGACAAAAGGAAGAAAACGTTTCACGTTTTCAATTTCATCTTTCTGTCCTGTTCGTTTACGAACGGGCGGACGGCGCACAAGCCGAGTTCACTCCGTGAACTCGTCGAGATGCTCCGCATCTCGGTGAGTCACTTTCGCGGACTCCTTGCCAATCCACACGACTTAGGGGGAAGGTTGCTTCGCTCTATTCACGCCTACCGACTTCGTAAACGAAGTCGTCGAGATGCTCCGCATCTCGGTTGAACCCCTTTGTTTCAGAGTAAATGCAACTCAATTATTTATCTTACCATTTAAAAACGACTACGTTTTACTTCATAATGAGCGTCAGCGCGCTATTATTATCGATCTAAATCCTCTACACCGTCGCACTCGCTTTGTGACAAAGGGGAGTCCAGAGGGGGAATGAGCTTGCTCCTTCCCCCTTTGGCGGGATGATTCACAAGAAGGCCGCGTCGGTCTTCTTGTGCGCCCCGCGCGTAGCGGAAAACCGATACTAAACGTAGAGTTTGTGCAGATTCCGCGGGAGGGGAAACCCCTCCCCTACGGTGTATGTGGTGAAAAAAGTGTGATTACGCGCGTAGCCGCGAAGAAAACTGAATTTTGAAAACGTCCCCGACGTTTTCTACCTTACACCACCGTAGTGGAAACTATTTATTAGCCGAAACAATGTCGACTATTTCTATATCCGGCTCTTTTTTTCTTTTTGTTCTGTCAAAAACCGCTATTCCGGCGAAGGTCAGCACAAATCCGACTGCCGCGCCGATCAGTCCCGATGCTTCCGTATGCCACACGCTGTCCGCTACGATATATCCGGCAACTGCCACAACGAGCGGCAGAATGAACACGAGTGCGGCGTATCCGAGGACTTTTTTGCTCTCCGTTTCCACCTCAACCGTATCTCCGACCTTTGCGCCGAGCGCATTTTTCGCCTTTGTTTTCATCTTTCCACCGGTCGAAAGCAGTCCTGTTATTTCGCATTTTCCGTCACAGCCGCCGTGCTTCTCGCATCCGTCGCACATTGTGGCGCGGCTGACTTCTATCACTGCTTCTTTTCCGTTCGTTTCAAGTACAACAGCACGCTGGCGCATGGAAAACCTCCGTTTGTTTGATTCCTTTTTAATCAGCCCTGTATTTTGCCATTACGGCACGGGCAATTCTTATCCCGTCCACTGCGGCTGAGACTATCCCACCGGCGTAACCGGCACCCTCTCCGCAGGGATATATCTTATTCTTTCCGACTGCCAGAAAATCGTCGCCACGCATTATTCTGACCGGTGCGGACGTTCTCGTCTCCACTCCCGTGAGCGGAACACAGCCGTCGTCGTAGCCTCTGATCTTTCTGCCGAAATCGTACAGTCCCTCGCGGAGCATTTCCGTAACGAATCCCGGAAAAATCTCGGAAAAATCCGCGCATTTGACACGTCCGTCGCGGTACGTCGGAACGATTTTTGAATACTCTTCTCCGCGCTTGCCGCTCATGAAGTCTCCGACTGTCTGGAACGGTGCGGTATAGTCCCGTCCGCCGGAGACGAAAGCCTTTTTTTCAAGCGTGCGCTGAAATTCTATCGCGTTTGCGGCGTTGTTTCCGAAATCCGACGGCAGAACAGACACACACACCGCGGCGTTTGCGTTCCGTCCGTCTCTTGCGCGTGTGCTCATGCCGTTTGTAACGACTCCGCCCTCTTCGCTCGTCGACGGTACTACAGTTCCTCCGGGGCACATACAGAACGTATAACACCCTCTCTCGCCCTTGCGGTATGAAAGCTGATATTCGCCCTTGCCGAGTGAAACGTCGCCTGCATGTGCGCCGAAGAGAGCCTTGTCTATGTCACTTTGCAGATGCTCCGCTCTTACGCCGACTGAAAACGGCTTCGGTTCGACGACAAATCCCGCCGAGATAAGCTCGCCGTAAGTATCGCGTGCGCTGTGGCCCGTTGCGAGGATCAGCGCGTCCGTTTCGATCTCTTCGCCGTCGGCAGTCAGTCGCCCGTCGCGGATGTTTCCGGCGGTGGTTTTGTATCTTATCTCACCGCCAAGTTCCGTTATCCGTCTGTCGATATTCTTCACGACCTCGCGGAGTACGTCTGTGCCGATGTGCGGCTTCGCTTTATAGAGAATATCCTCCGGCGCGCCCATTTCGCTGAGTTTTTTGATAACGTACCGCGCAAGCGGATCGTTTATCCTCGTTGTGAGCTTTCCGTCGGAGAAAGTACCTGCACCGCCTGCGCCGAACTGGATGTTCGTATCGGTGTCGAGTACGCCGTCTCTGACGAAATGCTCGACTGCCGCCACTCTTTCGTCGACCGACGCGCCTCTTTCGATAACGAGCGGCTTATATCCGTTCTCTGCGAGCAGAAGTGCGGCGAACATTCCGGCAGGTCCGAAGCCTACGATTACGGGACGACCGTTCATTTTTTCGGTGCCGAAGGTCACATCGGGATCGGCTTCCGAATACACGCGGATGCGGCTGTCTTCGGTTTTCGGCTTTCCGTCGATCTCGGCGTAGACCGTGTAAACGAACGTGATGCCGTGCCGCGCGTCTATAGATTTTTTCGATATATGGAGATTCGTCGGACGTGCGCCCGTCTGTTTGCGGATATACGAAGCGGCTGTCTGTATTGCCGCGCCGTCAAAGTCGCTCTCTCCCTCGCGGTATGCGACCTTAACGCCCGTCACTTCGATTTTTGTGAGTTCTTTCATTACGTCTTTACGTTTCTTTTCCGAATGTCACGTTTACATAGTATGTCCCGACGGGAAGCACGCCGTCCGCGTCTCCTTCGGGGACTTCAATGTCCGCTTTGATGCGTATGTCTCCGCTGTTCGAGTCTGAATACGGGCTTACGTCAAACGATATTTTTATGTCATCGGGTTTGAGACGTGCGAGGACTTCCGTCTTTCCGAGAAGCTCGACCGTGATCGGTGCTTCCTGCCACGTGAATTTTACTCCTCCGACTCCCTTTGCGCTGATATTCTCTTCGGGAACGGTAAACTCGCGCACTGCATAACCGGGTTTGAGGGTTACGGTTATCTTTGCTTTCTGAGCGGACAACTCGAGTCCGTCTTCAGCTTCGATCGTAACGACGCTCGAATAGATACCGCCGTGCATCGCGCTCTTTTCGTCTATCACAACGGGGAGGATGCAGTCGCCGCGGTTAACGGTATCGGAGTCTCCCGTGACTTCGACAAATTCGGGATCGACGAACACGTTCGCGCTGTCGTATGAAAGGAATCCGTTCCTGAACTTCACTTCGACCGGTACGCGCGCTGTCTTCATTATTGTAACGGGTGCGGTCACTTCTTTCGGGAAATAGTCGATATACGGGCTTTCAACAACTGCGCCTGCAGCGTCGACAAGGGTGATCCTCTCGGTCACTGTCGTAGTCTTCGTGATGCCGGACATATCGAGCGTCACAACGGCTTCGGCAACCTTTGTGAGCATTGAGAGCGGCCCCGTTACCGTAACTTTATCGACATCGTATTCGATAGCTCCGGTGAAGCATCCCTCTGGAAGATCGGTGTTCTCGCGCTTCTCGGCGAGGTCTACCGTTATCTGACCGGAGCGGTCAACATAAACAGACACGGTATCCTGCGACACGCCGATGAGCTTGCAGCCCACCGGAACATCGACTACCGTTTTGAGGCTGTAGCGTCCGCTCGCTTCAATGCGCGAGAGATCAGCCGTAACGACGATATCCTCCGCCGCAAGACGGGACACGATGCTCTTTTTTCCGGACAGCGTCACGTCGATCTTCATACCGTAGCCGGAGAAGATCGCAAGTTCGTTTTCGGCGAGCTTATCCGTTCCCGTAAGCTCTACGGTGACGTCGCTGACCGTCTGACTGTACTTCGGGCTTTCGACGTTCATAACGTAAACCCACATTCCGAACGCAACGATCACGCACACTGCGAATGCGATGATCGAAGTAACTTTTTTATTGTTCTGTTTCTTGTTTTTTGTTTTTTCAGCCATAATAATCTCCGTCCGATCCGGTTTTATTCGCCCTTTGATGTTTTATCCTTCTGTGAGCGGAAAAGCGGCAGATGAATCTTTTCGTCTTCCTCTCCGACGAGCTTCGACTGCAAAAATGCGCGAAGCGTACCTTTGTTGTAGCCGCGGACGAGTTGTCCTTCGACTGCCGTGGAGATCGTTCCGGTCTCCTCGGATACGATAACGACTATAGCGTCGCTTATTTCGCTCATTCCGATGCCTGCTCTGTGGCGTGTGCCGAGATCCTTGATAATATCGGGGTTATTCGACAGCGGAAGCACGCATCCGGCGGCATACACGCGCTTATCGCGGATGATCATTGCGCCGTCGTGCATCGGTGCTTTATTGAAGAAGATGTTCTTTACGAGGAATGATGCAGGATTTGCGTCGAGAACTGTGCCTGTCGAGATCGTCTCGCCGAGCTTTGTCGTGCGCTCGAAGACGATAAGTGCGCCGGTCTTTGAATCGGAAAGGTCGCACACCGCGGATGTGACTTCGTCGATGACTTTAGTCATATCGGCAGTGCCGCGCGACTCGCCGATACTCTTCAGTCCTTTAAGCGGAGTCGTGCCGAACTTTTCGAGCATCGAACGAATCTCGGGTTGGAAGAGGATGACGAGCGTGATGAAGCCGATCTGGAATATGTTTTGCAAAATGTACGACATGAGGTACATATCGAGCACGTCGCTGATGATCCGCACCGCTATGAGCAGGAGGACGCCGACGGCGAGCTTCCCTGCCCGTTTGTCGCGTATGAAGACGAAAAGATAATAAAGCAGTACGGCAACGCAGAGAATATCGACAATGTCGATCAGCGAAATTGATTTTATTGTGCTCCAGATATCGGAAAAACCTCTGAAGTTTTCGACTGTGACGGATTGCGGATTCATATATTCAGTCGCCCCTTTCGCGCTCGTAATTTACGTTTATGAAAAATAATTATACTTATTATAAGTATAGCACATAATCAGCGGTTTTTCAAATGTTTTTTTGTGATTTTTTAATTATTTTTGAAGATTTCTATGAGGATTTTCGAAAAATCTCACGGCTTCGCACGAAATGTCATTTTCCACCGTAGGGCGGGGGTTTACTCCCGCCGCCGAAAGACTTGAGTTTACTTTATATAGGCAAAAGGTAGAAAACGTCTGCGACGTTTTCAGATTTATTTTTTGTCCTGTTCGCTTGCGAACGGGCGGACATCGGACAATTCATCCAAACCACACGTTTGGTGTCGTCTTTGTCCTACGCGGACGGCGCACAAGAGCATCGAATCATGGAGTTCACGAAGAGAACTCGGCTTGTCCGCCGTCCGCGTAAGACAAACCTTGACATATCCCCCAAAAACGGATATAATTATACTGTATAATTTTTTGACGTAATTTCACAAATTTCGTCCACCGCGGAGGTGATCATCTTGACGCTCGTTGCAGACATCGAACGCTGCTCTACTCACGACGGTCCCGGACTGCGTACCGTAGTCTTCCTCAAGGGCTGTCCTCTCCACTGCGCGTGGTGCCACAATCCCGAATGTATATCTTTCGATGCGGAAGAGCTTTTCTACGCCGACAAGTGCATCAGATGCGGTCACTGCAAGGACGGCTGTGTCACCGGTGCGCGCGTCACCTGCGGACGTGAGATGACGGCTGACAAAGTCCTCGAAGAAGTCCTCGCTGACCGCGATTACTACGGCAAAAACGGCGGCGTCACCGTCAGCGGCGGAGAGCCGCTCGCGCACCCCGATTTCACAAAAGAATTACTTTACAAATGTAGAGAAAACGACATTAAAACAGCTCTCGAAACGTCGCTGTACCGATATGACGAAGAGATTCTTTCGCTCGTAGATGTGCTGATGACGGACATAAAGATCTTCGATTCAGTTGAACATAAAAAATACACCGGGATCGGAAACGAAGAAATACTCGCAAACATAAAACGCGCCGATACACTCGACGTGCCGATCATCGTTCGCACGCCCGTTGTCACGGGAGTGAACGACAGCGCGGAGAACATAAAACAGACTGCCTTCTTTGTCCGTTCGCTCAAAAACGCTGTGAAATACGAGCTTCTGCCGTATCATCCGCTCGGACTGACAAAGGCACGCGCGCTCGGCAGGGAAATGACCGAATTTTCGTCCCCTACAAAAGAAAAAATGGAGGAACTCAGACAATATGCTTACATACGCTGACCGACTCGCACAAATGCGAAAAACAAAAATCGAGCACACATTCATAAAAAAACAGCAGAACGGCTTTACCGACATCGACGACTTCGGCACCGTTCCGCTTCCGGAGAATTATTCCGTCATGCCGTGGTATAACAGCGACAAAGGCAGTTTCTACGGGCTTGACGGCATGAGCGAGAACTTCTGCCGCGTCCTCGGTGCGCATCCGGCATACATCGATCCTATGGAAATGCTCTGCGGACGGTGGAGAGATATGCTCGTCAACTACCGCGGTGACATCCACTACGCGCCCGACTGGATGAGAAAGAACAAAGAGCTGTTCGATCTCGTCTACGGCAACACTTCCGTTCAGTGGAGCAAATGCTGGGACGAAAAACGCTTCCCGTACGACGATCTGAAGCCACTGCAGAAGCTTTACAACATCCAGTCCGGCATCGACGGCGACGCACATCTCGCACCCGATTACCGCATCGGGCTGTCGCTCGGCTTCGGCGGACTGCTTGAGAAGATCGAGAAATACAGAAAGATAAACCCCGAAAAAAAGGCGTTCTACGACGCGGAAGAAAAGTGCGTCCGTGCGATAGTTGCGTTCATCGACAGGCATATCGAAAAGATCAAAGAAATGATCCCCGACGAGGAGCGTCCCGAAATCAAAGCATCACTCGAAAAGATGCTTACAGTGTGCGAAAACGTCCGCCTCGGTGTGCCGAAAACGTTCCACGAGGCTTGCCAGTGGGTGGCGTTCTACGTCTGCGCGACGCGCGTTTACACAAGAGACGGCGCGGGCTTCCAGCTCGACACTATCCTCCTGCCGTACTACGAAAACGACATAAAATCGGGCGAGCTTGACGACGGGACTGCAGTGTTCCTCATCGCAAATCTCTTGTTGATCGACCCGCATTACTACCAGATCTCGGGTGTGGACGAGAACGACCGCGATATCACGAATCACCTTTCTTATCTCATTCTTGACGCAGCAGACGCGATAAACATATCCTGTAACCTCACGGTGCGTGTCCACGAAAACTGCGACGCGGATTTTCTCCGCAAAGCCGTCGGTTGCCTCCTCAAAAACAAGAACGGATGGCCGCGCTTCTGCGGTGACAAGTCCCTCTGCGACGGATATATGCGCTGGGGTATCGACAAGGAAACTGCACGTCAGCGTATCGCAGTCGGGTGCAACTGGATGGCGGTTCCGGGGCTTGAATTTCCGATGAATGACACCGTAAAGATCAATATTGCAAAGGTTTTCGACGTTGCAATGGCTGAAATGCATTCCGAGTCTGATAAATCGGTGGAAAAGCTGTTCGAGATATATGAAAAGCACCTCAGAAAAGCCGTAGAAGTCACGGCGGCAGGCGTGAATCTGCACCTCGACCACATCCACGACGTAACGCCTGAGCTTATAATGGATCTGATGTTCGTCGATTCTATTGAAAAAGGACTTGACGCGTCGCAGTGCGCGAAGCTCTATACAGTCGGCGTTGACGGTGCGGGACTTGCAGTCGTCGCCGATTCGTTCGGTGCGCTGAAAACGAGAGTCGAAGACGAAAAGCGTCTCACATGGGACGAAGTATACGCCGCGCTTGATTCTGATTTTGCCGACGAAAGAGTACGGCTTATGCTCGCGTCATCACCGAAATACTGCGGTGGCGGTAACGTGTCTGATAAATTCGCGCAGAAGCTCACTGATTCGTGGGTGAAAGCCGTAACAGGTGCAAAAATGCCCGACGGACGGCACCTCGTTCCGGGGTGGTTCTCGTGGGCGCGGTCGATCGAATACGGCGCAGTCGTCGGCGCAACGCCGAACGGAAGAAAAAAAGGCGAGCCGATCTCGCACGGTGCGAACCCGAATCCGCATTTCCGTGAAGACGGCGCGGCTACGGCACAGTCGAACGGTATCGCGGCAGTACAGTGCGGCTGGGGCAACACTGCACCGCTCCAAATTGAATTTGATCCGAAGCTCGCCGATGACGACGGTGCTGTCGAGATAATCTGCGACTTTATTAAAGCGCATTTCGGACGCGGCGGCACACTGATCAACATAAACATACTTGACAAAGAAAAGCTCATGGAAGCGCACCGCGATCCGTCGACGCATCCCGATCTTGTCGTGCGCGTTACGGGCTTCACGGCATACTTTGCGTCGTTGACGCCGGGATTCAGACAACTTGTGGTGAACAGGTTTATTGAGGGGATGTAAGGTATTCATACGCGAAGCGTATATCATCCGTGAAACGGATATCATCGCGCAGCGATATCATCCGCGAATGCGGATATCATTATTCTTTAACTTGCACAAGCCACGTGGCTTCGCACGAAATACAAATCCACCTCCGGTAGGGGACGGTGTCCTCGACGTCCCGCGGATTTAGGCAAACCTCACTGCTACGCACGAAAAATCATTCTATACCGTAGGGGAGGGGTTTCCCCTCCCGCGGATTTGCACAAACCTCACAAAGGAAAAGGAAGAAAACGTCGGGAACGTTTTCAAATAATCTATTTGTCCTGTTCGTTTACGAACGAGCGGACAGGCGCACGATTTTTCCAAACCGCACGTTTGGCTTCGGTGTGTCCTGTTCGCTTGCGAACGGGCGGACGGCGGACAAGCCGAGTTCACTCCGTGAACTCAGTGAACGTCGCCTCCTTGTCAATCTACCCGCTTAGGGGGAAGGGACTTCGTCCTATTCACGCCTCCCGACTTCGTAAACGAAGTCGTCGAGATGCTTCGCATCTCGGTCTGACTCCCCTTTGTTGCAAAGCGAATGCAAATCTTTTGTTCGCTTTATCAAATTATTCATTATTCATTCTTCATTATTCATTATTCATTTCAGGAGACATCATGGTTCATCACGGCACGAAAACTATCGAAACATCGCGACTGATTCTGCGCAAATTCACGCTTGAAGACGCGCCAGCCGCTTATAAAAACTGGACAAGCGACGAGCGTGTGACGGAGTTTCTCCGCTGGCCGACGCACCGCGACATAGAAACGACAGAACGGATCGTAAAAATGTGGGTCGACGACAGCGAGCGCGACGATTTTTACCAGTGGGCTATCGTCTTGAAAGAGCTCGGCGAGCCTATCGGCACTATCAGCGTGGTTGACCGCAACGAAGACCTCGATATACTTCACATAGGCTACTGCATCGGAAGCAAGTGGTGGCACAAAGGCATCACGAGCGAGGCGTTCTCGGCGATCATTCCGTATCTTTTCGGCGAGGTCGGCGCGAATCGTATCGAATCACAGCACGATCCGAACAACCCGAACTCTGGTGCGGTCATGCGCAAGTGCGGACTCACTTACGAAGGCACGCTCAGACAGGCAGACTACAGCAACAAAGGTGTAGTTGACGCCGCGATGTACAGTATTCTGAAAAGCGAGTGGCTCGCGTCGCGGAAATAAAACAAAAATCCCACGGCTTTTTCTTCCGTGGGATTTGTTTTTTGCTTATCTGCGGCTCTCAAGCACCTTTTCAGCCATTAGATTACCGAGCCTTATTATGCTGTCCGAGTCGTAGTGCGCGAGGTCGGGTGCGTCGAGCGGCTCGCGTGTGACCGAAAGACCCTCAGCCTGCGTGTCGATGTAATAATAGTGCATCTCACGCGCGTTTTCTTCTTTGCGGCGGTTCATTTCCCCGTTCTGCGGCCAAGACTTTGAGATACCGCAGTCGATCACGGCGCAGTTGCGGATGTATTCGCTGAACTCTGCCTTAAAATCGCCGATCAGGTTGTTGAACATCCTGATATAGTCGTCGACTTCGGGATCCGATTCGCCCTGCATCCAGCAGAACGCCGCTATTTCGGGGGCGTAACCCTGCTTTTCGAGCTTATCTATGCTTTCCGACAGCAACGCCCGGAACTCATTGTAGTACCAGCCGCGCTTGTAGCGATGTTTTTCGAGGTCGTTGTAGATATTCTCTCGGTCAATGCAACGCTCGTTATAGTCAAAATCCTCGACGGATGACGGGGACGCCCAGTCGTAACTGAGGGACGCACCTCCGACCGCGCTCTTGACGATGAACCACTCGCCGTCCGCCGGATTTTTCGTCAATACTTCCGCGATACCAAGTTCGGGACCGACGGTGTCTTTCGTTTTTTCGGTGCAGCCCACAGTCGTCGGAACGAAGCCGTCGCTCCACTTGTCGTGTGAGAAGTAATTGATCTTCACGCTGTCGTATCCTGCGAGATATTCTTTGACTTTCTCATCTGAGAAGTGGTCGCCGAGGTATTTTTTCCAGCCGACACCGACAGCATTCGACTGTCCTGCAAGAATCACGATGTTTGCTTTTTTCATAAGACTTTTTTGCTCGTTTTCTGTGAATGATTTTATATCCCGTACACGTCCTTGACCTTAGCTTCAAGGTATCTGAGGTAGAAGTCGGGATCGAACGGCTCGCCGAGGACCTTGTCAAGTATCTCGCACGGCTTGTAAAGCGAGCCGAACTGCGTGGGGATCTGTTTTTTATTTCCCTATGCACTTGCGTTCAAGTGCACTGAGGAATGCGCTTGACGTGAAAATCTGATAGTTACCGACTGTTTCGCCGTTGTCTGCCGGAAGCAGTCTGGTGTTTTCTGTCCCGACGAACAGCTTTGACGGAGTTGGGACGATAATCAGGATTTTTGTCGTGTCACTTTCAAATGAAAAATCAAATCTTGACAGAATGGGGTACAATTCTGTTTTAAAAAGCCGAAACGTGTGCAGGCATATTCCGTTTCCGTTTTCGGAAAAAGCAAGCGGCGAACCTTTCCACACTCCTGCAATAATCTTACAGCGGAATTCTTTCTCCCCGACCGATACGCTGAAATTGTAGCCTCTCTGTTCGCGGAACACAGAAGAATAAGGCTTTTTGACTTCGCTCAAAGCTATTGATTCTTTTGAGCAGACGCGGCGCAGACTGCGCATAAATCTTCTCTGTTTCAAAAGAGCGCGTGCAAAGACAATCACGATAACCGCAGCTATCACAGACAGCACGGCAATAATTATTTTCACTGCATATTCCCGATTTCCTCGCGCTAAGAGCAGCAGAGTACTTGCCAATGGTATGAGACACGCAAATCCCGAAAAGAGAATGAGACAACCGATAAGTACCACTATGAGATTTTTGATGGTTCTGACAATAGGATTCTTCTTGTTCGCCTTTCCATCATAATGGTCACGTCTCCAACCTTTATGTACATAATAGAATACGCAAAATTCAATCATGAACAAAAGCACGATGTAAATTACCCAAGAGATAATTTTTGTTTGAATCGGTGACAGAGATGATTTGTCAAGGAATGATCCCGCTATGCAGCCTAATCCGAAAGAGAACGGCATCACTGCCGATAAAACTGCGAAGCAGGCAAATTCGATTAAAAAGTCAAAAGAGAGGATAATGTTTTTCGATTCGGCGGAGAAAGTCGATTTCTCTTTGATTTTGTCGAGGTAGTCGCATTTTTTCTCATTGTTATTAACCTCCACTGCGCTCATAACAAGAAAAGTAATCAACAAAAGAATGATAAAACCCCACACGGCAATGAAATGATCGCTGGTTTCATACGCCGCTACGGACAGAATTATTTCGAACATAATTTTTACTGCCGTCCAAAATCCGACGACAAAAAAGTATGCGATGATCGAAATAAGAAATCGAAAACCTATTCTTTTCGCTTTATCTTCCATAAAAAATCCTTTAGGGTTCTATTTACACGCCGTATACGTCCTTGACTTTCGCTTCAAGGTATCTGAGGTAGAAGTCGGGATCGAACGGCTCGCCGAGGACCTTGTCAAGTATCTCGCACGGCTTGTAAAGCGAGCCGAACTGCCATATTTCTGCTTTGTTCCACGCATTCACCGGTGCGAAATCGCCTTTTCTTATACAGCCGTCTACATCGACGGTCTTTTTCATTTTATCGAGGAACTGCGCGCCGTATGCCGAGCCGAGCGCATAGGACGGGAAGTATCCGATCGAGCCGCCCGACCAGTGGCTGTCCTGGAGAACGCCGTGCTTGTCGTCCGGCACGTCCACACCGAGATATTCTTTGTAGAGCGCGTTCCATGCCGCCGGCAGATCGTGGACGCTGAGCTGTCCTGCCATGACGCGCTTTTCAAGCTCGTATCTTACCATGACGTGCAGACAGTATGTTACTTCGTCGGCTTCGGTGCGGATCAGCGACGGCTCTGCCTTGTTTACCGCACGGTAGAAGTCCTCTGCGGTGTGCGCCTTTAGTTCAGGGAACAGCTCGCACAGCTTCGGATAGATGAATTCGCAGTACGCGCGGCTCCGTCCGATAATGTTTTCGTAGAAGCGGCTCTGGCTTTCGTGGATGCCCATTGAAACTCCGCCGTCGATCGCCGTGAATGCGTACTCGTCACGGCAACCCGTGTCATAAAGCGCGTGACCGCCTTCGTGGATGACCGAGTACATCGACGGAACAAAATAGTCCTCGTGATAGTGCGTCGTGATGCGTTCGTCGAGGTGCGAGCCGAGGTCAGTCGTGAACGGATGCTCCGTCTCTGCGATGCCGACGTGCATGAGATCAAGTCCCATTGTACGCATCAGATAATCGGACAGCTCTCTCTGCTTGTCTATCGGGAAATTACCCCAGAGGAATGAGTCGTCGACCTGCTTTGTCGCGGCAACTTTTTTGAGCAAGGGAACAAGGCACGCGCGGACTTTTCCGAAAAAGTCGTCGCACACGGCTTTGTTAAGTCCGTCTTCATATTCACCGAGCCAGTAGTCGTAGGGATCCTTGTCAGGCGCGAAATATCCGGCAAAGCGCTTGTTCGTCTCGAAGATCTTTTCGAGGATAGGCTCGAAAAGCGCGAAATCGCTCGCTTCTTTTGCTCTGTGCCATACGTCGTCCGCCTCGACGAGCAGTTCCTCGTATGCGATATACTCGTTCATCGGAACTTTCTGCATCTGACGGATTGATTTGAGAAGCAGAAATACCTCGCGGCGCTCTTCTTCGGTAAGCTCATCCTTGTTTACGTCGAGAAATTCGAGCAGAGCAACGGTTTCTTCACCCGTCGAGAGCTTGTATTCCTCTTCGGAAAGAACTGCGAGCGTGCGTGCGCGGTTTGCGGCTGTGCCTTTCGGCGCGGTCGTCTGTCCGTCGTAGAAGATCATCGTGGATGCGTGGGCGTATGCTTTGAGTTTTGTTTGCAGGGTTTTGAGGTTTTCTCTTGCTTCGGTGAGTGTCATATTGTTTCCGCCTTTCTATGATTTGTGTTAAAATTATGCCTCCCCTGTGCAAAGGGAGCCTGCTTGTAGGTATTGCACTTACGATAATTCAATCATGTTTGAGTAAAGCTGATAATACTTTCCGTGCTGAGCGAGCAGGTCGTCGTGGTCGCCACGCTCGATGACCTTGCCGTGCTCGAGCACAAGTATCGCGTTCGAGTGACGGACTGTCGAAAGCCTGTGCGCGATAACGAACACCGTGCGCCCTTCCATAAGCCCGTCAAGCCCCTGCTCGATCAGTTTTTCCGTTCTCGTGTCGACAGAAGACGTAGCTTCGTCGAGAATAAGCACCGGCGCTTCCGAAACTGCCGCACGGGCTATGGCGATAAGCTGACGCTGACCTGCCGAAAGGTTTGCGCCGTCATTCACGAGAAGCGTATCGTATCCGTCGGGCAGATGCGAGATGAAATAGTGCGCGTTCGCTATCTTCGCGGCTTTTACGCAGTCTTCGTCCGTCGCGTCGAGCTTTCCGTAGCGGATGTTGTCCATTACCGTACCCGTGAAGAGGTGCGTATCCTGTAAAACTATACCGAGCGAGCGGCGCAGATCGTCTTTTTTTATTTTACGCACGTCTATGCCGTCGTAAGTGATCGTGCCGCCCTGTATATCGTAAAATCTGTTTATAAGGTTCGTTATCGTCGTTTTTCCGGCGCCTGTCGAGCCTACGAACGCGATCTTCTGCCCGGGTTTTGCGTACAGCGAAAGGCCTGTAAGTACGGGCTTTCCTTCGATATATGAGAAATCGACGTCGTAGAACCGCACGTCGCCCTTGAGCGGCACTCTCTCGCCGTCAGGTTTTACCCAGAAGTAGTCGCGTCCGTCGTTTTCGAGCGTCACGCTTCCGCCGTCTTCTTCGTCGTCAAGATCGAGCACGCCGAATATTCTTTCCGCGCCTGCAAGTGCAAGCATGATCGAATTGAACTGCTCCGCTATCTGGCTCACGCGGTTTGCAAATGTTCTTATGTATGAGAGGAACGTGATCAGCACCGAGCCTGCGTCGTCCGCCGTGAGCCACAGCACACCGACGGAGCAGGTCGTCGCATAGAAGAAGTGCGAAAGGTTGTTCAAAATCGGTCCGAGGATAGACGTTACGGTCGTCGCCTCGGTGGAGGCTTTTCTGAGGTCCTCATTTATCGGTTCGAAGCCGTCCATTACTTCGTCTTCGTGGGTGAAGACCTTGACGTCGCGCGCACCTGCTATCATTTCTTCAATGTAACCGTTGACTGCCGCCGCGCCTTTCTGCTGTGCACGGTAGCTCCGTCCGCTTATCGTTGTAGTGATCTTCACGACGGCTATCACGATGCCTCCGAGGACTATCATCAAGGCGAACAGCTTCATAGACAGCACGAGCATCATTGAGACCGTACCGATAAGCGACGTTACCGAAATGAGCATCTGCGTGATGCTGTGTTCGAGCAGTTCGTTCGTTGCTTCGATATCGTTCGTGAAGTAGCTCATCAGCGCGCCGTGCGGATTGCGGTCAAAGTAACTGACGGGGAGCTTCTGCATCTTCGAGAACAGCTCTGTTCTCAGCTCACGCATGATTATCGTGCTCGATTCCATCATAAGGCGGTTGAGTATGTAGTTCGTGACAGCCGACAGAACATACAGCGCAAAAAGCCCGATGAGCAGAGCAAAATATTTTGCGTACTTTTCGTCGGCGATCCCCGATGATTCAAGCACGCCGACGAGCGGCTTCATCATGAACGACGCCGCTATGGTCGCGCCCGAATACACAAGGATAGACGCAACTGCCGCAGTGATAAGCACACGGCAATGGCTGAAATATTTCACGAGCCGCATGAGAGTGTGCATCGGAGTGGCGGCTTTCGAGTATTTCTGCAGATCAACTCTCGGCATTTCCGTCATCCTCCTCTCTCATTTGGCTGTCGTAAACGTCGCGGTAGATGTGGCTCCGTTTCATAAGCTCGTCGTGCGTTCCGAAATCGGAGAGCTTGCCTTCATCGAGAACGACTATTCTGTCGCAGGTGATGATCGACGCTATGCGCTGTGCGATGATGATTTTCGTCGTGTCAGGCAGGGACGAACGGAGAGCGCGGCGAATGTGCTCGTCAGTCGTCATGTCAACTGCACTTGTGGAGTCGTCGAGGATCAGTATCTTCGGCTTCTTGATGACGGCACGCGCTATTCTCAATCTCTGCCTCTGACCGCCCGACAGATTTGCGCCGCCCTGTTCAATGGGATGCTCATATTGTTCGGGATAATTTTCTATGTATTCGTCAGCCGCGGCGATACGGCACGCTTCTTTCATTTCGTCGAGTGTTGCGTCGGCTTTTCCCCAGCGCAGATTCGACGCAACTGTACCCGAGAACAGCGAGCCGTTCTGCAGTACCATGGAAACTCCGCCGCGGAGATTTTCGAGCGTGTATTCGCGCACGTCACGACCGCCGACTTTCACTGTGCCTGATAAAGTATCGTAAAAACGCGGAATGAGGTTCACGAGGGTGGACTTGCCCTCTCCGGTGCCGCCGATGACGCCGATAGTCTCGCCGCTCTTTATATGCAAAGTGACGTGATTCACGGCGAGCTTGTCTATGTCTCCCGAATACGAGAAGCACACATCGTCGAAGTCCACCGAACCGTCGGGAACGGGTTCCGTGCAGTCGCCGTCCGCTATATCGGGTACTTCGTCAAGCACTTCTCCTATTCTTACAAGAGAAGCCTGCGCGCGTGAAAATCCCATAACGAGCCATGTGAGCATCGTGAGCGCGTTTACAGCCTGCGTCGTGTATGACATGATGCTGACAAGCTCGCCTGTGAGCAGTCCTGTTTTTTCATAGATGATCTCGCCGCCTCCGATATAGAGTATGATAACGGAGCAGATCCACATGATCATCATCTGTATCGGTCCTGTCAGCGTGAAGAGCTTTCCTGAATAGAACTGCGCTGAACGAAGCTCCTCCGCCGTATCGGCAAAGCGTTTTGATTCGTATTTTCCGCGGACGTACGCCTTTACCACACGGTTTGATGTGAGGTTTTCCTGCACGGCGCGGTTCATGTCGTCTGTTTTGACGAGCATTTTACGGAAACGCGGCTGACCGATCTTTATCATCACCGTCAGAATTGCGGCAAGAACAGGTATCGCAATAAGAAATACTACCGCAAGGCGCGGTGCTATCAGCATCGCCATGACAGCCGAGAGGATGAGCATGACGGGTTGACGGAACAGCACGCGGATGAACTGGTGCATCGTGTTGCGGACGGTATTTACGTCTGTCGTCGCACGGGTGATAAGGCTCGGCGTCGAAAAACGGTCGGTGTTCGAGAACGATAACGACTCTATCTTCGTGAGAATATCGGTGCGGAGATTCTTTGCGAATCCCTGACTTGCGACAGCCGAAAGGCGCGCGGAAAGCAGTCCGCAGACGAGCGAGAGCACGGCGACAGTCACCATGATCGCGCCGACGAAAATGACGAAACGGCTTCGGTCGGCAACGAGATCTTCTCTGAAATATTCGTGAAGCAGAAAATTATCTTTTCTGTACAGACCGCCGTCGACGATGACCGACATGAGAAGCGGTATGAACATTTCGAGTACGACCTCGAGTCCGGCGAAAAATGCCGCCAGAACCGTATACCCGCCGTATCCGCGAAGACTGTTTATAAGGTGAGAATATACTCCGCGAGAGGATTTTTTCGTTTCAGAAGAAACTTGGTTTTTTATGATTATCACTTCCGTGTGCAAAATAATACATTGAATACATTATATCACCGCACACCGGTTTTTGCAACCGATTCCGACTTATTTTGACGTGAGCTTACATTATTATTCACAACAAAAACGCCGATACTGTGTCTTTTATTTCTTCACTGTCCGTATGATCTCTTCCGCGATCTCGACAATTCTCAGTTTAACTTTCACTTTTCCGTCGGATTTCGTTATCATTCTGTACTCCGCAGGCGTGAGCGACACTGCCGAATATTCGTCGGTCCTCGCAAATCTCATACACACCGCCGGAAACAGCACGCACCACCAGTTATGCCCCTCTCCCTCTCCGAGAACGACTCTGAGAGAATCGTATTCACCGGACGGAAGCACAGTATCCCCGTAATCGCGCCGCGGATATGTCTCGCGCCCGAGCAGCACCGTCACCGCGCAGTCTCCGCCGTTCTCCGAGACGCATTCTTCAGCCGCATCTTTGATTTCTTCCGTTACCATACCGACAGCCGCGTATGCCTCATCCTCGGTCGTACAGTTCTCCACTGCTCCCGTCACTACTTCAAGCACAGCGTCGCGCACCTTTAGTTTAAGCGACTGATCTTCGTCCGAGTCAGACTCCGCTATGACGTGAAGCCGCAGTACGTCGTCGTATATATTGCCCTCGCCGCAAATCGGAAAAACAGACACCAGAACAGCCGCCACAAGCACAGACGACACAAAAGAAAGAAGATATTTCATCTGAAAACCTCCGTTTAGTTGATGAAATATCTTTTGCTTTTATGTTCTTTTTTACTCATCCGCGCCGATTATTTCCGGCGGTCTTGCCGTTCTTGCGACAGACACCGGAAAAACAGTCGCCGCACCGCACGAATACAGCAGTTCCGCCGCCGTTTTCACAGTCGCGCCCGACGTTATTATATCGTCAACGAGAATGTATTTTCCGCCGTCCTCGATCCTGTTCCGCAGTGGAATAAGTGTGCTTTCGGCGTTAATTTTTCTCTTCTCCGCCGAGAGAGTCTTCTGCTCGACGGATCTTGAGCCGCGCGCCAGTGTTCTTGCCGTCCTACAACCGAGTATTTTCGCCATTTCGGAGGCAAGCGTCTCGCTTTGGTCTATGCCATATTTATAGAAATTCCTGTCGGAGCGCGGAGGATAAGTGATGATCCATTCCGTTATATCCTCGCCGCCGTCCGAAAAGATTCTGCCGAGTCCGCGGCATATCTCCGTCGCAAACATACGCGCGAATGCACCGCGTTCTTTCAGCGCGAATATCAGCTTTTCCGTCGCGCGGTCACTTTCTCCGAACGATTTTTCGCTTTTGTAAAACGTGAGAGAAAAGAAAGACTTTCCACCAACCGTGCGGCGTGTCACGTCCGTAAAATCAGTTCCGCAGGTGCAGTTCTGAGCGGTCTTTCCGCACACGGGACAATGCTCGAAGCATTCGCGGACGAATTTTGCGCGGCAAGAGTCGCACAGTTCTTCGCCTTTCGTGCCGTTTTCACCGCAAAGCTCGCACCTCGGAGGTATCAGAATATCGAGTAATTTTCCGAAAAGTCCCATATTGTCTCTCACTTCAAAAAGTCTTTTTTATATGATATACTTTTTCGGGCGTTTTTTCAATACAAAGGCAAAAAATAACCGGGATCCGCGGTTCTGCATTTCCCGGTTTTCTGTCTGATGATTCTTATCTTGCCTTGATTGCGACGAGCGGATCGAAGAACTGCTTCCGTCTGTCCGCGATCTCGATATCGTAGCTTTCGTCGTGCGATTCGTGGAGGTCGTGGATGTATTCGTGGTGGTTCTTGCGGATCTCCGCGTCGTTTATTGCAAGCACACGCATTGCGATAGACGAACACTGGTCGGACGCTCTTTCAAGATATGTGAGCGTTTCGATGAAGATGATGCCCGACGTGATAGTACAGTCTCCGCTCTTGAGACGATTGATATGGTTGTCGTTGAGGTACTCTACCATATCGTCGATGACTTCTTCAAGCGGCTCGACACGCTTTGCAAGCTCTTCGTCCTGTTTCTCGAACGCTTCGACTGTAAGGTCGATTATCTCGTTCACGGCGGACAGGAGAAGACCAAGCTCGTCCACGGCGGACTGAGAGAACGTGAGCTTTTGTGAGTGGATGCTCTCGGCAAACTCGTTGATGTTCGTCGCGTAGTCGCCGATACGCTCGAAGTCCTTCGTCGTCTGGATAAGCAGGTTGATTATCTCGTTCTGCTCCTCGGACAGCATGAGCTGAGACAGACCGAGCAGGTAGTTTTCGGATTCGTCGGTGAACGCGTCGACCTTTGCCTCGCGCGTGTTGATCTCCTCCGTCATCTCATCGCTGTATTCGGTGAGCTGTTCTATACTCTTTTCAAAGTTGTCATGTGCAAGTCTGCCCATTTTGCCGATACCGACAGTCGTTTCGGAAATCGCCATCTGCGGGATACCGTAGAGCTTCTTGTCGAGCACGTGAACGGGGGATTTTATCGTGTTTTCTTCTTCATCGGGCTTGATTATCATAAGCGTGATCTTCACGAGCAGTCCGGTAAACGGCAGAAGAAGAACGGCTGTTATAACGTTAAAGAGCGTCTGGAAGTTTGCGATATGTCCGCTGTTGACGGTCATTCCCCACATTTCAGGGAACGCGCCGACGTTTTTGAGCACGGTCATACCGATCATAAAGAGGACAGTACCGACGACGTTGAAGATGATATGCGCGATACCCGTTCTCTTTGCGTCCTTTGACGAGCCGATGGCGCAGACGATAGCAGTCGTAACGCAGGTACCGATGTTGATACCCATAATAATAGGATAGATAACGTCAAACGTCATCACGCCGGTGGACGAGAGTGCCTGTAGCATACCGACCATTGCGGCGGACGACTGCGCGATTACAGTTGAGACAAATCCGACGAGAATACCGATGAGCGGCATATCTGCGAACTTTGTTACGATCTCTTCAAATACTGGAGAGTTTGCGAGAGGCTCAACTGCCGCCGACATTGACATGATACCGGTGAACAGTACGCCGAAACCGCAGAATATCTCTCCGACTGCCTTCGAGTTCTTCGTTTTGAGGAACATATAGAAGATGATACCGACGAACAGCGCAAGAGGTGCGAGCGTCGACGGCTTGAACAGTTCGAGAATGAAGCTGCCTCCCGAATCAATATCCATAAGGCGGATGATCTGCGCGGTGATCGTCGTACCGATGTTCGCGCCGAGGACGATCGAAACAGCCTGCTTAAGATTGAGGATCCCTGCCGCGATAAGACCGACCGTGATGACGACGGTTGCGGTCGACGACTGAATGACAGCCGTGACTATCGTACCCATAAGAACGCCCATAAAGACGTTCGACGTGACTTTCTCAAGCACCTTCTTGAGAGTTGAGCCGGATGCGTTCTTGAGTCCGGACGACATGATCTCCATACCGAAGAGGTACATCGAAAGCCCGCCGAGGACTGCGACTACTGTGAAAAAGATATTCATTTTTTCTCCTTTTTTGGGACGGCGCACTTCTTTTTGCGGTCATACTTCCGTACGCGCGTATCTCACCGTGCGCGAACCGCTCCGCCGTTCCTGTTTTTAATCCAATTTTCGACAAATAAATAATATCAAAAAATTATGAACACTTTTTGTGCGAATTATTAACTTTGTGTTAAATGATCTCATCCAAAGCCTCGTAAAACGCACCCTTGAAAGCGCTGCCATGACTGTTATTGACAAACCGGACGTGCGGTGATATAATACTGTTTACATCAGTGATTCATAATGATTCGGAGGCAAACGAATATGCCCTCACATGAGCTTACGGAAGTTGAGATCAGCAAAATAAAAGAAGAAATACTCCACCGCCAGACTGTGCTGACACCGCAGTACATCGCCGAGGTACAGCGTACCCGCGCGCTCGGAGACTTATCCGAAAACGACGAATACCGCACGGCAAAAAGAGAGCTGAACCGCAACTATTCTCGCATCAGATACTTAAACAACATCCTCGACAACGCAGTCGTCGTCAGCTACTCGTCGGAAGCGGACTCTGTCGGTCTTTTCGATCATGTAACGCTATGGAACGAAGAGGACGAGGAAGAAACGACTATAACCCTCACGACTCCTCTCCGCAACGACGTTCTCGCAGGACTTATCTCAAAGGAATCTCCACTCGGTGCGGCTATAATCGGTCACAAGGTCGGCGACAGAGTCGAGATAAAAGTGAACGAAAAGTATTCGTACTTCGTCGAGATCAAGGCTATCGAAAAAGGCTCGGACGACTCGGGCGCATTCATCAACTGAAAAAACAAGGAATATCACGCGCTGTCGTGATATTTTCTGTAAATCGGGAAGAAAGGACGGCTGCACAGGTGAAACTGTACGATTTTCTGAAAAAACAGGGCGAGAACGGCAGAATACCGTTCCACATGCCGGGACACATGAGAAAAAAGTTCCCGTATCTCGTCGGCGAAGATATTGATTTCACCGAGATCGACGGGCTTGACGACCTGCACGCACCGGACGGGATCCTCTGCGACGCAATGGACAACGCCGCGCGTGTTTTCGGTGCGCGGAAAGCGTTCTTTCTCGTCGGCGGTTCGACTGTCGGCATTCTTTCCGCAATTTACGCAGTCGCAAACGGCGGAAAAACAGTCGTCGCCGCTCGCAACTGCCACAAGTCCGTCTACAACGCGCTGACGTTGACCGGATCAAAAGTGAAATACATCTACCCCGAACGGCACCCTCTCGGATTCTCGCTTGAAATCACGCCGCAGTCGGTAAAAGCGGCACTCGCTGAGACGCCCGACACCGCCGCTGTGATCATTACCTCTCCGACGTACGACGGAGTGGTAAGCGACATAAAATCAATAGCTGAAATCTGCCACGAGAGCGGCGTTCCGCTCATCGTAGACGCGGCGCACGGCGCACATCTCGGCTTTCTCGACGAACGTGTTCCCTCTCCCGTAAAATGCGGCGCGGACATTGTCGTAACGAGTCTGCACAAAACGATGCCGTCGCTCACACAGACAGGACTGCTTCTGCTCTCCGGCGATTTTGCGGATGAAGAAAAGATCGCGTCCTCACTCGGCATATTTGAAACCTCCAGCCCGTCGTATATTCTCATGGCATCTATCGACGGTTGTGTCCGCTCTTACGGAGACGTGCGGTTGTTCTCCGACTGGCACGAACGCCTTGAAAAGATTCGCCGGGCGGCTGAGAACACCGCAGTCACGCTGACGGTGCCGCAGTCGTTCGCGTTTGACGAAAGCAAGCTGATCGTCTCGTCAGACGGCTACACGGGCGCGGAGATTGCCGGAATACTCAGAGAAAAACACAATATCGAGCCTGAAATGGTGTCGGAAAACTACGTTCTTCTGCTGACGGGCGCAGGGCTGGGAGACGCACAGGTGAACGCAGTCTCGGAGTTCTTTGCGTCACTTCCGAGGAAAAGCGGAAATGTTCTACATTTGTCAAGTAACACTCCCGTATGCGAAAGCGTGATGACGATGGCAGAAGCCGGCGTGCGCGAAAGCGAAGAAATACAGGCGTCTGCGGCAGTCGGACGTATATCAGCCGATATGCTGACGCCGTATCCGCCGGGTATCCCGCTCGTCGTTCCCGGAGAAGTCATTTCTTCTACAGCTGTAGAATATATAGAAAAACTGTACGCCGAGGGCACAAAGATCGTCACGCCGCGCGGTCATTATGACGGCAAGATCCGCGTTCTGCGGTAAAAATACAGAATTTTCCGAATAAATATTATTAAAAATTGCCCGTTTCCCTTGAAATGGCGGCGTAATAAGTGTATAATTATAAATCATTTTAACTTATCGGTGGTTTTTATGGAAACTGTAACGGAATACTTCGGCTTGCTGACATTCAACGACAAAGCGATGCGCGAATATCTGCCCGAAGAAATATACGTCTCACTGAAAAAGACGATAGACGAAGGCAAGCGGCTCAACGCAACTATCGCAGACGCAGTCGCAAACGCAATGAAAGACTGGGCTATCGAGCGCGGATGCACACACTTCACGCACTGGTTCCAGCCGCTCACCGGCATCACCGCCGAAAAGCACGACAGCTTCATCACACCCGTAAGCGACGGCACTGTTATTATGGAGTTTTCGGGAAAAGAGCTTGTGAGCGGTGAATCCGATGCGTCGTCGTTCCCGTCGGGCGGACTGCGCGCGACATTTGAAGCGAGAGGCTACACCGCGTGGGACCCGACATCGTACGCTTTTATCAAGGACAAGACGCTATGCATCCCGACGGCGTTCTGCTCGTTCGGCGGAGAGGCGCTCGACAAGAAAACTCCCCTGCTCCGCTCAATGGAGGCGATCAACACAGAGGCACTCCGCATTCTGAAGCTGTTCGATCCCGAAACGGACGTAGAATGTGTCCGCACGAGCGTGGGAGCCGAGCAGGAATATTTTCTCGTACCGAAAGAGCTGTACGACAAGCGGCTCGATCTGATAATCACGGGGCGCACGCTGTTCGGTGCAAAGCCGCCGAAAGGACAGGAGCTTGACGATCACTACTTCGGCGCAATAAAGCCGCGTATCGAAGCGTACATGAAAGAGCTTGACACGGAGCTTTGGAAGCTCGGGATCCCGGCGAAGACCGAACACAACGAAACGGCACCGGCTCAGCACGAGCTTGCACCCGTATTCTGCCAGGCGAATATTGCGACGGATCACAACCAGCTCATGATGGAGATCATGAAAAAGGTCGCAAAGCGGCACGGGCTTGTATGTCTTCTGCACTCAAAGCCGTTCGCAGGCGTAAACGGCTCCGGCAAGCACAACAACTGGTCGATCTCAACAAACACCGGCGTGAATCTCCTGAAGCCGGGTGAAACACCGCACGAGAACGCGCAGTTTCTTCTGTTCCTCTGCGCTGTCATCAAGGCGGTCGACGATTATCAGGATCTTCTCCGTATCAGTGCGGCGAATGCCGGAAACGATCACCGTCTCGGCGCGTCCGAAGCACCGCCGGCAATAGTCTCGATTTTCCTCGGAGACGAGCTGACAGCCGTCCTCGAAGCACTTGAAACGGATTCTCACTACGACGCACGTGAAAAAACACAGCTCACGCTCGGCGTTGACGTTCTGCCGAAATTCCCGAAGGACAACACAGACAGAAACAGAACTTCCCCGTTCGCGTTCACCGGAAACAAATTTGAGTTCCGTATGCTCGGTGCCGCCGACTCGATAGCCGACTGCAATACCGTGCTGAACACTGCGGTTGCGGAATCACTCAGAGAGTTTGCGGACATCCTCGAAAAAGCCGACGACTTCGGAAAAGCCCTGAACCTGCTCATCCGCGACACCGTAAAGGCGCACAAGAGGATCATTTTCAACGGCAACGGCTACGGCGAAGAATGGGTAAAAGAGGCAACAGAGGTCCGCGGACTGATGAATCTGCCGACGACACCGGACGCACTGCCGCACTTTATTGACGAAAAGAACATACGGCTCTTTACCTCACACGGTGTGTTCACGGAAGCCGAAATGCGCTCACGGTATGAGATAATGCTCGAAAACTACACGAAGACCGTCCGCATCGAAGCCGCGACGATGGTCGATATGGTATACAAGCAGATTTTGCCTGCAACCACGGCATACGCAAAAGAGATCGGCGAATGTGCGGCGGCAAAGAAGTCCGTCGGTATCAACAATGTTGCATACGAGACGGAAATGCTCGGCAAGCTGTCGTCTCTTTCGGAGATGATCTACAAAAACGCCGAAAAGCTCCGCGACGCGACGGATGAAACGTCGGACGTAAAGGACACCGCTTCCCGTGCAGTCTGCGTAAAGGAAAAGGTCATCCCTGCGATGAAATCTCTCCGCGCGGTCTCGGACGAAGCCGAATTCATCACGGCGGAAAAATTCTGGCAGTACCCGAACTACGCGGCACTTATGTACGCACTGCAATAAAAGTGAAGATGTGACTTCGTCACAGTGAAGTTTGCCTTCGGCAAGTGATGTTCGGCTTCGCCGAATGATGTTTTCATACTTCGTATGAAAGTTAAGGAAGAAAAAACGTAACACGGTTACGTTTTTTCAAATAAACAAAACAAAAAATCTGTATCGGAAGATACAGATTTTTTTACATTAACTGCGCGGAGCACATCATAACTTGCCGAAGGCAATCATCACTTCACGAAGTGAATCATCACTGCTCACTGTGACGTAGTCACTTTTCCTCAGTCTTCGACTAAATCCTTGAGGAACACTACCTCGACGTATTCCGCAGGGTCTTTCGCCTCTCCGTTTACCGAAAGCTCAAAGTGAACGTGGTCTTCTTCGCCGCTTTCGATCAGTGCGGTGTCGCCCGATACGCCGATAACGTCACCTTTTGCAACAGTGTCACCGACTGCGTGCATCGAAAGCGTCTCTTCGGCAAGTCCCTTATATTTCGTCTCGGAACCTCCGGAGTGGGAAACCGCAACCGTCACGCCCATCATCGGATCGTCGTAAACTTCGCTTATCACGCCGTCAGCCGCCGCGCAGACCGGTGTTCCTGCCGATGCCGCAAAATCAAGTCCGCCATGCGTGCGGTAGTCGTTCATCGTGTACGAAAAAACGGGAGTCGCAAGGCTCGCGCCCTTTATAACGATAGAATCTACCGGTGCGATGAAGCTCGGCAATACGTCTTCTGCAATTACTTCAACCGTTTCTTCCGGCTCTGCGTCCGTCTTTTCAGTGGGCTTTGTCTCTTTCGACGGCTTAGACGGCTCGTCCGGCTTTACTTCGGGTGTTGTCTTGCCTTTTTCGTCGGTCTTGTTCTCTTTTTCGGTCTTTACGTCCGTTTCGGGAGTCTGAGTATCTGTGTTTTCGGTCTTGTTTTCTTCCGACTGCTCCGTCTGCTTCTCAAGCGGAGGATTTTCTTCCGATTTTCTCTTGTTCGCGCTTCCCGTAACACCGACGAGAACGGCGGACGACGCGAGGATCACCACAAGTGCTCCGAGGAGGAGTTTATTCTGTTTGTTTACTGACGTATTGTTTGCCATATCTTTACCTTTCTTTTTGATGCGTATTTGTCTCACGCCTTTATTTTTGCCACGGGAAGATTTTTTATACAGCAGAAAAATATTTTTCACCGAAAAGGTTGTACTTCCCTGCTTTTCCTCATAATATATCGTACAGTCACGCCTGTCCGATAACCGTGCGCTTGATTTTTTCTCCCCGATATGATAGAATATTGTCGTAAAACCGCGATACTCGTGATACCCCACGAAAGGATAACACAATGAAAAAGCGCTTACAGCTTATCACAACGCTTGTTCTTTTGATAATAATGACAGCTTGCCTCTCGTCCTGCACAAGCGACAGAGACTTTTCTGCTCCACGTCTTCCGGCTGACGGTACTGTGATCCCGCTCACAAAAATAATCAACCCAGACTCAGAAGTCCGCGGCGTGTGGATAGCGTCCGTCTTCAATATCGACTACCCGTCTTCTGCCGACCTTTCGGCTGAAGATTTACGCGCGGAGATAGACGAGATCATCTCGACCTGCAAACAAAGCGGCGTGAATACTATATATTTCCAGGTCCGCCCGTCGTGCGACGCACTGTACGAGAGCGACATTTTCCCCGTGTCGAAATATCTTTCGTCGTCGGGTGAGCTGACTTTCGATCCGCTCGGATATATAGTCGAGACGGCGCACCGCGAGAACATCTTCGTTCACGCATGGGTCAATCCTCTCCGCGTAACTGCCGACGGAAGCACTCTCGATTCTCTCCCGGATTCTTCTCCGGCAAAGGCGCATCCCGAATGGGTGGTCGAATACTCCGGAAAGCTCTATTTTGACGCAGGTATCCCCGAAGTACGCACGCTCATCTCCGACGGGGTAAGCGAGATCGTCAGAAAATACGACGTCGACGGAGTGGTTTTCGACGACTATTTCTACCCCTACCCGGTATACGGAGACAACAAAAAAATCCTTGATTTTGACGACGGCGACACATACGCCGTACACTGCGGTAATTTTACAAATGTAGAAGATTGGCGGCGTGAGAACGTCAACGAAATGATACGCGCCTGCTATGAAGCCGTTCATGAAGCGGACAAAGACTGCGTGTTCGGCGTTGCACCGTTCGGCGTATGGCAGAACAACAACGGCAAGAACGGCGGAAGCGACACCGCAAACCTTGAAGCGTACAGTTCACTCTACTGCGACGCGCTCGCGTGGGTAAAGGGCGGATATATCGACTTCCTCTCGCCGCAGATTTATTGGGAATTTACAAACAAAACCTCGCCGTATGATGTAGTTCTTCGCTGGTGGAACGCCAAGCTCGACGGAACGGGTGTAAAGCTGATCGTCTCCCACGCGCTTCATCAGTACAACGGCGACTGGAAATACCCTGAGGGCGAGATCACGGAGCAGATCGTCTACTCGCGCTCCGAAAAGCAGTACTACGGAAGCGCCTGCTACGGCTACAGCGTGCTCGAAAATAACGTCCGCGGCGCGTCTGACGAGCTTAAAAAAGTATGGTCGGGCGAGATCGTTTACACCGGCATTTCGTCGACCGGCTCGCCTGTCACGTTCTCATCCCCCGAAAACGATTCCGTCACATATAACGACCGCACGTTCCTCCTCGGGCAGTGCGATCCGGCTTATCCGCTCACAATGGGCGGCGAGCCGATCAGCATGACGAAAAGCGGCTATTTCAGCACATATCTGCATCTCACGGAGGGCGAGAACGTTTTCGTCTTCACGCAGAACGGGAAAGAATACGAATACAAAATCACATACAAGACCTCATACGACGGAGTCACGGAGAAAACCGGCGTGTATTCCGACACGGTGGACGCCGTGAACATTTATCCAATGACCGACACGGCGACATCCGACGGCACTATGTGGGTGCAGTGCTACGCGCCGAACGGGAGCACGGTGACGGCGTCCGTCGGAGGTATCTCAACAAAACTGAAACGGCTCACTGATCCCGTACCCGGCGGAAAGGGTTATGCCTGTGTGCTGTACGGTGCGGAGATCTCGCTTCCGTCCTCCCCGGACGGAGTTGTGACCGACTGCGGAAACATCATTCTGACAGTCGAGCACAAGGACGGCACAGCGACGAAAACCGGTGGGCGCGTGCGCATCCTCGGCGAAGGTGCGAGCTTGTGCGTCCGTGCGAAACAGGACTACACCGAGTTGAAAATCACCGAAAACAGCTTATATTACAACGACTACACCGTTCAGTCCGCCGGAATGACCGACTACGCCGACGCGCTCTCTGACGGATTCTATCACCTCCGCATGGGCGGTTATGTCTACGAAAGCGCCATGGAAGAGATCGACGATCCGAAATTGTGCGACAAATGTAGAATTGAGTCGGTGAAGGTGTCGGACGACGGCGAGCGGACAAGTATAGTCTTCCGTGCGACTGACAGTATGCCATACAACGGATGTATCGACGGAGATTCGTTCGTCGTGACGTTCTACAACGCGGACGGGGAAAACTCAGCAGACGCGGAGATCGGCGAGAATCCGTTTTTTGAGTCGTGCGACGTGATACGACTCGAAAAAAAGGTTAGATATTCGTTCCCGCTCTATGACACGGACAACTTCTATGGGTTTGATCTCATGTACGGCGACGGCGAGATCGTCGTGACACTGCGCGATCCCGTGAAGATAGACGCGACGGCGGAAAAACCGCTTGAGGGAAAAATCATCGTACTTGACGCAGGTCACGGAGGAGAAGACAGCGGTGCGGTCGGCATGAAAACTCTCGGCGGACGGGCTGACGAAAAGGACGTAAACCTTGCAGTCGTTCTTGCGGCGGAGAAAAAGCTCTCGTCTCTCGGCGCGGACGTGAGGCTAACGAGAAGCGACGACAGCACGTTTTCACTTGTCGGGAACGACGGGCGGATGAAGTATCTCGAAGCGCTTGAGCCGGACTTGTGCGTGTCCGTTCATCAGAACTCGGACGAGTACACGAAAGACATACGAAGCACGCACGGCACGCTCGGGCTATGGTGCATGGACGGCGGAACGATGCTCGCGGAATGTGTATCGAAATCGGTGGCGGAGGCGCTCGGGCGAATGTGGCAAGATTCGCGCTATCAGATGCTTGCGATGTGCCGCAATCCGAAATTCCCGGCGGCACTGATCGAGGTCGGATATATGACGAGCGCGGAGGAATACGAGCTGATGACGACGGAGGTAGGGGTAAACCGCGCGGCAGACGGGATAGTCGACGGGATACTCGAATGGTACGCACGGCAGGAGAAGTACATAAAATAAAGCGGCAAACCGCGGAGAGAAGAAAAAACCTCCGCGGTTTTTGTATTCCCTTTTTTCTTTGGCAAAGAAAGAGAGAAAACGTCAGAGACGTTTTTATTATCCTAACTTGTTTACAAGTGGGCAGACGGGTATTTATCCAAACCGCACGTTTGGATTCGTTTTTCCGCTACGCGCGGGGGCGCACAAGAGCGTACCGCGACGCTCTTGTGAATCACCGCGCTTAGGGGGAAGGTCGCTGCGCTCTATTCCCCCTAAGAACCCCTTTGTTGCAAAGTAATTGCAAATCTATTATTATCTAATCATTTATTAACGATTATGTTATACTTTATAATGAGCGGCAGCGCGCTATTATTAACGATCTAAATCCTCGAAAACGTCGCACTCGCTTTGTGACAAGGGAGATTCCAACCGAGATGCGGAGCATCTCGACGACTTCGTTTACGAAGTCGGTAGGCGTGAATTGACGAAGTCCTTCCCCCTTTGGTTCGGTGATTGACAAGAGCGTCGAATAACGCTCTTGTCCGCCGTCCGCCGCGTATACATATGCCGGACAAAAAGATGAATTTGAAAACGTCACCGACGTTTTCTACCTTTTGCCGATGTAAAGAGTGTGCAGATCGTTCGGCGGCAGGAGTAACGCGTATACATACGCACTGCCCTACGGCATACAGGTGAAGTTCACGCGAAGCCGCAAAATTTGTGCAAAGCGCAAAAACGTATTTGCAAAAAACCGCTTAGGTTTTTTCCTTTTCCCGTTGACCTTCCGACATTTTCGGAGTATAATATAAAATAGGTTAAAAGGGAAAAATATGTTTATCCGCAAACACGCCGAAAGGAGACGGGATCATGGTCGAGATAACAGGGGTGCTTCCCCACTCACGCGCCGCTCGCGCAGGAATAAAAACAGGCGATATCCTCATCTCCGTCAACGGCAGAGACATAAACGACGTACTCGACTACCGCTTCCGTCTCGCAGACGAAAAAGTCGAGCTTCTGCTCCACCGCGGCGCGGAGCTTGTCACCGTAAAGATCAAAAAAGACGAGTACGACGACATCGGTCTTGAGTTCGGCACGCCCCTCATGGACAAGAAGCACCGCTGTGAAAACGGGTGCGTCTTCTGCTTCATCGATCAGAACCCGAAAGGGATGCGCGAAACTATCTACTTCAAGGACGACGACAGCCGTCTATCGTTCCTCCACGGAAACTACATCACGCTGACAAATCTGCACGACGCGGACATCGACCGAATAATCGAGATGCACATCTCGCCGGTGAACGTGTCCGTGCACACGACAAATCCCGAGCTTCGCGTTAAGATGATGAAGAACAAGCGCGCCGGCGATGTTCTCGCGTATCTTCGCCGCCTTGCCGACGCAGGTATCACTCTTCGCGGACAGATAGTGCTGTGCAAAGGACTGAACGACGGGGACGAGCTTGACCGCACGATGCGCGACCTCTCGGCTTTTTATCCGGCGATGGACAGCGTGTCTGTCGTTCCGGCAGGGCTTACGGGACACCGCGACGGGCTCTATCCGCTTGAACCGTTCACCGCGGACGAATGCGCCGCCGTCATAAAGCAGGTCGACAGCTTCAACAACACGCTTCCGGAGCGGATGTTCTTCGCCTCCGACGAGTTCTTCGTCAAAAGCGGCACTCCACTGCCGGGCGGCGACTTCTACGGCGAATACACGCAGATCGAAAACGGCGTCGGAATGCTCACGTCGTTCGGAGACGAATTTTTGTCCCTGTTCGGCACATACGACAGCACAGACGGCATAAAACCGCGCGAAATATCCGTCGCAACGGGTGAAGCGGCGTATGAGCTGATAAGCTCACTTTGCAATAAAGTCAATGAAAAATTTCCGCAGATAAAAATACACATCTACCCCGTCAAAAACACGTTCTTCGGCGGTGAAGTGACCGTCACGGGACTGCTCACTGGAAAAGATCTTCTCGCCGGACTGTCGGGAAAGCCGCTCGGAGATGTGCTTTATCTATCACGCACGATGCTCCGCTCAGAGGGTGACTTGTTCCTCGACGGAACAACTCCCGAAGAGCTGTCAAAAATGCTCGGCGTGCCTGTAGAATTCACCGAAAACGACGGCGCGGAGTTCTGCGAAAAGATAATAGGCGAATGATTTCAGTTATTCTTTGAAAAATACGCTAATAATAAAAAGGACAGGATATATCATGTCAAAACCGATCATAGCAATAGTAGGACGCCCGAACGTTGGCAAAAGCACGCTTTTCAACAAGCTCATCGGTGAGCGGCGTGCAATAGTCGAAGACAGCCCCGGCATCACGCGCGACCGTATCTACGGCGAGTGCGAGTGGAGAGGCAAAAAGCTCACGGTCATCGACACCGGCGGAATCGAGCCGAAGACTGACGACCTTATTCTGAAGAAAATGCGCGAGCAGGCACAGCTTGCGATAGACACAGCCGATGTTATCATCTTTATGTGCGACATCCGCACGGGACTGCTCGCCGACGACATGGATATTGCCGTCATGCTCAAAAAGAGCGGCAAGCCCGTCGTCCCCGTTATCAACAAATCCGACAGGATCGGCGACGTTGCGCCGGAGTTCTACGAGTTCTACGAGCTTGGCTTCAAGATCGACCCGATAGCCATTTCTTCCCTTCACGGAAGCGGAAGCGGCGACGTTCTTGACGCGGTGCTTGAGGCGCTCCCCGAATTTGAAGAGGAAGAAAAAGACGACGACATCATTTCCGTCGCAGTCATCGGCAAGCCGAACGCCGGAAAATCGTCTCTCGTAAACCGCGTGCTCGGAAGCGACAGATGTATCGTGTCCGACATTCCCGGCACGACGCGCGACGCTATCGACACGCAGTTCGAGAACGACTGGGGAAAATACAATTTCATCGACACCGCAGGCATCCGCCGTCAGTCGAGAGTTGACGACAAGGTCGAAAAGATCAGCGTGCTGCGCGCGAAAATGGCAGTCGACCGTGCAGACGTTTGTCTCATCATGATCGACGCGAACGAGGGCATCACCGAGCAGGACGAAAAGATCGCCGGTACAGCACACGAAGCCGGCAAAGCGTCGATAATCTGCGTGAACAAGTGGGATTCCGTCGACAAGGACAACTCAACGACGAACAAGTTCACAAAGGACATCGAAACCGCGCTGTCGTATATGACTTACGCGCCTATCATGTTCATCTCGGCAAAGACCGGACAGAGAGTCGACAAGCTGTTTGAGCTTATAAACTACGTCAACAACCAGTCGAAGATGCGCGTCTCCACGGGTATGCTCAACGACGTGCTGGCAGACGCAGTTTCCCGCGTTCAGCCGCCGTCCGACAAGGGCAGAAGACTGAAGATATACTATATGACTCAGGCGTCCGTTGCACCGCCGACGTTTGTCATCTTCTGCAACAACGCGGAACTCTTCCACTTCTCTTATCAGAGATATATCGAAAACTGTCTCCGCGAAACGTTCGGCTTCAAGGGCACGCCCGTCAAGCTGATAATCCGCCAGAAAGGCGAAAACGACGACGAATAAACCCACATCCCCCCTTTTTTTGGAGAAAAAACAATGCTCTATTTTCTTTTTGGTAACGAAACAGGCTATTCCCTCAACCACATCGGCGTGATAGGCACTTTCCTGTGGAAGGACGGTGCCTTGATGTTCCCCGTAATGCTCGCGTTTCTTGCGCTCTCACTGTTTATCGGCTATCTTCTCGGAAGCGTGAACTTCGCGCTCATCTTCTCAAAGAGAATGTACGGTGAAGACATCCGCAAATCGGGAAGCGGCAACGCCGGCTTTACGAATATGATGCGGAATTACGGCGGAAAGGCAGCGTATCTCACTTTCGTCGGAGACTTTGTGAAGACTGTCGCCGCAGTCCTCATCGGCTGGGTGCTGTACGGTTATCTAGGTGCGTGGACAGGTGCGCTCGGTGCGATACTCGGTCACGTCTTTCCGCTCTACCACAACTTCCGCGGCGGCAAAGGGATAGTCTGCCTCACCGCAACTCTCGTCGTGCTCGACTGGAGGATATTCCTCGTCTTGTTCGTCATCTTCATGGTGACGGCATTCACGACAAAATATATCTCCCTCGCGTCTTTCATCTGCGGCGCGACTCTTCCGATATTTGCAAGCCGTTTCTACAAGGCGACAGCGGTCGAGGGTGGTATACTGATCGACGAAAACAGCCGTCTCAAAGCGTTCGTTACAATGGTATGCCTGATAATCGCGGTGATCATCGTAGTGAAGCACATCCCGAACATCAAACGCATCAGCGACGGCAGAGAAGGCAAATTCACCTTTAATAAATCGAAAAAAACGTTTGAAGAAGTAAAAACGGACAAACAGAAATGACTGACGAAAAGATAAAAGCGTTCGCATCTCTCGCCGAAAAAAGCGCGACTGCCGGAACGCTATGCAATATAGTTTTTCACTCTCCGAAAGTCGGAGATATGCTCAAAGCGAAAGGAACTCTCCGCTCGGTATCCGGAGAAGACGTCGTGCAGTTTGAAACTTCGCTCACCGAGGGCAGAGTATCGCAGAAAAACGTGAAGCTCGCTTTCCTCTCGGAAGAGATCGCACGGCTGTTTGATATTTACACTAAAGCTGATCTCAACGACAGCGGCGGAAGCGCGTCTCTGATGATCTCGAAAAAAGGCGCGGTGACGCTCCTCAAAAAAGGAAAGATCGGCGAGGGCAGAGAGAAAACAGTTCTACAGTTGTCGAATAACCGCGAGAAAAAGCACCTACTTGACGGGAGCGAGCCGTTTCTCTTTTCTCTCGGCGTATCCGACGAAAACGGACGGGTACACGACAAGCGTCAGTCGAAATTCAGACAGATCTGCCGTTTTGCGGAATACATCTGCGACGCTGAAAAGAAACTGAAAAAGAACGGCACGCTGTACGTCTGCGACCTCTGCTGCGGAAAAAGCTATCTATCGTTCGCGTGCTATCATGTGCTGACCGAGATATGCGGACGGGATGTGATAATGGCGTGTGTCGATCTCAAGGCGAGCGTTATGGAATACTGCTCGGGTATCGCAAAATCGGCTCACATGGACGGGATTAAGTTCTACGCAATGGACATAAACGACTTCGTACCCGAAGAAAAGCCCGATCTTGTGATCTCTCTCCACGCCTGCGATACGGCGACGGACATCGTTCTCGACTTCGCCGCAAAAAACCGCGCGGATATGATACTCTCGACTCCGTGCTGTCATCATCAGATGAACCGCGAGATGGACTGCCCGACGCTTGATTTTATCGGAAGCCGTCCCATTCTCCGTCAGAAGCTCTGCGACGCGGCAACGGATGCACTGCGGCTCTTAAAACTCGAATCCGAGGGCTACAAAACGGACGCAACGGAGCTGATCGACCCCGAAGAAACACCGAAAAACGTCATGCTGAGAGCGGAAAGAATAAGGCTTTACGACTTTGATTCACCGGAAGCCGCAGAAAAAGTGAAGAAATACCGCTCGACTTACGCTTTCCTTTACGGAAAAGAACCGGAATAAAATATAATTACATAAAAGAGGTATCATTATGGACAAAAGTGAACTTCTGCGCGAGATCAGCCGCACGGATATTCCGGCAGAGGCGCGTCTTGACGCACTGCGCGGACTGAAAGCGAAGATCGACTCAGGCGAGATAGAAACGCCCGAGAAAACCGTCTTTGTTAACAACCACATCCACACCTGCTACTCGTTCTCGCCATATACACCCACGTCCGCCGTCTTCTACGCATGGAAAGCCGGACTCGGCACTGCCGGTATCATGGATCACGACTCCGTCGGCGGTATGCGTGAGTTCATCGAAGCCGGTGCGATCATGGGTATGCCTATCACCTGCGGTTTTGAATGCCGCGTGAACGTCGACGGAACACCGCTCGTCGGCAAGCGTATCAACAACCCCGACCAGCACTCGTGCGCGTACCTTGCGATGCACGGCATACCGCATCAGAATATCGACAAAGCGGAAGCCGTTCTCGCCGGTCTGAGAAAAAAGAGAAACATCCGCAACAAAAAAATGTGCGAAAAGATCACGGAGCTGACTTCCCCGTTCGGTATTGTTCTCGATTTTGATACGGACGTATATCCGCTCTCCATGGCGGACTTCGGCGGAAGCGTCACCGAGCGGCATATTTGCTTCGGGCTCACGAAAAAGATCGTCGCGGCATACCCCGACAGAGCGGCGGCGTGCGATTTCATCGACCGTCTCTGCGGCGCGAAGATGAGCGACAAGGTAAGGGACAAGCTCCTCACTGCCCCCGACAGTTTCTACGAATACGACATCCTCGGCGTGCTGAAAGGTCATCTCGTCGAGAAGTTCTACATACCTGCGACCGACGAGTGCATCAACATCCGCGAGTTCACCGCGCTTGCAAAAGAGCTGGGCGCGATCTCGGCTTACGCATATCTCGGCGACGTGGGCGAATCCCCCACAGGCGACAAGAAAGCGCAGAAATTCGAGGACGATTTCCTCCCCGATGTGTTCGACACGCTCGCGGACTGCGGTTTTTCTGCGGTAACGTATATGCCGTCGAGAAACACGAAAGAACAGCTTGCGCGCCTCATCGGAATGTGCCACGACAGAGGACTGTTCGAGATATCCGGCGAGGACATCAACTCTCCGCGCCAGTCGTTCATCTGCCCCGCCCTCGCCGATCCGGCATACGCGCACCTCAGAAAAGCAACGTATGCGCTGATCGGTCACGAAAAAGCGGCGACCGAAGACATAACCAAAGCGATGTTCTCCGATGAAACAAAGAAAAATTTTCCGTCAATGGACGAGAGAATAGAAGTATACGCTGAAATAGGCGGATACGAAGAATTAAAGTAAGAAGTAAAATGAATATGAAAGAAGTAGACAAAGTGATCAAAAAAATTTGCATTCACTTTGTAATAAAGGGGAGTCCAGAGGGGGAATGAGCTTGCTCCTTCCCCCTTTGGCGGGTAGATTGACAAGAAGGTGACGGTCACCTTCTTGTCCGCCCCGCGCGTAGCGGAAACCATGAAATCGAAAACACGAAGTGTTTTCTTCCCCTTTACTCAAAAAATGAATTACAACAAAACAAAAATAGAAAAATAAAAAAAGCATTTTTTACGAAAGGACAGATAAAACCATGTCACTCGAAACACTCGTTAAGTTCTCGAACCGCTACGGCAAGACGGACGGCTTCGTCCTCGCAGGCGGCGGCAACACATCCGCAAAAGAGGGCGAATACCTCTTCGTCAAGGGAAGCGGCACTTCCCTCGCAACGATCACCGCAGACGGTTTCGTCCGTATGGATCGCGCAAAGCTCGACGCTATCTGGCAGAAAAACTACTCCACCGACACCGCCGCACGTGAAAGCGAAGTCCTCGCCGACCTCATGGCTTCCCGCGCAGACTGCAACTCGAAACGCCCGTCAGTCGAGACACTTCTCCACAATCTCTTCCCGCAAAAATACGTTCTCCACGTCCACCCGACCAAGGTAAACGGTCTCACTTGCTCCAAGAGCGGCAAGGAAGCCGCTGGGGCGCTCTTCCCGAACGCCGTATGGGTTGACGAATGCGAGCCCGGCTACATACTCGCGTCAAGGTGCAGAACAGCCCTCACAAACGCAAAAATGAAAACCGGCAAGGACGCCGATGTCGTCATCCTCCAGAATCACGGCATCTTCTTCGCGGCAGACGACGAAAAATCACTCGACGCACTTGTTGACGGATTTATGGCAAAGCTCAATGAACAGCTCAAAGCTCAGCCAGATTTTACATCTGTAGAACAGTATGACGCAGAGACAGCCGCAACGATCGCGCCGGTTCTCCGTCTGCTCTACAATGAAAACGGCACGGCATACGTCCACTTCACGGCAAACAAAGAAGTAATGAAGTACGCTGAATCGGCTGAGGCATTCTCCGTGCTGAAACATCCGCTCTCTCCCGATCACATCGTTTACTGCAAGGCTGAGCCGCTCTTCCTCGAGGATTTCTCAGTCGACGGAATCAAAGCCGCATTTACTGAACTGAAAGAACGCCGCGGATTCGCTCCGAAGATCGTCTTCGCAAAGGGCGTCGGTATGTTCGCTCTCGGCGCAAACGTCAAGGAAGCGAAGATCGCCGCAGACGTTTGGGCAGACGCAATGGCAGTATCCGACTACGCCGCAAACTTCGGCGGTGTCCGCCACATGGCAAAAGAGCTTGAAGAATTCATCGTGAACTGGGAAGTCGAGAGCTATCGCTCGAAAGTATCCCTTTCCGCAAACGCAGACAAGCCGCTCTCCGGCAAAATCGCGCTCGTCACCGGCTCCGCGCAGGGCTTCGGCGAAGGTATCGCACGCAATCTTGCCGCCGCAGGTGCATCCGTTGTTATTGCCGACATGAACGCGGCAGGAGCGCAGAAGACAGCCGACGCTATCGCAGAAGAATACGGCGTTCCGACTATCGCAATAGCAGGCAACGTGACCGACGAAGAATCCGTCAAAGCGATGTTCCGCGACACAGTGCTCTCCCTCGGCGGCGGCCTTGATATTTTCGTTAACAACGCAGGTATCGTCCGCTCCGGCTCGCTTGAAGAGATGACAAAATCGAACTTCGAGCTTGTCGCGTCCGTCAACTACACGGCATACTTCCTCTGCACGAAGTACGCATCCGCCGTCATGAAGTTACAGCGCGCCGCCGCTCCCGAATACATGGCTGACATTATCGAGATCAACTCGAAGTCGGGACTTGCAGGCTCCAACAAAAACTTTGCATACGCCGGCTCGAAGTTCGGCGGCATAGGTCTGACGCAGTCGTTCGCCATGGAGCTTGCTCCTTACGGCATCAAGGTCAACGCGGTCTGCCCCGGCAACTTCCTCGACGGTCCTCTGTGGTCCGACCCCGAAAAGGGACTGTTCGTTCAGTACCTCAAGGCAGGCAAAGTCCCGGGTGCAACGTGCGTTGAAGACGTGCGCAAGTTCTACACGTCGAAAGTACCGCTCGGACGCGGATGCCGCATTGAAGACGTCGCAAAAGCCGTGCTCTACATAATCAACCAGAAGTACGAGACAGGACAGGCTGTTCCCGTAACCGGCGGTCAGGAAATGCTGAAGTAACTTAATATACACATAAAGGAAAATCACTTCACTTGAAGTGGTTTTCTTTTTTTGACCACTCCCTTGCAAAAATAACTTCATTTATACTTTTAACTACATTTGTGCTATGAATATTCACCAAAAGATGTATATTTTTATTGTTTGAGTTGATAATTGACAAATACTTCACCATTTTATATAATTTTTATAGTAAAGTGGATTGGTGTTTATTTCATTTTGTTTAATTATGTACAAACATTTATATTAAATGAACGTGTAAGGAGACTATAAAATGAGAGGCAGAAGAAAAACAGCCAGGATCTCGGAAGCCGAATGGAACATTATGAAAGTTCTGTGGAAAGGCACGGGAGATCACGGGCGCGGCATGACGCTCGGCGAGATCGTAACGGAGCTTTCCGAACCGACGGGCTGGAGCGATACAACGATCCGTACGCTCATCATTCGCCTTTCGGAAAAAGGTGCAGTCTCGATCGACAAATCAACGGGTGTATACAAGTACACGCCGATCCCGTCTTTCGGCGATTCCGTAGCGGCTGAAACGAATGCGTTTCTTATGCGCGTTTACGACGGAAAAGCGGCGGATTTGATAATCGACTTACTGAAGTCCGCGTCTCTCTCGGAAGAAGACCGCGAAGCGATCAGAAAAGCGCTGTAACAGAGAAACGAAAAGTCCCTCACGAAAAAGTGAGGGATCTTGTTTTTCTTTCGGGAAAGAAATAAAGAAAGCTATAACATATATAGAAGAGGAAGAAAACGTCTGAGACGTTTTCTTCCTCTTGCCTATGTGAAGTATGTGCAAATCGCCAGACGGGAGACCAATGGTCTCCCCTACGGTGGAAAACGATATTCCGTGCGCAGCCGTGACAATTCTTCGCCGGAAGAAATAACGTGCGGTTCCGCGCGTAGCCGCAGAAAACAGTTTCTTTCAAAAACGTTTCAAACGTTTTTCCCCTTTCGCTTGACGCACGCGAAAACCTGCTGTATAATAAGGGGTACTATTTTTTCGAGGACTTTATCATGCACGACAATAAAATCAAAAAAGCATTCATCGCCGCTTTCCCGAAAACGCTCCCCGTCCTCGCCGGCTATGCGTTTCTCGGTATGACCTACGGCATCTATCTCAATGTCAAGGGCCTTCCCCTTTGGCTCCCGTTCATCATGACGGTCGTAATCTTCTCCGGCACTGCCGAAATTATCGGCGTCGACATCTTAGCCGCGGCGTTCGACCCTCTCGGAGCAATTCTTCTCTCTGTCATGATCGGCGCAAGGTACATCTTCTACGGCATTTCCCTGCTCGACAAATACAAGGATCTCGGTTGGAAGAAGTTCTTCTGCATATACGGCTCAGTTGACGAAACTTTTTCGATCAACTTCCAGTCGGTCGTTCCGCCGGACGTCGACAAGGGTTGGTACTATCTCTTCGTATCGTGGCTCGACCACCTCTACTGGATCTCCGGCTCGCTTTTCGGCGCGTTCTGCGGATCCCTCATCAAGTTCAACACAAAAGGGCTTGAGTTCGTCGTGACGGCGATGTTCATCGTCATTTTTCTTGAACAGTGCGTCACCGAAAAGAAATACTACAGCGAGCTTATCGGTATCGTCTCAGCGACGGCGTGCCTGCTCATTTTCGGCAAGGACAACTTTCTCATCCCGACAATGCTCATCATTCTCGCACTGCTGACGCTCTTCAAAAAGCCGCTCGGCGAAATGGCTGAGATAAACGAGGCGTACAAGCTCGAAGTTGCCGCAAAAGCCGCAAAACCGAAGAAAAAACTGCTCGCGCACACTGCATCCGAAGGAGGAGACACAAAATGACGACTGCTCAGTTACTCATAACGGTTGCCGCAATATCCGTAGGTACACTGTCGATGAGGTTTCTGCCGTACATCCTCTTCCCTGCCGGAAAACCGACGCCGAAATTCGTGCAGTACCTCGGAAAAGTCCTGCCGGGCGCGGTGTTCGGAATGCTTCTGATCTACTCTCTGAAAGATGTTTCGATCCTGTCGGGCTCTCACGGCATACCGGAGCTTATCGGCGTAGCAGTCACGACGGGCGTACACCTCTGGAAAAAGCAAATGATGCTCTCAATGGCTGCCGGTACGCTTACATATATGCTGCTCGTGCAGTTCGTTTTTGTCTGATATAACAAAAAGGAAAAGAACTATGGGTAAAAAAACAGCTGTGATAACGGGTGCGTCAGCCGGACTCGGACGGGAATTTCTCCGTGCGATCCCGACGTATTTTCCCGAAATCGAAGAATACTGGCTCATCTCCCGCAGCCGCGAAAAGCTCGAAGACGCCGCAAAAATCATAACGAGAGCGGATGTAAAGATCTTTCCGCTCGATCTCTCGTCAAAGGAGAGCTACGCACTGCTCGAGCGCGAATACGATATGCTCAAACCGGAAATCGCACTGCTTATAAACAATGCCGGATGCGGATTCCTCGGCAATGTCGGCGAAGGTGAGCTGGAGAGGCAGTCCGCTATGATCGACTTAAACCTCGGCGGTCTTACGGCGGTGACGCATCTCACCGTACCGTACATGGTGCGCGGCTCGAAGATAATCAACATTTCGTCGATAGCGTCGTTCTGCCCGAATCCGCGCATGACTGTCTACAGCGCGACAAAATCGTTCGTGACAGCGTTCTCGCTCGGCATCGGCGAAGAGCTGAAAGAGCGCGGTATCACGTCGACTGCGGTCTGCCCGGGGCCCATGGACACGGATTTTATCGTCGCCGGCGGTATCAAAGGACAGTCGAAAGCTTTTGACCGTCTTCCGTACTGCTCGCCCGAAAAAGTGGCGCGCGGTGCGCTCAAAGCGGCGAAAAAAGGCCGCTCGGTCTGGACACCGACTTTCTTCTACAAATTCTACAGGCTCGTCGCAAAGCTCGTACCCGTGAAGCTGATGATGAAAGCCGCAAAAACTTGATTATAATAAACCGAAAGGAACACAAATATGGACAACATTCAGGGAAAAATCCTCGCAACGGTAGCAGGTCAGCCGATAACGGACGCTGACGTAACAATGGCGCTCATGCAAATGGGACAGCGCGGTCAGGCGTACAACACACCCGAAGGCAGAGCGGCACTGCTCGACAATCTCATCGCACGCAAGCTCTTTCTCATGGACGCGAAAAAGAATCTCATGGAAAGAGAGCCGGACTTCAAGGAACAGCTTGCGCGTGTCAAGGACGATATGCTGACGAACTATGCCATTCAGAAGTCCGTCGAAAGGGTCCGCGTATCCGACGACGACGTGAAGAAATTCTACGACGAAAACCCCGACAAATTCGATTCCGGTGAGACGTTCGACGCAAGCCACATCCTCGTCGACAGCGAAGAAAAAGCAGTTGAGATTCTCGGCGAGATCAAGTCCGGCAAGGTAACATTCGAGGACGCGGCGAAAGAGTACAGCTCGTGTCCGTCGGGCAAAGAGGGAGGCGCACTCGGCGAGTTCGGTCACGGTCAGATGGTGCCGGAATTTGAAAACGCCTGCGCGGCAATGGAAAAAGGCGCGTTGTCGGAGCCTGTGAAGACGCAGTTCGGCTGGCACATCATCCGTCTCAACTCCAAAAAAGCCGGCGGAACGATCCCATTCGGCGAAGCGAAAGACGAGATCCGTCAGGTACTTCTTGCCGACAGGCAGCAGGCGGCGTACCAGTCGAGAATAAATCAGCTTAAGCTGCTGTTCCCGGTAGACAAGCAACTGTAAAAAAGAAAAAATCACGTCGAAATGGCGTGATTTTTTGATTCAGTTGTGACAATCCTTCCGTCACGGCAAGCCGCGCCACCTCCCTTTGCACAAGGGAGGCTTAAATTGAGTCTCACGCTAAGGCTCCCTTGTGTAAAGGGAGCTGTCAACAAAGTTGACTGAGGGATTGTTCACCATTACATCAAAGTATTATTATCCCACATCACGACTTTTATCAAGTGAGGCTTTGATTAAGTCTCACGTTAAGGCTCCCTTGTGTAAAGGGAGCTGTCAACAAAGTTGACTGAGGGATTGTGAAACCTGCTCGTCAATATATTCACACACTTTTTTGAAATTTGTGTTCACGTAGCTGTTGGCAAATCGGATGACTGTAAGACCGTATTGTTCAAGTAACGCTGTTCGTTCCTCATCGTATTGCTTGCCATCGGCAGTTTCGTGCTGTCGACCGTCAAGCTCAATTACAAGTTTGGCTTTGGCACAGTAAAAATCAACGATGTATCTCCCGAGTACTTTTCCCGAGAAAAGCGAACAGGATAGGTACTTAGAAAATCATACCATAAATGTTTTTTCTGAGCATCTTTGCAGTCGGAACAATGCTTTTGTTATGCTTGCTCTCCATAACTTCACTCTTCTAACTTTTCCTCGTATCCTTCGGGGAATTTGAAGTCCACTATTTTTCTGAATGCTTCTTCTGCGATGGCGTGAAGTTTTTCGTAACGCTTTTTTCCCGTCAGTGCGGATGCGGTCGGGATAGTGCGAAGTGCAATCACTGCGTCTTCCGGAAACACCTTTGCGCTGTCAAAGAAACGGCAAAACTGTGTCTCGTTGAATCGTATCCCGTAATCGTCAATCGCGCCGTCGGGAATCGTTTCATAGAGCGAATCGAGCCGCTCAAATCCTCCGCCTTCCTTTACCATTTCATACTGATCTTCTGCGAGGATGAGGAGCATCGCATCTCCGCCGAACACCTCGAAAACGAATCTGTCGGCAACTTCTTTATTCTTAAGCGTATCGACAGCCGCGTCGACGTTTTCGGCTTTAGCGGCTTCGATGTATTCTTCGATCTGTCCGTCCGACATATAAACGAGGTCTTCGAGTCGGACATATTCGCGCCCATCGCCGTTCATGTCTCCCGTCAGCAGGCCGACAGTCGAGCAAAACTCACGGCTCGCGTTCGGCGTGATATAATCGGGACCTGCGTAGAGGATGCTGACGTCGGGATTCTGCCGATTTATGAGCTGTACGAGCGAGATCGCAAGAATTATGAAAAACGCGCCGCCGATTAAAATTTTCGCCTTATTGTAGTGCCAGAAATTTGCGAGCTTATCGACCTTGACGGGTTCTTCCTGCTCTGTTTTTTCGTCGCCTCCGAGAGCTTTCAGCCGTCTTGCCGCGTTCGATTCGTATTTTTCTTGGTTTTCGTCTGCCATACCGTCCTCCGATCGTTTCATTATGCTTCGATTATAGCAGGAATTTGTGAATATTTCAAGAGTAATTCTTTTCCGTTCTTATAACGGTTATCTTATAGTGGTCAATCGCTCGAAAACCGCTTGACTTCTCGCCGCCGAGGGAGTATAATTTAGAATAGAATAATAGGAAAAAAACAGTAAAGGTTCGGTTTATTACTATGTACAAAGACAAAAAAGTCGTATTCTCGGGAGTTCAGCCGTCGGGTGTGCTTACTATCGGCAACTATCTCGGCGCTATCCGCAATTTCAGCGAGTTTTCCGACGAATACCACTGCTATTACTGCGTCGTCGACGAGCACGCAATAACAGTCCGTCAGGTACCTGCGGAGCTTCGCAAGAGAACATACGAGACGCTCGCGCTCTATATCGCCTGCGGACTTGATCCCGACAAGAACACACTGTTCGTGCAGAGCCACGTTTCCGCGCACGCAGAGCTTGGCTGGATCATCGACTGCTACACGATGTTCGGTGAGCTGTCGCGCATGACGCAGTTCAAGGACAAATCCGCGAAGCACGCCGACAACGTAAACGCGGGGCTGTTCACATATCCGTCGCTTATGGTGGCGGACATTCTGCTCTACCAGTCGGAGCTTGTGCCGGTCGGAGTCGACCAGAAGCAGCATCTTGAGCTGACGCGAGACATCGCAACAAGATTCAATCAGCTCTACGGCGACACGTTCGTCGTTCCGGAGCCGTTCATTCCGAAGACGACGGCGAAGATCATGTCGCTCGCTGACCCGACGAAGAAGATGTCGAAATCTGACGAAAACGAGAACGCAACGGTGCGTATACTGGATCCGAAGGATGTCATCATACGCAAATTCAAGAGAGCGGTCACGGATTCCGGAAGCGAAGTAAAGTATTCCGACGACAAGCCGGGCGTATCGAATCTGATGTCGATATACGGCGCGTTCACGGGTAAGGCAATGGACGAGATCGAGCGAGAATTTGACGGCAAGGGCTACGGCGACTTCAAGCTGGCTGTAGGGGAAGCGTGTGCAGATGCGCTCGCACCGGTTCAGGCGGAGTTCAACCGTCTCGCCGCCGACAAGGCATATCTTGAAAGCGTAATGATCAAAGGCGCGGAGGCAGCCGCACACGACGCCGCGAGAACGATGTCGAAGGTGCGCCGCAAGATCGGGCTTACGGAAGTAAGAAGATAAGGCTACGCACGAGGTATCACACACCTGTATACCGTAGGGGAGGGGTTTCCCCTCCCGCGGAACGACCTTCACATACTTCACATCGGCATAAGGTAGAAAACGTCGGGGACGTTTTCAAATTATTTGTTTTGTCCTACGCGGACGGCGGACAAGAAGGTGACCGTCACCTTCTTGTCAATCTACCCGCCAAAGGGGGAAGGTCGCTACGCCCACTTCCCACACTGGACTCCCCTTTGATGCAAAGTAAATGCGAGACTTTCGTTCACTCTGTCCTATTTTTCATTATTCATTATTAATTCTATTTTAACCCAAACTAACAATTTCAACCTAACATAATTCAAAGGAGCATCACAATGAAAACAACAGCAGTAAGACTTTACGGAGAAATGGATCTCCGTATGGAAGAATTTGAGCTTCCCGAAATCACCGACGGCGAAATACTTGCCGAGATCATCTCCGACAGCATTTGTATGTCCTCGTACAAAGCCGCTTGCCAGGGCAAAAACCACAAGAGAGTTCCCGACGACGTAGCGGAAAACCCGATCATCATCGGTCACGAATTCTGCGGCAGACTCGTCAAGGTCGGCGCAAAATGGGCAGACAAATACAAACCCGGCGACAAATTCGTTATCCAGCCGGCTATGAACTACAAAGGTTCTCTCGCCGCTCCCGGATACAGCTACAAATACTGTGGCGGCGCGTCCACTTACGTTATCCTCCCCGAAGAAGTAATGCTCTGCGACTGTCTCCTCCCGTTCGACGGCGACGCATACTTCTACGGAAGCCTTGCCGAGCCTATGTCCTGCATCGTAGGCGGCTACCACGCAAACTACCACACCACACCAGGCAAGTACGTCCACGACATGGGTACAAAAGAAAACGGCTGCATGGCTATCCTCGCAGGTGCAGGTCCTATGGGACTCGGTTGTGCAGACTACGCTATCCACGGCGGTCGTGCTCCGCGTCTGCTCATCGTTACCGATATTGACGACGCACGTCTCGCTCGCGCAGAAAAGCTCCTGCCGCCCGAAGACGCAAAGAAATACGGCGTAGATCTCCGCTTCATCAACACGTCGAAGCCCGAAAACAATGTCGAAGCTCTCAAGGCTCTCACAGGCGGCGACGGTTTCAACGACGTATTCGTATACGCTCCCGTAAAGCCCGTAGTTGAAATGGGCGACGCACTTCTCGCGCGTGACGGCTGTCTCAACTTCTTCGCAGGTCCTACCGATCCCGCGTTCTCCGCAATGTTCAACTTCTACAACGTCCACTACGGCGCAACGCACATCGTCGGCACATCCGGCGGCAACACGGACGACATGAAGGAATCCATTTCCCTCATGGAGAAGAAAGCGATCAACCCGGCAGGCATGATCACACACATCGGCGGTCTTAACGCCTGCGCCGAGACTACAATGACTCTCCCGAAGATCAAGGGCGCAAAGAAGCTCATATACACGCACGTAAATCTTCCGCTCACCGCTATCGAAGACTTCGGCAAGGCTGCTGAAGAAAACAAGGGTACCGCTCTCGGCGAGCTGTTCGCAAAGCTCGACAAGATTTGCAAAGCCGCAGGAGATCTCTGGTGCGCTGAGGCTGAAAAAGTCCTTCTTGCATACGCAGGGGTCGAGGCATAAGTCGCGGCATCGGCAAAACAGCCGCAGGATCAATTACATATAACTCAACTGACCGGAGGTATTCTCAAACGGATGACCTCCGGTCTTTTTTGCGGTTTAGTCGATCATTTTTTCTATTTTGTGATATAATAATACTGTCAGTTTACCGAAAGGAGCGAACACTATGCCGGTTCATCCCATTCCGCCCGTTTTTGATTCGCACTCGTCCGTACTGATTCTCGGCTCGTTTCCGTCGGTGAAGTCACGCGAGGTCGGCTTCTACTACGGACATCCGCAAAACCGCTTCTGGCGCGTGCTGTCCGCCGTTTTTGAGGACGAAGTACCCGTCTCCGTCGATGAAAAACGCGCGTTTCTTCTCCGTCACGGCGTCGCGCTGTGGGACGTTATACAGTCTTGCGAGATAGACGGCAGCTCCGACAGCTCGATCCGCTCCGTCACACCGAACGACTTGTCTGTCATCCTCTCAACCGCGCCTATCCGTGCTATATTTGTTAACGGACGCACCGCCGAAAAATACTACAGGCAGTATGCCGAGCCGGCGACGCACTTCACAGCCGTTTGTCTGCCGTCGACGAGTCCGGCAAACGCCGCGTATTCCCTCGCGCGCCTCACAGAAGAATGGGAAAAGATAAAATCGTTCACATCTATTGCAAAATGAAAATGAATATGGTATAATAATAGTTGTATATACAAGACGGGCAGGTATAATGAATGAAAAAAACAGAACCCAAAGGCATAATCTTTTTACTGATCGCGGCGATCGTATGGGGCGGCGCGTTTGCGGTACAGTGCATCGCGGCCGAAAAGATCACACCGCTTTTCTTTAACGCTTCACGTTTTCTTATCGGTGCGGTATCGCTGATTCCGCTCATCCTCATCTTCGAGAAAGGCGCGAACAACAAAAAGATGCTCAAGCACACCGTAATAATCGGCGTGATCGAGGGTTTTCTGCTCTGCTCCGCGTCATATATCCAGCAGGTCGGTATCGGACTGACGGACAGCGCCGGAAAAGCAGGCTTCATCACGGGTCTGTACATGATCTTCGTGCCGTTCATCGGGCTGTTTTTCGGTCATAAGACCGCGCTCAACTCGTGGCTCGGCGCACTGCTCGGAATCGGCGGACTGTTCTTCATCTGCATGAACGGAAGCGGCATGACCGTTACAAAAGGCGACGCACTTCTTATCTCGTGCGCGGTGATATTTGCCCTTCACATCGTGATAATCGACCGTTTCGGCGGAAAAATGTACTCCCTGCGGTTCTCGGCGATACAGTTTCTCACAAGCGCGATAATCAGCTTCATAGGCGCGCTGTTCACGGAAGACATCGGAATCGAGCCGATCAAAGCATCGATAATCCCGATTCTCTACTGCGGTATCTTCTCGGTAGGTATCGGATATACGTTCCAGACGCTCGGGCAGAAGTATTCCGAACCGACGTCAGCCGCGATACTGTTGTCGACAGAATCGGTGTTTTCAGCGGTGTTCGGCGCAATAATACTCCACGAAAGAATGGAGCCGCTCGCGTACATCGGTTGCCTGCTGATCTTCGCAGGTATCGTGATATCACAGCTTAATTTCAAAAAGAAAAAGAGCCTTTGAAAGCAAACTTCTCATAAGGAAGTTTAGTTAAATTTGCTTCGCAGAAAACAAATAATAATCCCCGACAGATTTTTACAGTCTGTCGGGGATTGTTTGTTCTGTTCGATAAATTGGAATTTATCAATAACTATCTTAATTCCTTAGCATACAAGCGGTCAATATCTCCACCGTAATTCACTATATCTTTTATGTAGGTGTAGCCGTACTTCTCATATAACCCGATATGTACCGATGGGATATACGTTTTATCAAAGCCAATACCTTTCGCATACTCATTTGCAAAATCAATTAGCTTTTTACTGATCCTCTTGCCGCGATATTCTTCGGAAACAAACAGCGTTGATATCCATGGAAATATCTCGGGCAAGGGATAATAATCCGACTCCATAATGGTTACCATTCCGACAATGCAACCGTCTGCCATTGCTACGAATGGCGTTTCCCATTCCTTAAACTCCCAATTTTTGATCACGCGAACCGTATGCTCTTTCACTTCTTCCCAAGAGAAGCTTTTTACAAATCCAAGCAATGCTTCTGCTGTTTCTGTATCTTTATCAACTTTTTGGATTGTTATGATTAAACTATCTTCCGTCATCACAATCACCTCGTCAAATTCTTATTTATCGTTCTGTTTTATTGCCAGTTTCGCCTTTGTATTACAAAAGGCTTCGGGCAAAGCCCATACCCCTGAAGTTGCGCGCATCCTAAGGCTCCCTCCGGGAGGGAGCTCCCAACGAAGTCGGGTGAGGGA